>JAFLBT010000061.1 GCA_017302935.1 Flavobacteriales bacterium | reverse complement strand
ATCAACTAAATCTTTAGCTTCTTTAAGACCTAAACCTGTTAATTCTTTAACAGCTTTAACTACAGCTAATTTAGAAGCACCAGCATCTTTCAATACTACTGTGAATTCAGTTTGCTCTTCAGCAGCAGCAGTTTCACCACCACCTACAGCAGGACCAGCAACTACTGCAGCAGCAGCAGGCTCGATACCATACTCATCTTTTAAAATTGTTGCTAATTCGTTAACTTCTTTAACTGTTAAGTTAACTAATTGTTCTGCGAATTGTTTTAAATCTGCCATTTTTTCTATCGATTTAAATAGTTTGTAAAATATAATTTATTAAGTGCGTTCTCGCGGGTTTCTTATCTTTCCGATAAGGTTTTAACAATTCCTGCAATTTTACCTCCACCTGATTTAAGTGCAGATACAACATTTTTAGCAGGAGATTGAAGAATACCGATGATTTCTCCGATAACTTCTTCTTTTGATTTAAGAGCTACAAGAGCATCTAATTGGTTGTCACCAATAAATACTGCTTGATGAATATAAGCTCCTTTTAAGATTGGTTTATCTGATTTTTTACGGAATTCTTTAATGATTTTTGCAGGAGCGTTTCCATTCTCTGCAATCATTATTGAAGTATTTCCTTTTAATATTGAAGGTAAATCTCCATAATCATTTGAAGAAGCTTCCATTGCTTTTTCCAATAAAGTGTTTTTTACAACATTTAATTGGATACCGGCTTTGAAACAAGCTCTTCTTAAATTAGAAGTGGTTTCAGCATTAAGATTAGAAATATCTGCAATGTAAACTACATTACTATCAGCCAACTGTGCAGTTAAATCTTCAATAACTCTTGATTTTTCTTCTCTAGTCATAATATACTTGTTTAACTACCAATTAAACTGCTTTAGGATCTAAAGCAATTGCAGGACTCATAGTACTAGACAAGTGAATAGACTTGATATAAGTACCTTTTGCTGCAGTTGGTTTCATTTTGATTAATGTTTGAATAATTTCGTGAGCATTATCTACAATCATGTCAGCATTGAAAGAAACTCTTCCAATACCAGCGTGAACAATACCGGTTTTATCAACTTTAAAGTCGATTTTACCTGCTTTCACTTCTTGAACAGCTTTTGCAACATCCATCGTTACCGTACCTGTTTTAGGGTTTGGCATTAAACCTCTAGGTCCTAAAACACGACCTAATGGACCTAATTTACCCATTACAGCAGGCATAGTGATGATTACATCAACATCTGTCCAACCATCTTTAATTTTTTGTAGATAATCATCTAAACCTACGTGGTCTGCACCAGCAGCTTTAGCTTCAGCTTCTTTATCTGGAGTAACAAGAGCTAGAACTCTAACATCTTTACCAGTTCCGTGTGGTAAAGCTACCACACCTCTTACCATTTGATTCGCTTTTCTAGGATCAACTCCTAATTTTACTGCGATATCAACAGACTCATCAAATTTTGCAGAAGCAACTTCTTTTAATAATGCAGAAGCATCTTTTAAAGAGTATAATTTGTTCTTCTCAATTTTTGCTGCAGCCTCTTTTTGCTTTTTTGTCAATTTTGCCATGTCTTTCTCTTAATTAAAAAGGAGCAGCTCCTGTTACAGTTATACCCATAGAACGTGCAGTACCGGCTATCATACTCATAGCAGACTCAATAGTAAATGCATTTAAATCTACCATTTTGTCTTCGGCAATTGTTCTAATTTGATCCCAAGTAACGCTAGCTACTTTTTTACGATTTGGTTGACCTGAACCTGACTTTAGCTTTGTTGCATCCAATAATTGGATAGCAGCTGGTGGAGTTTTTACAACAAAGTCAAATGATTTGTCTTTGTAAACAGTAATTTGTACTGGTAAAACTTTGCCGGGTTTATCTTGAGTTCTAGCATTAAATTGCTTACAAAACTCCATGATGTTAACCCCAGCAGCTCCCAAAGCAGGTCCAACCGGTGGCGAAGGATTCGCGGCACCTCCCTTAACTTGTAGTTTAACTACTTTACTAACTTCTTTAGCCATTGTGTTTTAAAAAATTTAGCACATCTCAATTGGAAGCAAGATGCGGTTTATAATAATGTAACAAATTATACTTTTTCAACTTGCACAAACCCTAACTCTAATGGTGTTTTTCTTCCGAAAATTTTAACCATTACTTCAAGTTTTCGCTTTTCTTCATTGATTTTTTCAACAGTTCCATTGAATCCGTTGAAAGGTCCATCAATTACCTTTATTGTTTCACCAACAGTGAAAGGAATATTTTGATTATCAGAAGTGATTGCTAATTCATCAACTTTACCTAACATTCTGTTTACTTCAGATGCTCTTAACGGAACAGGATCTCCACCTTTTACTTCACCTAAAAATCCAATTACACCCGTTATTGATTTTATAATATGAGGAATTTCTCCCATCAAATTAGCTTCAATCATAACATAACCAGGAAAGTAAACCTTTTCTTTTGAAATTTTCTTACCCTCTCTTACTTGAACAACTTTTTCAGTAGGCACAAGTACTTGAGCAATATAATCACCCAAATTAAGACGATTGATTTCAGTTTCGATATAAGATTTTACCTTATTTTCCTGACCACTTACAGCTCTTACAACATACCACTTTTTTAAACTACTATCAGCCATAACTGGTTTATCCTTTAATCAAATTAAAAAATCCTGATATTGCTTTTCTAAAAACTTCATCTACTCCCCATGTAGCTAATGCAAATACAACTGTAAAAACAGCTACAATAATTGTCAAACGTTGAACCTCTGACCATGGAGACCAAGTTACATTTGATTTTAATTCTTCGAAAGCTTCTGTTATGTAATTAACAACTTTTGTCATTATGATTTCATTTTGCACGGATGGAGAGATTCGAACTCCCATCAACGGTTTTGGAGACCGCTATTCTACCCTTGAACTACACCCGTTTGTTAAAAGCCAGCGGTATAATAAAATACCGACTGGCTTTTTAATTATTTAAATTATTCAACAATTTCAGTTACCTGACCAGCACCAACTGTTCTACCACCTTCACGGATAGCAAAACGTAATCCGATGTTAAGGGCGATTGGGCTTAATAAAGTTACATCAATAGTTAAGTTATCACCTGGCATAACCATTTCAACTCCAGCTGGTAAAGAAATTGTACCAGTTACGTCAGTTGTTCTTACATAGAACTGTGGACGGTAGTTGTTGTGGAATGGCGTGTGACGACCACCTTCTTCTTTTTTCAAGATATACACCTCAGCTTTGAATTTAGCGTGTGGTTTTACTGAACCTGGCTTACAAATTACCATACCTCTACGGATATCAGCTTTGTCAATACCTCTCAATAAAAGACCTACGTTATCTCCAGCCTCACCTCTATCAAGGATTTTACGGAACATTTCAACCCCTGTAATTGTAGAAGTCAATTTATCTGCACCCATACCGATGATTTCAACTGGGTCTCCAGTATTTGCAACACCAGTTTCGATACGTCCTGTAGCAACAGTTCCACGACCAGTAATTGTAAATACGTCTTCAACAGGCATCAAGAATGGTTTAGCATTATCACGCACTGGCTCTTCGATCCATGCATCAACAGCTTCCATTAATTCCATGATTTTTTCAACCCATTTAGCATCTCCGTTTAATCCTCCTAAAGCAGAACCTTGGATAACTGGACCATTATCTCCATCATATTCATAGAAAGACAATAAATCTCTAATTTCCATTTCAACTAACTCTAAAAGCTCAGCATCATCAACCATATCCACTTTATTCATGAATACAACGATTCTTGGAATACCTACCTGACGTCCTAAAAGGATGTGCTCACGTGTTTGTGGCATTGGACCATCTGTAGCAGCAACTACTAAGATAGCACCGTCCATTTGAGCAGCACCAGTAACCATGTTCTTAACGTAATCCGCGTGACCTGGACAGTCAACGTGAGCGTAGTGACGGTTAGCTGTTTCATACTCAACGTGTGAAGTATTAATAGTAATACCTCTTTCTTTCTCCTCAGGAGCGTTATCAATTTGATCAAACGATTTTGCTTGACAGAAACCTTTTTCAGACAATACTTTAGTAATTGCTGCAGTTAATGTAGTTTTACCGTGATCCACGTGTCCAATTGTACCAATATTTAAGTGCGGTTTGGAACGATTAAAATTTTCTTTTGCCATTTTACTTAATTTTTAATCTTAGTTATATAATAGTGTTAAAATCTTACAATTTTGAGCCAATGACGGGATTTGAACCCGTGACCTCTTCCTTACCAAGGAAGCACTCTACCCCTGAGCTACACCGGCAGGAAATTTTAATTCATTTGTTTAAAATGTGGGGAGAGCAGGATTCGAACCTGCGAAGGTTTCCCAACGGATTTACAGTCCGTCCTCGTTGGCCGCTTGAGTATCTCCCCTCAATTTTTTAAACTTTTAATGAACATGGATGTTTTTTCAGAAACAAATTCTTACAAAACATTTTCAATAAATACTTTTCTTTGAGCCGATAGAGGGACTCGAACCCACGACCTGCTGATTACAAATCAGCTGCTCTAGCCAGCTGAGCTACACCGGCGTTACTCAATAAAAAAAGTCCGCTATTTCTAACGGACTGCAAATGTATAGATTTTATTTGTCAATCAAAACATTTTTGAAAAAAAATTTATTTTACAAATGTGTTCTGATTTTTTCTTTTCTTTTTAACAATAAACGCTCTAACGATTCTGCAGAAGAATCAACTGCTTCTTCAAACGATTTACATTGTTTTTTTACCATAAAATCATCTCCGGGAACATGCATTTTAATTTCAACTATTTTATTTTCCTTTTCACTGGTAGATTCTACTTTTAAATACACATCAGCAACCACAACTTTGTCATAATATTTTTCTAACTTATCTAGTCTTATTTGAATAAAATCAATTAATTTTCTATCCACATTAAAGTTTACTGCATTAACATTTACCTTCATAATTTAATTTTTAAGTTAAACAAATTGAATTATTTTGAATTTCGAGGATGGGCTTCTAAATATATTTTTTTTAACTCAGCAAGGTTACTGTGCGTATATACCTGAGTAGAAGCTAAACTTGAATGTCCTAACAATTCTTTCACTGAATTCAAATCGGCTCCGTTGTTTAATAGATGCGTTGCAAACGTGTGACGCAAAATATGAGGGCTTTTTTTTACCTTCTCGGAGACATTACTAAAGTAGTGATTTATTAATCGATATACAAATGTATCATTTAATTTAACACCATTTTGTGTGACAAAAAGTGATTGTTCTGCGTTAATTAATTGAATTTTATTGCGTTGTGAAATATAACTCTCTAATTGATTTTTAACAATTGGCAACAATGGGACAATTCTTTCTTTGTTTCTTTTCCCTATTACTTTTAACAATGACTGTGAAAAATCAATTGATTGAACTGTTAAACTCAATAATTCTGCTCTTCTGATACCTGTTGTATAAAACAAATCAATAATTAATTTATCTCTACAACCCTCAAATCCATCAGGATATTGAATTTGATTCAGCACTAAATCTACTTCTTTCTCAGAAAAGGGAATTTGCACTTTCTTGGGCGTTTTTAAAGCTTTATGTTTTAGAAGCGGACTTTTTTCAATTACTTTAATTCGCAATAAAAATTTATAATATGATTTTAGGGAAGAAATCTTTCGATTAACAGATGTAGTTGACAAATTGTTATCAATTAATGAAACTATCCAACTTCTAATTTGTGGATAATCTACAAAATCTATTGAATCTTGTTCAAAATGAAGTTGGTTGAACGCTTCAAAATCTTCTAAATCTTTCATGTATGCTTTGACAGTATGCAAAGAATAGTTTTTCTGCATGTGTAGATAATCCTGAAAAGTATTTAAATTTGATTGCATAAAAAAACGTTAGCTTCAAAGTTACAAAACTTCTCTTACTAACGTTTTTAAATTGTATAAAAAATACTAATTACATCTCAACACTGTCTCTCAATGTTTGAATATATTGTGCTTTTTGAACTTGTGCTCTTCTAACAACAGATGGTTTAGTGAAAGCTTGACGTGCTCTTAACTGACGAACAGTTCCTGTTTTGTCAAATTTTCTTTTGTAACGTTTTAACGCTCTGTCGATATTTTCTCCGTCTTTAATTGGTATAATTAACATAATCTGGACACCTCCTCTCATTTAGTGGGTGCAAAAGTAATATTATTTTTTAATTATAAATTAAAAAACCAAATTATTTTACGGCAGGCTTATAATTCTGATTGTCGATTATCATCTTAGACAAAATCTCTTTTAAAATCTCAGATGTTCCTCCACCTATTGGTCCTAATCGACTATCTCTGAGTAAACGAGCCAAAGGATATTCTTCCATATAACCATAACCACCAAGCATTTGAAGACAACTATAAATGGTTTCATCTGCTACTTTTGTTGACTTTAACTTTGCCATTGTTGCTTCTTTAACGACATATTCACCGCGATTTAAGCGGTCAACTGCGGCATAATTAAAAACTTTACAATGTTCAACATCTGTAGCATGCTCAACTAATGTATGACGCAAAGCTTGAAATTTACTGATTTTTGAACCAAAAGCTTCTCTTTGATCCATATATTCAATGGTATAATCAAGTGCGTATTCTGCTCTAGCATGAGCATTAACCGCCATAATCAATCGTTCCCAAGCAAAATGTTGCATAATATAAGGAAAACCTTTTCCTTCTTCTCCCATTAAATTTTCTAATGGAATTTCAACATTGTCAAATGAAATTTCTGCCGTATCGGATGCTCTCCATCCTAATTTATCAAGCTTGGTAGCGGAAATTCCAGAGGTTTTAGTATCCACTAAAAAAATACTTATTCCTTTATTACCCAATTCAGGTTGTGTTTTTGCTGCTACCACATAGTAATCTGCATATACACCATTCGTTATAAATGTTTTTGAACCATTTATAACATATCTATTTTCTTTTTTTACTGCGGTTGTTCTCATACCGGCAACATCACTTCCTCCGAAAGGCTCGGTAATACAAAGTGCACCAATTTTATCACCGGAAATACTAGCTGATAAATATTCTTGTTTAATGCGTTCGTCTCCTTCAGCATTTAAATGTGTCATAGCTAAATATGCATGGGCCCACATGGCTGCAGCAAAACCGGAAGATTTTATCTTTTGTAATTCTTCAAGAAAGATTACCGTATAGAATAAATCCAAGTTCATTCCTCCATACGCTTCAGGATAAACTAATCCAAAAAAGCCCATATCACCGAACTTTTTCCAAATAAAACGTTCAATGGTTCCTGTTTTCTCCCATTTTTCAATGTGTGGAACAACTTCTTTTTGCAAAAAATCTCTGAAAGTAGTTCTGAATAAATGATGTTCTTCTGTAAAGTAATTTGAATTCATATTAAAAATTGGTTCTTAAAACAATTATTTTTTTAGAATTCCAAATATAGGGCAATAAATTTTAATTTTTCAACAGGAAAACCATTAATTTTTGTTAAATCCTCAATATTTTGAATATCACCTTTCATACTTCTATAGGTAACAATCTCTTTTGCGATTGTATAATTAAAATAAGGAAATTTACTTAATTCTTTTATAGACAAATCGTTGATTTTTATTTTCTTAATTCCGGAAGTGGAAACTACAGCAAAACTTTTGTTTACATTTTCAATAACATCAGGATTTAAACCCCAAACAAAATCTAATTGTTCCATTGATACAAAACCACCTAAAACCTCTCTTTGTTTCAGAATTCTTTCGGAAAGTGCCGGACCAATACCATAAACTTTTATTAAATCTTCTTGTGTAGCTAGATTAATATCTATTTTTGTTTTGGGTTTAACGTTTGAAATTTTATTTTCAATCTTAACATATTCTTTTTTGGGTTGATTTACCCAATCCGGAAACTTAAAATAAGGCGAAATAGTAGCCAATAAACTATCCGAAACTCCGGTTACTGATTGAAACTCTTTTGCTGAATTGACATATTTATTTTGTTTTCTGAAAGCATATAATCGATCCAATTCTTCAACTGACATTCCTAAACGATATCCTTTTACATCGGATATAAAATTCGGATTGAAAGGATAAATAATCGGTTTATATTCTTCTTTAACCTGTTTTAAACTATCAACATAGGATTGAAGAGCTAACCATTGATGATCTTCTTTCTCTTTTTGAGGGGTAGTATTTGAACTCCAAAAATAATAAATAGCTTGTGTGAATATCATCACTAAAAGCAACAAAAAAATCCCTTTTCTTTGAATAGAGGAATAAAGATAAAGGGATTTATTTTTCATTATTCTACTATAAAAATTATTCGTATTTTTTGATTTCTCCTGATTTTAAACGTTTGAAGTAATCTTTCAAATCATTTTTAACTTCTGAAGACAGGAAATATAAACCAAGAATATTTGGGAAAGCCATTCCTAAAATCATCATATCTGAAAAATCTATCACCGCACCTAAACTTGCCGATGAACCCAAAACAACAAAAACAAGGAATAATATCTTGTAAAGATTTTCCATTTTTTTTGTATTTCCGAAAAGATAGGTCCAAGCTTTCATTCCATAATATGACCAAGAAATCATTGTTGAAAATGCAAATAAAATGATGGCTACTAATAGAATGTATTTAAACCAAGGTAAAACACTACTAAACGCTGCCGAAGTTAAAGCTGAGCCTGTCAACCCTTGTGTATCTTGAGCAAAACCGGAAAAAATTAACACCAAAGCCGTCATCGTACAAACCACGATTGTATCGACAAAAGGCTCTAAAAGAGCTACAATTCCTTCACTTATCGGCTCATCTGTTTTTACCGCAGAGTGAGCAATTGCGGCTGAACCAACACCAGCTTCATTAGAAAACGCAGCTCGCTGAAATCCGACAACTAAAACACCAATCACACCTCCTGTAATTCCATCAGCAGTAAAAGCACCAGCGAAAATTTGTGCAAAAGCATCACCAACATGGCTTATGTTTACAAAAATGATAATTAAAGAAGTTATAACATAAATCCCCACCATGAAAGGTACAATTTTATCAGTAACACTTGCAATTTTCTTAATTCCTCCGATAATTACTATTCCAACAAAAAATGCTACGACTAATCCATACCAAAATCCATTTCCAACGAAAACAGGAAACACATTGGCTAATTGAGCAAAAGATTGGTTAGCTTGAAACATATTACCACCACCAAAAGATCCACCAACAGCTAGAATAGCAAAAATTATTGCTAAAACTTTACCCAAACCGGCATATCCTTTTTTACTTAAGCCTTCAGAAAGGTAGTACATTGGACCACCGGAAACTTCACCTAAATCATTTAGTTTTCTATATTTTACACCTAAAGTACACTCTACAAACTTGGATGACATCCCTAAAAAACCGGCAAGAATCATCCAAAATGTTGCTCCTGCCCCACCAATTGAAATGGCCACAGCAACTCCGGCAATATTTCCTAAACCAACCGTTCCGGATAAAGCAGTAACTAAAGCTTGAAAGTGAGAAACTTCACCCTCATCTCCAGGTTTATCATAATCACCTCGAATCAATTGAAAAGCATGTTTAAGTCCTTTTAAATTGATAAAACCCATATAAAGCGTAAAAAAAGTTGCTCCAACAACTAGCCAAAGAACAACCAACGGCATATCAAAACCTATAGATTCAAAAGGCCTATAAAAGAATACACTTGCCATAGCATCAACGGCAGGTTTTATGATATCATTGATTTTTTCATCCAAGCCTTTCTCTTGACTGAATGACATAATTGGAATTAAAATAGCTAGTAACGAAAATAACTTTTTCATGAAGTTAATTTAAAATTAATATTTAGATGAGCAAGATGCAAAAAAAAAGAATGTAAAAAAAGTTTACACTCTATTTTTCTTTACAAATCGAATACGGAACTCCTTTTCGTATGAATCATGTCTTTCAATTTTAACCAAAAAGCAAGTGTAAGATATACTCCAAACCATAAACCAACAGTTACAAATGAAATATAAATAAAAAACAACCTTACTTGTGTTGCCCTCATACCTAATCTATCAGCTAATCGAGAAGAAACATGAAAACCATGTAGTTCAAAAAAATGACGAATTTTATGAATCATATTTACTAATCAACTTGTTGTTTAGGTTTTAAAAATGGTGACGATTCTTCTTCTACATCTATTATAAAATAAGCCGAATCTCCCCACCATGGAAAAGCTTTATATCTTTCGATATATTGAAGTTTAACATATCTGCCTTGTAAATCCTCTAACTTTTGCAAGACTTCCTCTTTTTTTGGCGATACTGAAAAAGAGAAAATTTGTGCTCCTGAGATACCTTGACTCAATTCCCCTTCCCAAGTTTTGAAAACCATTCCTTTTCTACTAAATTTAATCAACTCACCAGAGCGATACCCCTCAGAATAGGGCACAATAAAAATAAATACAAAATAGCCTAAAAAAAGTAATAAAAATAAAACGATTGACTTAACAAAAATGCGTTTCATTTTTTGAAAAAATACTGATGTTTTATTTTGAGCATCCATTTTGAATCATTTTGAGGTAAAGTTAATTAATTTTTGACCAATTGCACAATTCAAACAGTTATTTGAGTTACAATATTCTTTCTTCAACTGCAAAACGGATTGGGATTGAAAACTATTGTTTATTGCTAAACCGAATGACACAAATTTTTCTATTATGCTGTTTTTCTCAGCCGGAATTTCTGATGCTAATGCTATTAAATCATCCGAAAAAACATTCCCATTTGCATGAGCAAAGGCAAATTGTATAGGTAAAACACAATTCAAAATCAATAAATCTATAAACGATTTTGTGATTTTTTTTGCCTTCTTTGGATGTGGCTTATCAAAAACATAATGTGTTTGCCAATAATCTGATATAGTACAATCAAAAAATACATACATCTCTTTCGCCGATTTTAATTCTATAATCGATTGAAAAAAATGAGTATGCAAAAAAACTAATTTTGCCAACTGAGCCAATCGAATAGTTGGAAAATTATCCGGTCGATGTTTAAAAAATTGAACTGGCTGACAAACTTGACCATTTAATTGATATTTGTGTTTCAGATAATACCATCTTTTTTTCAAATCAAGAAAATAAACATCTTCCTTTTCTTCTTCTAATAATCCTGTAGCTCCAAAAAAAAGAGCTTCAATATTTTCTAATGCACAACGTTCTTTTTTAATAATAGCAAAAGGAATTTTTGAAGCCATTGTCAAAAATGCTTCACCATTGGTATTCAATCCGAAACTTTTAGCTAATAATTGGAAAAAAGTTGCCTCCCAATTAAAGATATTTTTTTGAAGAAGATATTCAACTTCGTTCGATTTTTTTTCTAGACGTTCAAAAAACAATCTTTCCATCCAATTTTGCAATGTAAATTCATCTATAAACTGAATTTCTTTCTCACAATTGATCCAAGTTTTAGGTTGCAATAATTGTTGATATTGATGCACAACTTGACTTGGTATATATTGTTTAAGTTCTAAAACCGGAATTGAAGCATTATTTTTTCTGAATACTTCCATGTCATGTTCCCAAACAACATGAAGTATTACATTGTTATAGTTGTTATCATTTTCATGGTGATGCAGATACCAATCAGAAGATTTAAGATGTACTTCAATGTTTCCTGCCCATTTTTGACCATCAACAATGAGTTGAGCATTAAAAAAATCAGGCCCCTCCTGTTGTGTATAATAACCGGAATGTTGAATAATAATTTCCTGACCGGAAGTGGTATGGAGTTGGTTAAAATCAAATTTTTTGTATAACCAAACATAATGAAGGAATTGTTCTTTCATGGCGAATAAAATAAAAATGGCTTATAACGAGGAGCTAAGATAAAAAAAAATCCTTAACTTTTTAGCTAAGGATTCCTTTTTTAATTTATGTTACTAATAATATCGTGCTTGGTAATAATGTGGTGCTTACCGTTTTCCAACTCCACTAATACAGCATGATTGTCTTTGGTAATCAATTTTGAAACTTCATCAACCGGCGTAGAAGATTTTACGATAGGATAAGATTTTCCCATAACACTTTTGATTGGTTTATCAGCTATATTTTTATCTTCTAAATAGCTTCTAAACAAATCAGACTCGTCAACAGAACCTACAAATCCGGTGGTATCAATAACCGGAATTTGAGAAATATTGTATTTTTTCATTCGATCAATAGCATGTGAAACCAATTCCTCCGTTCTTACGATAACCAATGATTTATCTTTATGATTTTTAATTAAATCAACAGCTTTAGTAATTTCTTCATCTAAGAATCCGCGTTCTCTCATCCAATCATCATTGAACATTTTACCTACATAACGGCTTCCTGAGTCATGAAATAATACCACAACAACATCATCTGGTTTAAAATGCTCCTTCAATTGCAATACACCTTTAATAGCTGAACCGGCAGAATTCCCAACAAAAATACCTTCTTCCAAGGCTAATTTTCTTGTATAAACGGCAGCATCTTTATCGGTTACTTTTGTAAAACCATCAATCAATGAAAAGTCAACATTTTTGGGTAAAATATCTTCTCCAATTCCCTCTGTGATATAGGAATAAATTTCATTTTCGTCAAAAATTCCTGTTTCATGGTATTTTTTAAATACTGAACCATAAGTATCAACTCCCCAGATTTTTATATTTGGGTTATGTTCTTTTAAATATTTAGCTACTCCTGAAATGGTACCTCCTGTTCCAACACCAACAACAAAATGGGTAACTTTCCCTTGAGTTTGTTCCCAAATTTCCGGACCGGTTTGCTCGTAATGTGCAATAGCATTTGATGGATTATCATATTGATTGACATACCACGAATTAGGAATTTCGGTACCTAATCGTTTGGAAACTGAATAATACGATCGAGGGTCATCCGGTTCAACATCAGTAGGACAAACAATTACTTTAGCTCCAACCGCACGAAGAATGTCCATTTTCTCTTTGGATTGCTTATCGGTAATTACACAAATTAATTTATATCCTTTTACAATTGCTCCTAATGCAAGCCCCATTCCGGTATTTCCGGATGTCCCTTCGATGATGGTTCCTCCCGGTTGTAAACGTCCATCGGCTTCGGCATCTTCAATCATTTTGATGGCCATTCTATCTTTAACAGAATTTCCGGGATTGAACGTTTCGACTTTTGCTAAAACCAAACAATCAAGCTCAGCTGTAAGTTTATTTATTTTAACCAAAGGAGTATTTCCTATGGTTTCAAGTATATTTTTTGCAAATTTCATGTTATATATTTTCTATTACAAAGATAGTGGTTTACTGTTATTGAAAAAAGTTCCATATGAGTCCGAATCGAACAATAAAATCTCTATATGGATAATTAGGAGCTGAGAAATAATCAAAACCTGTCATGGACGAATTAAAATGCTCAGCTTTTAAATAGACTTGTGCTTGCTTGATTTTAGCATTTACAAAAAAATCAACCAAAGGAAAATCACCAATTGACGATTTATTTTGGACGTAGAAAGCAGATATTACAGGATTATAATCATCTGCATTATACGATGAAAAATAATTCACAACAAATCCGGTTTGTAGATAAAGTGCCTTTTTGAAAAAATGCTCAGAAATATAAAGAGAATGACGTAACGTTAATTCTGGAACGTTTATCACATTATCATTTTGATCTACTTTTTGATATAAAATAGTGTTATCCATGGCTAATTTCCACCATTTAAACTCTTTTTGTGCTTTAAAACCAAGATAATTGATGGTGTTACTGTATTGTTTTGGCGTAACCAATAATTGTTCTCCAGTTGAATCATCATTACTGAAATAAAGATAATCATTTATGGTATTTAAATTTAAGGATAAATTTACCCATTGTGTGTTTAAAGCACCCTCAATATTGGTAATTTTTTCATTTTTAAAATTATTAAACCAATTATACTTTTCAAAATTGCTTTGAAACAATGTATAAGTATGATCTGGAATTCGGTTTAAATTTTGAAAACGAATTTGAATGGTATTTTTATCATTGATTCTATGAGCCAATTTTATATCTAATTCTGAAATATCTTGATTGGTGATAGATTTTTTATACAATGCTTTTCCATTCCATTTATTTTTTTGAAAAAGATAAACTGTCCCAATCGAAAAAATATCATCATTAATACGATTGGGAATAGTTCCATTTTCATTAATAATTACACGATTATAAAAATAATTATAATTGAAATTTTCAACAAAAACACCGAGTTCACCTAATTGCTTATTTTCATAATTTACACCAATTTTATTAAAAAGTCGATTATATCGTAATTGATCATTGATATTGTTTAAAGCATAGGAACTTCCAAAACGTTGAATAAATAACGTTTCGTCAGGTGTAACTATTTCAGTTGCTATAGTGGCTTGATTATATTCATAAAATTTATGCTCATAATTAAATTGATGGTGAATAAACAGATTATTCATAGAATCTTCCTTATCAATTCTATATCTATGGTCAATAAAATAGCGATTCCCTTTTAAAAATGTTTTCGCATCATTCAAATAAACTTGTAAGCGAGGACGATTTCTGAATTCTTCATTCCCACTTGTAAAATCATCAATATTAAAAATTCCACCATTTTCTCCATTTAAAATATCTTGAGCGGTAAAGTGAGCTTTCAATTCATACTGCTTCTGCTTTGTTTGATAATTAGTAGTAAATCTAAAATTACCAGAACTTGTTAATTGGTTGATATATTTACCGAGTGAACGAAGGCCTTTATAGGCTAACGAAAAATTTAAACGCTCACTTGTATTTAAGGTAATAAAAGCATTCAAACTTTGACCTTGTTCCATTACTGTTTTAAAATACAATTCAGTATGAGGTGTTGGTACATGATAATACTGAATATCGTTTGCATTTAAAAAATTAAAATGTTTTCCTCTCAGTCCAATTTCAGGGTATGATTGAAATTCATTTAAACTAAAATCTAAAGTGGTATAAGTTTGACCTTCATTAGCAAAAGGCAACAATCCAAAAATATCTTTCCGTAACAAGTTAAATTGATATTCTTTTTGGATAGTTAATGATGTATCAACAAGTAAGGTATCCCTTTCTATCGTTATAATTTTATATTGATCAATTTTGGCTTTTGGAGCATTTTTATTTGACGTTGAAACAGAAGGACTATTTCGCTGTCCAATAGTATCATTTCTATAAGAAGATGATTTTTCTTCATTTGCCTTTTGTAAATCTTTAGCATCTAATCTCGATTTATCTAATCTGACTTGACTATAAGAAGAAACAAAAAAGAAAAAGAAAAATATGTAACTGAAATATTTCATTCGATTGAAAAAACTTGCTTATAAATTTGCTGGACAAAGGTAGAATAATTACCATAAAAAAAACACCTCTTTTCAGAGGTGTTTAACAATTATTATGATAATTAAATTATTGTTTTACAATTTTAGAATTAAATTGTTTATTCCCTTGTGTCATTTTTAAGACATAAACACCAACAGGTAATGAATTTAGATCAATTGATTGAGAAACATTACCAATTGAAGCATCAGCTTTTTGTTGTTTTAAAATTCTTCCTTGAATATCAAACATTTCGATAGTAACAATATCATTTGCATCAGATTCAAATGAAATATTTACAATGTTATTTGCAGGATTAGGCCACACAGATAAATTTTGGAAAGCAATATCTTTTGTGCTTAAATTAGAAGCAATTTGTTTACAAACTTTAATACTCCATGAATTTAATGTACCACCATCACCATTCCAAGGGTCATTTACTTCTAAAGTCCATGTCCCATTTGGATTTTCTCCAATGAATTGTGAAAGAAGTTCAACAGGTTTAACTCTACCGGAAATTGCAGGTGGTGTAGTACTACAAACAATATTTCCACCATTATCATCAAAAGTAGCATTTATATTATCTTCTGAACTACAGTTTTCCTGTAACAATGCAACTGCTGTACCTTGAGGGCTAATTAAAGTTAAAGTCATATCTTGAACCCAAGTATGTGTAATATTAATATCAACATCAATATCGTATAATGATGTAATTGAAGCATCATTAAAATTGATTGTTGAATTTACAACCGTATTAGCAACAGAAGCAATAGTAGCTACTGTATTATTAGTAACAGTATTACAAGATAGATTTACTGTAATAAAGAAAATAGGATTTGTGTAGGAACCTTGACCACATCTATTTGTAGGTCTAACTCTCCAAAAATATTGGGTATCTAATTGTAAACCTGCTGATATGAAAGAATTCGTTGAAACTGTAGCCGACTCAACAATGTTAGTAAAACCTGAATTAGTTGAAATCTGAACTTCATAATTTTCTGCATTTACATCAGCATCCCATGTTAAATTAGAATAGATAGATTGATTGATAGCAGTATTATTTGGAGATTGATTAACTATTGGAGTAAATACTGCACTATATACTCTTAATTGTACAGTTACTTTTTCCTCTTCTAAACCATTGTTCCCAATAACATCAAAACTATATAAACCTGGTGCTACACCATTTAGATTGGATAAAGTTAAAGTAACATTTCCTGTAG
>JAFLBT010000060.1 GCA_017302935.1 Flavobacteriales bacterium | reverse complement strand
CTCAGTGCGCATGCATGGGGCACTGCATTTGATATTAATGTGGCATGGAATGGACTCGGCATTATCCCGCCATTTATTGGAAAACCCGGCAGCGTCCGCGCATTAGTACCCTTAGCGCATGAGTATGGATTTTATTGGGGCGGACATTTTAAAAGCAGACCCGACGGCATGCATTTCGAAATTGCAAAGATTAAAAAAGGGAGTATTTAATTATGGCAAAGAATAAAAAGATAATGGTAAAAGTAAAAAAAGAACTGGAAGCGAATTCATTAGATGAGCTTCACAACCTTGTTGAAAATGGGTATAAACATTTATCAATTAATAAAGAAAAAGGTGAAGAATGCTGGTTCCGTGGACATGCTAATAATACATGGGAAATAAAACCCACATTGTTTAGAAGTAGGGTAAACGGTGTGAGTATCCAGAATATTGAAGAGATTGAATCAGACCTATTTTTTGAATTTCAAGCAAAGGCGTCTGAACTTCATTCAATGAACTTATCCGCGTGGGAGACCTTACAGTATATGCGCCATCATGGAGTTCCAACACGACTACTTGATTGGAGTGATTCACTCTTAATTGCGCTATATTTTGCAGTCAATGATCGTGTATATAAAGGGGAAATTGACCCATGTATATGGATGCTTAATCCTTACAAACTTAACACTTTTTATGAAGAAACTGGTGATATTTATGACCCGGATTATCTAATTGAAGATGATGAACTTTATGAGTCATTAGCACAAGCATCTGGGCTCCCATTTAACTACCCGATTGCTCTCTACCCTCGACAACGGCATACGCGTATGAAGGCGCAAAAAGGATGGTTTACAATTTGGGGAAAAAAACAGAATGCAATGGAGGATATTTTTGGGTATAGTAACAGAAATTGTATTCTTGTCAAAATTATATTAAAAAAACAAGCTGTTATCGAGATAAGAAAAATTTTAGAACTTTATGGAATCACAGAGTCACATATTTATCCGGACTGTGATGCCTTAGCTCTAGAGTTATCTATGAAACATGGCTTTATAAAATATCCTGATTATTAATTATAAAGGTGATGTATGCAAACAACAAACACAACACTAATTCAGAAGGAAACTAATGATTCAACATTAGTTACAGAAGTAATTATTCCTATGGGTAAATTCTGGAGTCGATTTCTTGCCTTATGGTTTGCTATTATAGGTCTATGTTCAATCTATATTGTTACTCTATGTATGCCGTATGCGGAATCAGAGTATGATAAGCAAATGGCTAAAATTAAGACAATGGACTCCCTTAGTAGTATGTATGTAGTAGTGCTACAAAATCCCAAATCGGACAGTAATCAAAAAGGGGAAGCATTGAAGTGGTTAGCCAAAAATTACAATGTAGCACAGATAAGTAGTGCCATAAGTCAACCTAATCTCAAGGATGGTTCATTATTTATATCACAATTAAACATAACAAAACCTTCTCAATTAGTGTATATCATTGTATTTTTCTCAGGTGCATTGGGCGGGTGTATTCATGGCTTAGCATCCTTGGTAACCTACAGAGGTAGGCGTCGTTTGTTCCGATCTTGGGTTCAATGGTATCTTATTAAACCTCTTATGAGTGCTTTTGTTGGATTTACTTTTATTATTATTCTTCAAACAGGATTACTATCAAGTAACCAGGAGCCATCTCCTGAAAATACCAATCTTATGGGTCTTATTTCTATTGCCCTACTTGCAGGATTGGCGGCTGAAACAGCTACGGATAAATTGAGATCAATTTTCGAGGCAGCATTTGGAAAAGATAGTAAGAAAAATGCAGAAAGTGCTGATACAACCGACCCATCAAATATTCAAAACTCAAGTAGTTATACTGATAGTGATGTTGGTTCAGAATCAAATAATTCAAATGAAGACGAAGAGCAAAATTCCAGAGAACGTGAATCTCCGTCAAACATGACTTCTTAATTTATTTTTCTTACCCATATGAAAATTATCAACGACACATCGTGAAAAAAATGTGTATCAGTATTAGTGTCAATCATTGTACGCTGTTCCGTGTCAACAATTATTTATAAGTTTTATATTTTTTACATTCTTATTATTCTCTATATTTTATGGCAAACTACACATTAACACTTGACATCGTTTGTAATAAAACAACCGATATTTTTTCAACTCCGATTTTTGATTTTAATAAATCGGATGAAGTCTATTTTCTCATAGGAGCGATTGCCCAAGAGGACAATGCTACAAACTTTATGAGATTTCCGCGCTTGGGTTCAAAAGACGGTACAGATAATGACGATACATTCAATTTCCTCAAAGGAGATAATAAAACAATTGTCATTGGAAATTTTGATTCCTCAAAGGTTCATTCGACAGCAATACGTATGTGTGAAGAGGATAATGAAACCTTAGCAGAGATTATTGAATTTATTAAAAAGGGAGCTACAATCTTTCAAAGTAAAACAGCCGTATCCGTTCAACAAGGTATTGATTGGGTAAGTAAAACTTTAGATCTTAAACAATCTTTGCAAGATGATACTATAGGTTCTATCGTACTGTCGTTTGATAATAAAGGCACACCATCATTACAAGATGAATTTGGAAATACATTGATACTAACTTCAATAGGTAATAATTATGTGTCGCAAAAAATACATCTTAATGGTTCGGGCGCAAGTTATGATATCACCGTATATCTTGATGCCTAAATAAGTATTTTCAAAAAATGTTGTTTAACTAAAAAACTATTTTCTTAACTTAATAATTATCCAAAAATGAGAACAAATTCTTCGACTAAGAAATCATCTTTGAACAAAGCTGGAACGTCTCCCAAGCGTGTTTATAACGTTCGTAGGGATGTGATAGATTTTCGTGATAAAATCTATTCTCCTTCATTGAATGAAGTGCCGATTGAAAAACCTCTTCAAGCATACACAAAACTTAGACTTCCGATACTTAATCAAGGAGTAGAAGGTGCATGTACAGGATTTGGACTGGCGGCAGTAGTTAATTATCTGCTGAAAACACGAAAGGTCAATCCTGCCAATCCTGATACTAGCCCATATATGCTGTATCAACATGCACGTATGTATGACGAATGGCAAGGCGAAAACTATGAGGGGTCATCTGCTCGTGGTGCGATGAAAGGCTGGCATAAACACGGCGTATGCAATACGAGTTTATGGAGTAGTACCAAAGGACATATGTCTCGGAAGGTTGCACTTGATGCTATTCAGCGACCGCTTGGTTCGTATTACAGAGTACACGCGCAGGATTTAGTTGCTGTACATTGTGCATTAGAAGAAGTAGGAATTTTATTTGCTACAGCAACTGTCCACAGTGGTTGGGAAACTGTAGGTAGTGACGGACTCATTCAATACACGTCTAGTAGTATAGAACTTGGTGGTCATGCCTTTGCAATTGTGGGTTATACAAAGGAAGGATTTTGGATACAAAACTCATGGGGCAAAGCATGGGGCAGAGGTGGATTTGGCTTTATCACTTATGAAGACTGGATTAAGAATGCGAATGATGTTTGGGTAGCTCGTCTTGGAGTACCTATCAATATTTCACCAAACGCAATTGTAGGTACAAGTATAATCGGCAGACAGTCTGAGATGATGACCTCTGTTGCGCTTCGCCCGTATGTTATTTCGCTTGGTAATGATGGTGAGTTGCGCGAAGACAACCGTTTTCACCTTAGTCCAGATGACCTCAAACATCGCTTTAAACCAACAGAGACTTTCGCTAAAACGCTAAAGACTTGGCAAAAACCAAAGAAGAGAATTGTACTCTATGCACATGGCGGGCTTGTTCCAGAGAAGTCAGCACTTGAGGTACTTGCTGCGAACAAGAATGCACTATTAAACAACAATGTTTATCCTTTCATGTTTGTGTGGAATAGTGGTTTGTTTGACACACTTGGGTATCATATTAAGGATGAGCTATTTAACAGACACGATGATGATGGTAGAGCCAAAGGGATATTCGACTGGTTTAAGGATCGGAAAGACGAGTCCATTGAGGTACTAACTCAAAAAGCCGGGCAAATGCTGTGGACGGAAATGAAAGAGAATGCACAGAATGCATCGCGTGTTAAAAATCGTCGAGGACGAATGGGTGGTGCGCATCTCTTCTTGAATGAGTTAAAGAATTATGTTGATAAAAAAAAGAAAACTGAGAATCTCGAAATTCATATCGTTTGTCACTCGGCCGGGGCAATTTTTATGGGTGGAGTTGTAGAGTATTTACGTAATGCCAACATACCTATCGAATCACTTTCACTTTGGGCTCCGGCTTGCACAGTTGAATTTTTCAATACGTATTATCTTCCGAGCTTTAATAATATAGCTCATGCTACTGGTGTTGATAGTCATATCCGTAGAGCCGCACTCTACACACTAAGCAATCAACAAGAACTCAATGATAGCTGCTTAGGTATATATGGGAAGTCACTCCTATATCTTGTGTCGAACTCATACGAGCAAGGCGCAACACCATTTGATGATGATAAAGCAAGATTATTGGGTATGGAAAAGTTTTCGGCATTCTACGCACAACACTTCAATAAAAAAGACAAATTCATACGCATTGTCGGTGGTAAGGAAGTACAAAACAGTATATACCAACTCACCTCAACATCCACCAAACACGGCGATTTCGATAACGACTTGGAAACACGGCAATCAACATTAAGATTCATTATTGGGTAACTCAAAATTTGAGGTAAGATTTTGGAACAGCAAAATCAAAACAATCTTCCAAATGATGGGGTTCTGAGCACGAAAAATACCATCATGAAAACAGCATTTGCTATGTGATAAAATTATAGAATATTTAACATTAATTTGAGGAGGACTACCGGTATTCGGATCTATGGTCGAATATATCGTAAATTTTATCACCCACAACTTTTTTAGAAGCAGAAGGCACAAGTTTAAAAGCGGCATTAGATATTGCCAGAAAATATGGCAATGTTCTCAATCAACATCTTCCTTTTGGAACAGGTACTCTTTATCAAGGTAATCCGGATGCGTTTTTTGCCATAGCTTCGCGATATCGCATCAATTCGTATTTCAATGTGGGAAACGATCCAAAAGAATGGAGACGTTGGTTAGCCACGGGCGGTCCTATATTGACACGTTTGGATTGCGATGCAGCATGGAACAATGTGAAAAAAGATGGCAAACTCACTCACTATAAACAACCATCAGATCCTGCGGGACATGCTGTTGCATTGGTGGGCTATACGCCCGAAGGATTCATTGTGCGGAATAGTTGGGGGAGCAGTTGGGGCGACAAAGGGTTCGCCTATGCGAGTAATCAGTATGCCGCTGCCGCATTTACGGAAGCATACGGTGTGCAAGTATAGGTATATGAAATCCCCCTTACTCTCTGCGCGGCATGGTGGCTTAATGGTTGCCATGCCGTGATGGGGGGGATTGACAGAGGGGCATTAATGTCCCTCTGTCAAATTAATGTGTTCATTTATATAGAGATAGGGAACTGAAAAAGATGAGTGCTGATTTTACGTTTAGAAGATATTGACTAAAAATTCCATGAAAACTTAATGTAATGGAAAAATATTTTAAATTTTGTGCCGTCCTGTAAGTATGTTTTACAAAACGGGAGTTTCCCTTATGGCAAATCAAGCTGAAATCAGATCGCTCAACCCGCAGACAAGAAGGTGGATTCACCGCCTACTATGGAACGGGACACACAACATTGCAAGAACTTTGCGCAAGTTTATGGCTATTGCAAAATTCGTATGGCGTATTGCCAATGGATTACGACATTGGGAAGAATTGTTTCTCACTTATGCACCTTAATCAAACTTTCGCAAAGGAATTGAAATTTACACTAAGTCTTCATAACAGAGGTGTTATTTAATCAAACCCGTAAGGGAAATATCCTGAATGCAGAATGAACATACTCTAAGTGGCATTGGCGTTCTTAGTACATTTTAATATGATAATAGTAAAATACATATAGGAATATAGACATGAGAGAGTTAACAAAGTCCGTTGTCGATAGACAAAATATTCTAAATCATGACGATGTGATTCAAATGCTTCAACATCATATTGGACTGACAGGTATGTTGTTTGAAGATGAATATCTCTTTACATCGAAGATGGTTGCTGATTTTTACAGCGTAGATATTCGGACAATTAAACGAATTATTGAACGAAATCAAAAAGAAATTGAACATAATGGCTATCAGGTTCTTAAAGGAATGAAATTGAAAAAATTTAAAGACCTTTTTGGGCATATACTTTCAGGTAACGATGATGCCGAACAGAAAGACCATGATATTCAGCCATCGAATATAGTCATTGAAAAACACGTTGTGAGCCGGCTGAAAGCGGTTGCAGTGTTTAATTTTAGAGCTTTTCTTAATGTGGGGATGTTGCTAACCGAAAGTGAAAAAGCACGTGCCGTGAGATCGCTCATTTTGGATATGGTTATTGATTCTATAAACCAAAAGACAGGTGGTTCTACGAAGTATATCAATCAGCGTGATGAACAATTTTTAATCGCAATTACACGAGAGCCGACATTTCGGAAAGAATTTACCAGTGCATTGAATCAGTACCTCGATATGGGTAATTATAAATACTCATTTTACACTGATGCAATTTACTCCGCGATTTTTTTTGAAAATGCTAAGGAATATAAATCTATTTTGCAGTTGTCCGAAAAAGAGAACCCAAGAGATACCATGTATGCAGAAGTCCTTAACCTAATTGCATCATTTGAAATTGGCATTGCAGAAGAGATGAAAGAGCACTCTGAAAGACTATCAAGAAAATTATTACCCCATGAATTAGATGACATTATCAAAAAATTTGTTACAAAGCGACATTGGACACCTTTTATAGAAGATGCACGTACAAAAATGGCAAGCCGCGACTATGGATTACGTGATACTATCCACCAAAGAATGCAAAATTATATTGAGGCGTTGCCCAAAGAAGATATTCACCGCTATCTTGGAAAAGAAAGTAAAGAACTTGTCCAACGTGTTAAAGATAGTCCGGATTTGTTAAATGTGTTTAACCGACTGAAAGACAGATAGATTATGAAATTTCAATACTTTACTGTTGAGTTTGCTGTCGAAGTCCATGATAGTATTATTCAGTCAACCGGGGGGATAATGGGCGTGCTTAATACGCATTTATTGGCTAGCTCAATTGTTATGATAGAAAATGATGATTACTATCCTGATTTGCTTGATAAAATGACTCATTTGTTTTACTCTATTAACAAAAATCATTGCTTCCACGACGGCAACAAAAGAGCATCCATTGCTCTATGTGCTTACTTCTTAGAAATTAATGGGCTTGACGCACTTATTCCTAAGTTTATTACAGAGATGGAAAATATTGCTGTAGATGTTGCTGACAACCGTATAAATAAAACTTTGCTTGCTGAAATTATCACATCTTTACTTTATGAAAGTGAATATTCCGAGAGTTTGAAACTCAAAATAATAGATGCTAAAATAAAATCGGAAATTTTCTGAAAAAATGTTTGAATACCTTGATAAAAAAATCGTAGTTTACAATAAATAAAATCACAAATAAAGGAGTTGAAAATCTATGCGTTTATCATTAACATTATCAGGCGGGCAGCCCAATATACCATTTTCATATCAGCATGAGTTAATTCGTGCATTTCACCGACACCTCCCCGACAATGCCGTCCATGATGATATATCATTATATTCATTGGGGTGGTTGCGTGGTGGCACTATGCGCAATGATAGTTTAATTTTTCCGCGAGGGGCTTTGTGGGATGTGACATTTTATGATGATCATTTGGCAAAGCAATTTCTTGTGGGAATATTGAAAGATAAAAATATTGCCTTTGGTATGAAAGTCACTGATGTGCAGATTGTGGAGCCGCCCGAATTTGGCGAAAAGACCAAATTTATTTTGCAAAGCCCTATCTTACTCAAAGAATACGATGCCATAGAAAAAAAAGGTCGCCTTGTTATTTACTCCGAGCCGCAAGCGAATATGGTGATGACAGGAACAATGAAAAGTAAATTGAAAAAAGCGAATTTGCCGGATGATATTCGTTTAAGTTTTGATAAGGATTATTTCCCGAAGGCAAAAACAAAACTCGTTGAAATTAAAGGTATTAAGAATAAAGCAAGTTTTTGTCCCGTGATTGCCGAAGGTACGCCCGAGCAATTACAATTCGCTTGGTCAGTGGGCTTGGGCAATAGCACAGGCAGTGGTTTTGGTGCGGTTTGTTAATATTATTTTGAAGGAGAAAGTATGACATTATATATCGTAAAATATAAAGGTGCTTTTGGTTTTATAAAACCATGGACAGCAGTACGTGATGCGGAAACATTTACACAACAATTTCTGACACCTTCGATTATAGAAGGAATTGAAAAAAAACTCTTTCCTGAATTTTTAGGCGAAACGGGGATACAAAAAATTGTAAGACATAGACTACGGTATGATAAAATATCTACTCAACAGGAAAAAACATGGTCAAAGGGTGGTTTTAAAGCTGAAAATGAGCGAGGTGTCTGGAAAACTAATCAGGGTGTTATTGACAGAGGAATCATGATTAATCCAGTTTTACATTTAGCGTTTAATGAATTGGTTTATGCAGAAAAAGCATTAGAACAAACAATTTGTTTGACACGTAATGAAGATTTAGCGTTTCCGACAGATCAATTAGAATGTGATGAAACAGATTTTGATAAAATAGATGGCTTTGAGCTACATTATCAAAAAAATGACAATATAGTGAATCAAATTTTTGTTGGCTACAATAGGTTCGATAGTAGTAAAAAGATGTTTGGAGAACTTAGAGTATATGGAAATCCTGTAGGAATCTTAGATGAAAAATATTAATCAAATATATGCAAAAAGTTCTAATTATGGCAGTTTGTCAATTTTAGATCACACAAGGCAAGTTGTAAGTGCTATAGATAAGTTTGCTGAATGTTTTGAATATGAGTTTAATAAAGATGTCGCTATAAAAGGTGCAATTTTACATGATTTAGGAAAAGCCCATCCTGATTTTCAAGATAAAATTAACAGAATAAATAAAAATGCTATGGAGTCAATAAATTTCCATAGACACGAAATTTCCTCTCTTGCTTTTTTACCAATTTTCGCATTGAGTGAAAGGGACATATTGATTGATATGGTCGTAGCGCATCATAAGTCAATAATTAATGATAGAACTGGTAGAGGTATACTTGATATTAAAACAAACTATCGCGATTGGGTTGATTGTCATTTAAATGATTTTAACGAATGGTCTTGGTACGTCTACCAAATATTAGATTACTTCGATGTCAAGTACTCTGAAATTTCAAGAAACGATGCTGTGAATTCTTTACAATATGTAGTAGAGTATTGTGAAAGTAAAGGTAATAATTGGTCGCCTTATAGAGGATTGTTGGTCGCAGCTGATCATTTTGCTTCAGCGTTTATGCATAATACTCAACAAACACTTGATAAACTTTTTAAAAAACCAAATTTAAAATTTTTCTTTGATAAAGAAAGACAAAATTCAGTACTTTATCCGCTTTCCAATATTGATACTGTGGATATAAGACGACATACGATGGTCATAGCACCGACAGGTTCAGGGAAAACTGACTTTTTGATGCGTCGTTGTAAAGGAAGAATTTTTTATACATTACCTTATCAAGCAAGTATTAATGCTATGTATAATAGGCTTTGTGCTGCCGTTAAGAAATATCAGCCGGAAGCTGATATAAGACTATTACATTCTTCCTCAAGAATAATTGAGTCTAAAGATATAGATGAAAAAATGTTACAGCCACTTTCCGGTGCTTCAATTAAAGTATTAACCCCACACCAGATGTCAGCCATAATATTTGGGACTAAGGGATTTGAAGCTGCAATGTTAGACTTTATGGGTTGTGACGTTATTCTTGATGAGATACACACATATTCGGACGTTACTCAATCTTTGGTAATTGAAACTGTAAAAGCACTAATTCGACTGAATTGTAATATTCATATAGGAAGTGCTACTTTACCAACAAAATTGTATGATGTGTTAATTTCTATTTTAGGAGGAAAATCTAATGTTTATGAATGTAGGCTGGATTCAGTTACTCTAAAAACATTTAATAGACATAAGGTCTATAAAATACAGTATGATAATGTTGAAAAAATTATTGAAGAGGGTATTAGAAATGATGAAAAGATATTAGTGATTTTTAATACTGTCAATAAGGCACAAAAAGAGTTTAAGAAATTTGATAATGATATTAGATTTCAAAATGTACCAAGAATGTTAATCCATAGTAGGTTTAGAAGAAGTGATAGAAATAAATTAGAATATGAGCTTGTCGAAAAATTTAATAAATTAAAATCTGCTTGTGTCGTTTTTGCTACACAGGTGGTTGAGGTTAGCTTAGATATTAGCTTTGACTGTATGATAACCGAGTGTTCTCCAATTGATAGTTTAATCCAACGTTTTGGAAGAGTAAATAGAGAAAGGGATCTGTTAACACTTAATAAAAGTTTCAAGCCAATATATGTTATTCAACCTAAGGAAAATTGTCAGCCATATAAATATAGTATTGTAAAAAAGAGTTTTGATGTTCTTCCAGATAATGGTGAAGTATTAGAGGAAAATGATGTTCAAAGTAAAATTGATTGTGTTTATCCAGATGTTGATATGAAATCAATAGATTACCATTTGATTTTTAAGAACAATAGATATACAATAAAAGAACTAACAAATCAAAAAAAATCAGTGTTGTTAGATATGCTTGATATTGAGTCAGCTGTTTGTATTTTATCGACCGATGTTGAAGAGTATAAAAAATCTAATTTTGAAGTTAGAACTAGTATGGAAATACCAGTTAACTATAAGCTAATTAAACAAAATTTTAATTTGCGTCAGTTAGAAGTTGGTAATTATCCATTTGTCGTATCTCAGAACGAGAAATTGCATATGAAATATGGATTAGAATTTAGTGTATAATTTAAGGAGATATTATGTATTTAAGCTATGTAGGTGAAATATTTTTAGAAGAATATAATAGGAGAAAAAATACAAAATTTTCTGCTGAAGATTTTTTTGATAATATTTTATTCCCGTTATTTTTTGATGATGAACGCCATTTACTACATGTTGGCAATTCCCCATTTTTTCAGAGAGTAAGTGATAAAGATATTCGTGATTATGGAAGTAAATCTAAGGCGCAATTGTATAAACTAAAAGACAAAATTAAGCAAAATGTTTACAGTGGATCAATATATGTAGGGTACAGAGCTGAAGATATTAAGGCAACTACTTCAGGGCAAGTTACCGACCTAAATATGAATATTACCCCAAGCGTTGCTTATTGTTCTTGGATTGGTGCAGCATTAGGAATTGGTGTTAATGGAGGTGTAACTCTATCAATTTGTGATAAAGACGTTCTATGGTCAGTTTATGAAGGTTGGAATGTGTATCGTGAATTCTTAAATCAAACCCCAAATGTGAAAGATAAACAAATTGAAACTTGGAATGGACATTGGCTATGTAAACGACTTAATAGTGGTAAATCACTGACTCAAGACTCAGAAGAACATAGCATTGATACGGAAAAGAACAACGATATTCTTTCTATACCAACAAATCATTGGTTAAAAATTATATTTGCCCTCTCAAAAAAATTTAATAAAAGTATTCATACAGCTTATGTTTATAGCCTTGCACAAACTAATCAAACAATTGGATTTGTTAATATATATTTAAGTGAAATTACTGAGCTTTTTGAAGTGAGGGACAAGTTTTTTATTAATCAAGGCGAGGCTTTATTAAAAGATAAAGATATTATGGAACTTGAAACGCAGTTTGGATTTAAAGATGCTTGTATGCAAGGGGCTATTGGGTTACGTTCTCTTCAACCTAAACAGTATCAAGACTATTTGCCTAAAAACACAAATAGCTCATTCAAAAGTGATAAAGTTAAAAAAAACTTAAAAAATCAGTCAAATTTTTTTATAATTAAGTTATGGATTATTGCTATGTTAAACAAAGAAGAATTAATTGAATTGGCACACAGCCTTGCAGATGTTCTTTATCGTTATGAAAATGATAAGGAGAATACTTCAATAAGAGGTAAAACAGTAGACAACCATGCTATTTCAGATTTGTTAGAAGCAAATTCTATTGTTAAATTTATTGAAAAACTTACAAATTTAATCCCCAATCTTTCTAATCGATCTGAAATTCTAAAGCAAACAGAATTAGAGATGGTTAAGATGTCACGAGATAATTTTTTACTTTTTGTTGCATTGACAAAATTTGAATATACCTATTTAAAACACAAAAGGAGTTAGTATGAAGAACAGTAATTTTCTCTACATTAGAGGTCTCAGAAATGTTGAACACTCTATATTCGCAGTTGGTAGTAGTGATCAAAATGGCAATGGTCAAAAGTACTATACTGATCCTCAATTCGGCAGAAGACAAGCTTATTCGAGTGGGCAGCAGGTAAAACGCTCAATTATTGAATCGTTTAATTTGCCGTTTGCAGCAATAACATTTAATTGGGAAATTGATAAAAATGAGAAAGCGAGTATGCTAGAACCTCATTCGCCTTGCGATCCATCTTTTGTTGATCAGTTGTTAGGTGGCTATATGAAAGCCGAAAAAGACACGATGACTATAAAAAGAAGAAGTCCTTTATCAATTTCGGCAATGCGTCCTTTACATCCTTTACTGGGTGGTTTGGAAAGAGACAATGAGGGTGAAGCAACTTCTTTTGATAGATCATCTATGGGTAGTCAACATAATGTAAATGTATATATAAAAGATGATAAAGGAAAAAGGACATTAATTGATCCCTCAAAGTTAGAAGAGTGGCTAACAACAAAAGAGAGAAGTTTAGGTGCTAAATATTATAATCCTAAAAAATCCCCACGTGTAACTGGTTTATTTGTGTACGATGTTGCAATTGATTTGAGACGATTATTTACTGTTTCGATTAATAAGTTGGAACCTGAAATATCTTCTTTAATTGAGGATAAATTACGAAGAGAAGGATGGATAGAGCATACTAATATTTTTGGTAAATGTTTACTATGTCCTCAACAACTACGTGACAAGATTATTCCTGCATTGGCTCATGGGCTTATTAATTGGCGTATCACGAGTAATCAGGCGCGAACATTTTCATTGATGGAAACATTGGCAGTCGCGATAAGCGATAATGCGAATAAGTTGGCAGGTTCTATACGTGCTAAATTATCCGAAGATACAGAAAAACAAAGAGCTATCCCATTGCTTGACGATACGGCAGGGGCTAATATCTATATTGCCTTGCCATGTGATGGGTATATTGTAGGGGCATCAGGTACGGCAAACGCTTTGGAAGATGCTGAAAAATATATCATTGAGCAATTACAATCTTATGATTATGAAAATCAGAAGTAAATAATAATTGATACGTTCAAGGCAACTATAAAATTGTAGTTGCCTTTTTTTGTTCTTTGACAATTTGGATTAATCTAACCAAAGTGGAATTGCATTCAAGCGCAGCGCAGAATCTTTGTAGCGTAGCGGAAAACAATACGAGGAGAAAGTTGTTAAATCCGTAAAATGTAATCAAACCTTAATGGAATTGAAATATCCTTATCAGACCAGAATTTACTGACAGAATATCACTTTTAATCTAACCAAAGTGGAATTGAAATGATTCTCTCAAAACAATTATTGTTCAACGAGATTCTCTTTTAATCTAACCAAAGTGGAATTGAAATTGTAGATACCGCGAAGATTTGCTTTTTGCCTTTCTTCTTTTAATCTAACCAAAGTGGAATTGAAATCTGTTAAAATCATTGTACTACCACGTTCGATATAAGCTTTTAATCTAACCAAAGTGGAATTGAAATTTGTCACTAAGAGTAACAAATTTTTGTGCAGCAATGCTTTTAATCTAACCAAAGTGGAATTGAAATTAGTTTATACATTGCCAACAGGTAGTGAAAAGACTGCTTTTAATCTAACCAAAGTGGAATTGAAATCCACAGCAGGCAATGACCTTGTGACGACGGCGCGAGCTTTTAATCTAACCATATTGGAATTGAAATCAGACGGAGCAATGTTTTTCCTCACATATTTTTAAGCTTTTAATCTAACCATATTGGAATTGAAATATCAAAGGAGTGCGAATCAATGAGATTGATGATACACTTTTAATCTAACCATATTGGAATTGAAATAAGTTACCGCAGAGTTGCAAGACCAAAACGATGTACCTTTTAATCTAACCATATTGGAATTGAAATCGAAAAAGGATGGATAAAATGAAACAGACAGCGGTGCTTTTAATCTAACCATATTGGAATTGAAATCTACCGAGTTTAAGCGTTACTTTGTTGATGCTGTACCTTTTAATCTAACCATATTGGAATTGAAATGAGTTTTGGACTGATGAGAAAGTCGGGAGGGTCTCCCTTTTAATCTAACCATATTGGAATTGAAATGAATACTGGAATTTAGCTCTTGAAATCGAAGCTAAACTTTTAATCTAACCATATTGGAATTGAAATGACGAAAGATTGTAGAGCCGTTTAGCATCTTTAAGCCTTTTAATCTAAACATATTGGAATTGAAATATTTCTTTTATTGTTGACCAAGACGGTGCATTAGATCTTTTAATCTAACCATATTGGAATTGAAATCTGCTATTGCGACGAGTTGTTTTGTGTAGCTATCTTCCTTTTAATCTAACCATATTGGAATTGAAATGTGTGACAGGGCTCGAACCTGTTATTTCTGTGTGTTCTTTTAATCTAACCATATTGGAATTGAAATTTAAAAAAGCATTGGAGAAAGTAGAACAAGAAAAAGCTTTTAATCTAACCATATTGGAATTGAAATGTACAAATGATAAAGAACAGCTTTCACGCGTCCTTCCTTTTAATCTAACCATATTGGAATTGAAATGTCGAACTTGTACGCAATGTATAGCCCGATAATTGCCTTTTAATCTAACCATATTGGAATTGAAATCTGCACCGTCAATAGCTCCATTTGCTCCAATTCGCGCTTTTAATCTAACCATATTGGAATTGAAATTTCATTGACAGGGCAAGGTGATACAGGAGCTATCGTCTTTTAATCTAACCATATTGGAATTGAAATTTGGCTAATGGCAACAGTGCTGCACTCGCTTGCTCTCTTTTAATCTAACCATATTGGAATTGAAATGACATGTCACCAAGCATTACTTCAACATTGCAGCCGCTTTTAATCTAACCATATTGGAATTGAAATGAGCCGGGCTTACCTTTGAGTGCAATGCTGAATTGCTTTTAATCTAACCATATTGGAATTGAAATCTGTCTGTTTTGGCATCAGGACTGTACAAGGTTGCGGCTTTTAATCTAACCATATTGGAATTGAAATATATGGGTTTTCCGTTCCAAGATTTTATACAGACTCACTTTTAATCTAACCATATTGGAATTGAAATTTGGTTCATTTGGTGGTTTATTTGGACTATTTATTATCTTTTAATCTAACCATATTGGAATTGAAATAATGGTTCAGTGATCGGCTTATATGGTTCAGTGTACCTTTTAATCTAACCATATTGGAATTGAAATGTGTCGGACACACTCACGAACAGCACACTTCCTGCACTTTTAATCTAACCATATTGGAATTGAAATAAAGTGCGCCGTGGTGCTAAGTTGTACAAGCCACATCTTTTAATCTAACCATATTGGAATTGAAATTTATTATCAAACGTTGATAATGTTTAGCTTTTCCACCTTTTAATCTAACCATATTGGAATTGAAATGATTTAAGTGAGTTAGAGTATATAATTGATAATATCTTTTAATCTAACCATATTGGAATTGAAATAAAATAAAACCTTTTTCATTCGTGAGGGAGAATGTCCTTTTAATCTAACCATATTGGAATTGAAATTGTAAGAACATTCATACCATTCGATTGTTTTTTTATCTTTTAATCTAACCATATTGGAATTGAAATGCATAGACAATACCTGATGTCGGATAAATTTCGGACCTTTTAATCTAACCATATTGGAATTGAAATATATCCATTTTCGTGACTAAATGTTTTAGTAGTGTTATCTTTTAATCTAACCATATTGGAATTGAAATTGCCTTGATCGAAATAACTTTCGTCTCCGTTTTCTTCTTTTAATCTAACCATATTGGAATTGAAATACTTTATAGCGTTCATCTTTATTAAAATTTTTCATTCTTTTAATCTAACCATAATGGAATTGAAATTCGAGTACAGCTGTTAATATATAGCCTTTGGGTAATCTTTTAATCCTACCATAATGGAATTGAAATTGAAAACTATCTTTTTTTTGCTCTACGTATTTAATTCTTTTAATCCTACCATAATGGAATTGAAATTGCAACGTCTAAGAGAACAGATTGCTCCATGGCTGACTTTTAATCCTACCATAATGGAATTGAAATTATTGCGTCGTATCTATGTAGCCCTCTGAACTCTAACTTTTAATCTAACCAAAGTGGAATTGAAATCTGACACCGCTATAACCGGATGTGCCGGAAAAGCCCTTTTAATCTAACCAAAGTGGAATTGAAATTTCAGCTACCTCCGATGACATTACTCCCTCGTCGTAACTTTTAATCTAACCAAAATGGAATTGAAATGCTGTTTGCTTGCCTGATTCAGTAATCGGCTTCATGCTTTTAATCTAACCAAAGTGGAATTGAAATCTTATGATGAGAGATTCAATGCCGAGATTGCTGCACCTTTTAATCTAACCAAAGTGGAATTGCATTCAAGCGCAGCGCAGAATCTTTGTAGCGTAGCGGAAAACAATACGAGGAGAAAGTTGTTAAATACATAAGATGTAATCACACCATAATGGAATTGCATTCAAGCGCAGCGCAGAATCTTTGTAGCGTAGCGGAAAACAATACGAGGAGAAAGTTGTTAAATCCGTAAAATGTAATCAAACCTTAATG
>JAFLBT010000006.1 GCA_017302935.1 Flavobacteriales bacterium | reverse complement strand
TTAAATGCTCGGGATTGGTGCTCTCTACTAAGGTAATGGCTCGGCTTAAATCGGTAATATTTCCTTTTAAAATTCCTTGAACTAACTCTTCTGCAGTACTACTTTTTCTACGGAATTGTTGAATTAGCTTAACGGAATTAGAATTGACCGTTTCCGGTTGCATTACACCATCTTTCTCCTGCAAAGCAGATGTTTTTGAAGATTTTTGAGCCACAACAATTAAATTGAAAGGTAAAGTTACAAAAAAGAAAAATGTATTGGTTTATTTCAATTGTTTTTATGCTCAAAAACGTATTTTTGAATTTTAAATCTCAATGGAAAATATCATTTTAATTTTTCTTTGTTTAGCGATTGGTTTTGGACTGCAATTTCTCAAAAGTTTTCCCAAAAACGGATATGTGGCTCTAAACCATTTTGTAATTTATATTTCACTTCCGGCTTTAGCATTGTATTACATTCCGAAAATTGAAATTTCTTCAAAATTATTGTTTCCAATTGGTGTAGCATGGCTCGGATTTGGATTGTCGTTTTTGTTTTTTTACAGCTTAGGTAAATGGCTCGGATGGTCCAAAAAGCTTACCGGATGTTTGATATTAACCGGAGGATTGGGAAATACTTCGTTTGTTGGATTTCCTGTAATTGAAGCTTTATTTGGTCAAGAAGGTTTACAAACGGCAATCATTGTTGATCAACCCGGTTCATTTGTGGTGTTGGCTACTTTAGGAGTAACTGTTGCCTCTGTTTTTTCAAAAGGGGAAGTCGATTCGAAAGCGATTATCAAAAAAATTCTATTTTTTCCACCTTTTATCGCTTTTGTGTTGGCTTGTTTGCTTAATGTCTTGAACATAGATTTACCCGATATGCTACAAACTGTTTTTCAAAAAGTAGGAGGAACGGTTTCAACAATTGCTTTAGTTTCTGTAGGATTACAATTGAAGATTGATAAAAAAAGTCAACATTGGAATTTTTTAGCGTTAGGATTGTTCTTTAAATTGATGATTACGCCTTTGTTTTTCTTGGTTTTATACAAATTTATTTTGAGTGGCGAAGGATTGATTGTCAATGTTTCCATCATGGAATCAGCGATGGCTCCCATGATTACCGGAGCGATTTTGGCTTCTACTTATGGGTTAAAACCAAAATTGAGTAGCATGATGATAGGTATCGGAATTCCGCTTTCATTTTTAACCTTAGCTTTTTGGTATTGGCTACTTTCATTGCTATAATTTTTTTACCTTTATTGGTTTAAAAATAAAGTATGCAACTCAATTCCGAAATTATATTCAAATTAGAAAATATCGTTGGTCAATCATTTGTATTTACCGATGAAGAAACCCGAAATCACTACGGTCATGATGAAACCGAAGATTATGTTTTTCCACCACATGTGGTAATAAAACCATCATCAGCTTTAGAAATTTCCGAAATTCTAAAAATTGCCAATCAATATAAAATTCCGGTTGTTCCAATCGGAGCTCGTACGGGTTTGAGTGGCGGAGCATTATCCGTTCAAGGCGGAATCGGACTTTCGATGGAACGTTTCAATAAAATTCTAACAATTGACGAGCAAAATCTACAAGTTATCACCGAACCCGGTGTGATTACGCAAGTGTTACGCGAGGCTGTAGCTGAAAAAGGATTATTCTATCCGGTTGACCCCAGTAGCATGGGAAGTTGTTTCATTGGCGGAAATGTTGCCGAAAATTCCGGCGGTGCAAGAGCTGTAAAATATGGCGTTACCAAAGATTATGTTTTGAATTTAGAAGTGGTTTTACCAACCGGAGAAATCATTTGGACGGGAGCCAATACCTTAAAAAATTCAACTGGATACAATCTCACACAATTGATGGTGGGGAGCGAAGGAACGCTGGGAATCGTTACAAAAATTGTATTAAAATTACTTCCTAAAAATACGCATAACGTTTTAATGTTGGTACCGTTTTACAAAGCCAATGAAGCGTGTGAAGCCGTTTCAGCCATTTTCAGAGCCGGAATTGTGCCCAGTGCGTTGGAATTTATGGAACGCGATGCCATTGATTGGACACTTCAATTTGTAGAAGGGTTGAACGTTCAAGTGAAAGAAGATATTCAAGCTCATTTATTGATTGAAGTCGATGGAAATTATCCTGAAATTTTGATGTCAGAAGCTGAAAAAATCATGACAGTGGTAGAACAATTTCAAATTGATGACATTCTTTTTGCCGATACCGAAGATGAAAAAAAGGCCTTGTGGAAAATGCGTCGCAGTGTGGCGGAAGCAGTGAAAGCCAATTCGGTTTACAAAGAAGAGGACACCGTTGTTCCGCGATATGAATTGCCAAAATTGTTAGAAGGCATAAAATCCATCGGAAAAAAATATGGTTTTCAATCGGTTTGTTATGGTCATGCCGGTGATGGAAATTTACATGTAAACATCATCAAAGGAAATCTAAGCGATGAAAATTGGAAAACAGAAGTACCCAAAGGCATTCGGGAAATTTTTGAATTAACCGTTTCTCTAAACGGTACGTTATCCGGCGAACACGGTATTGGTTTTGTACAAAAAGACTTTATGGATATTGCTTTTTCGAAACCTCATTTAGAATTGATGGAGCGGTTAAAATATGTTTTTGACCCCAATGGAATATTAAATCCCGGTAAAATTTTGCCTTAAAATCAATTGTTTATAACTTTTTTTGTAAATTTAAGGCAACCTTTTCGTGTTAAATGCATCTTAAAGAATAAAGTTCTTTTACGGAATATTCACTTCGCCTAATAAAGACTAAAATTTCAAGTTTATTTGGTTAAAAATCAATTGCTATGAAAAAATATCTACTTCTTTTGCTCTTGGCTTCCTTTTCAGTAGAAGCTCAAATTGTTAACATTCCGGATGCGAATTTTAAAGCGAAATTGTTGGAAGCAAGTCCTTCTAATACTATTGCACAAAACAGCTCCAATCAAAACATCAAAATTGATGCAAATGATGATGGAGAAATTCAAGAAAGTGAAGCATTGTTGGTTAGAAAATTAGATGTAAGTAATGCATCAATTTCTAGTTTGGAAGGGATTAATAGTTTTTCTAATTTATCAGAATTAAGAGCAAATAATAATAACTTATCTTATTTGAATATTAATGATTTAGATTTTTTATATCTAGAAAACAATCAATTTTCATTACAAGAAAATTTAATTCTGAATTCTAATGGTTTTGTATTAAATTTTATTGATTTAAGTAATAATTTACTAAATTCCTTTAATTTAGGTCAGTTTATGTCAGATAATAATTTAATTGATTTGGTTTTAAAACTAAATAATAATCCTCTAGAGTCAATTAATTTGAATAATGATACTAATACCATTGGTATTTTGGAATTATATTTGCATAACACATTACTTCAAAATGTTGTTATTAATTCAAGTTATTTTGATGGCGGTTATTTTTCATTTAAAAATAATCCTTTACTGCAAGAACTACAATTTGAATTACCATCTGTAGGTACTTTTTTAACCATTGAAGAAAATCCACTTTTAGAGCAGGTTAGTTTAAATTCACAAATTTCTACAAATTCAATTGACTTCTTTATAAAAAATAATCCACTTTTAGTAAATTTAGAATTAAATAACATCAAAAGTAGTATTGATGCAATTATAGAGAATAATCCAATATCCAATTTCTCACTACTAAATTGTGATGTATATTGGTTGGAGTTAATTAACTCAAATATTCAAAGTCTTGATTTAAGTCAATCTAAATATGCTGGTGTTCTTTTAAAAGATAATTTATTATTAGAATTCATTAACATGAAAAATGGAATTAATTCAATTTTTGGTGGTGGATTATCCGATCCCGAAAATCTACCCGAGTTAAAATATATTTGTGTAAATGAATGGCAAATAGAAGATTTTCAAAATTATTTATCTGAAAATTTCCCTGATGTAAATGTAAATTCCTATTGCTCTTTCGTACCCGGCGGAGAATTTTATACCATCCAAGGCAATACAAAACTAGATTTGGAAAACAACGTTTGTGATGAAAGTGATATGGATTTTCCAAACATGAAATTCAACATTACAAATGGTTCTGTATCAGGAAATATTATCTCTAATACCAGCGGAGATTATTCTATTCCGGTACAAACTGGAACGCATACCATAACTCCAATTATTGAAAACCCAACTTACTTTAATGTGAGTCCGCCAAGTTTAGCAGTAACTTTCCCGGCTCAAACGAGTCCTTTTACGCAGAATTTCTGTGTTACGCCAAATGGTGTTCATCAAGATGTTGAAGTGGTAATTGTTCCCTTAGATGCTGTAATTCCGGGTTTTGACGCGTTTTACAGATTAGTATACAGAAACAAAGGCAACACAACGGTTTCCGGTTCTTTTTCACTTACGTTTATGGACAATGTGATGGATTTTTTAGAAGCTAATCCGGTTCAAAGTTCAATTGAACCCAATATTTTAAATTGGAATTATACGAATTTGCAACCTTTTGAAACCAGATATATTACAGTATCTTTTAATTTGAATTCCCCACAAGAAACACCGGCTCTAAACGGGGGAGATGTGTTGAATTTCACGGCAATCATTGACCCGATTTCCGGTGATGAAATGGTTTCTGATAATACGTCAACCTTAAATCAAGAAGTGGTAAATTCATTTGATCCAAACGACAAAACCTGTTTGGAAGGTTCTGTGGTGAGTACTGAATTAATTGGTCAATATGTGCACTATGTCATTCGTTTTGAAAATACGGGAACATTCTTCGCTCAAAACGTAGTGGTAAAAGACGAAATCGATTTATCCAAATTTGATTTGAATAGTTTGATTGTCTTAAGTACAAGCCACCAACAATGGACCAGAATCAATGGCAACAAAGTAGAATTTATTTTTGAAAATATTCAACTGCCTTTTCCACCATCCGAAGAGCGTCATGGTTACATCGCTTTTAAAATCAAATTAAAAAACAACTTAACCGTTGGAGATACGTTTTCTAATTTTGCAAGCATTTATTTTGATTATAATTTCCCGATTATCACCGAACCGGCTACTACAACAATTGAAGCGTTGAGCAATCCTGATTTTGAGTTTTCCAATTTTGTGAGATTATATCCTAATCCGACAAGTGCAACCATAACCATTGAAAGCCAAACGATCAATTTAAAATCAGTTGAAATTTTCAATAGTTTAGGTCAATTAATTCAAGCGATTCCAAACGATAATAACCAACTCAGTATAGATGTTTCCAACCTTTTAACCGGAACATATTTTGTAAAAGTACATTCTGATAAAGGAGTAGGAGTGTCGAAGTTTGTGAAACAGTAAAAAAAGAGAAAGGGATTAAAAAATTAATCCCTTTTGTTTTTCTTCTCACGTTTGGCCTCTTTTTTTTCCTTAGCTGTTTTTAAAGGCTCTTTTTTTACGTTTTTCTTTGCATCTTGACCTTTTGCCATATTTTTTTGGGAATACTATTTGAAGTACCAAAGTAAAGGTAGTGTTTATTTTTTGAGAAAACTATAATCCCAATTGTTTTTGAATTTCAGGAGCCAATACTTCTTCTAAGGAACGAAATTTTGAATTTTGTTCAATAAATTTCCATTTGTCCATGGTTGAAGAATGGAAAACAGCTACCCAAATCACATTCTCTTCAATGAAAAAACTATTGCGTTTGGCTTCATATTTCACAGACCTTATTTTAGGATTGGTTTGAAAGGAAGCTATGTTTTTTTGGATTTCCGCATCCGATAATTTATCGATAAAATTCACTCGATACGTATTTTTAAATAAATCACGCAATATTTCTTACCTTCAATTTCTTGTATCGTTCCAAAAGTAAAATTCATGGTTGGAAAAACGAATCGTATTCCTGTTTTATCATTTTGAAATTGTTCATCTAATTTAGCCGTTATTTCTTCTTTTGTTATTTTTTCAAAATAACCGGGATGATATAATGCAGCTATACCATCAAAATCCATGTTGTAATGAGCATCGTAAAACGTTTTAGTTTCCATTTTTAATTGCTCCAACGTTTGGGAATAACCGTTCAAAAAAACCAAAAGAAATAAATAAACTATATTTTTCATGTGATGAGATTTTTAACAAATATAAAAATCCCTGACAATTAATGTGCCAGGGATTTTAAAATATGATTATAATTTAAGTTTATACTAAAACCCATTCACCACTTGCAATCAAGCTTTCCGCTTTTTTGTATTTCATGGATTCTGTTTTGCCGCTCATCACATGTTTTACTGTAACCGTGTCATTTCGGTTAATTTTTGGCATTTCGCGAACTATCGTTTCGGTTACCGCTGGTCGCTGACTAGCCATTTCTCCGGCTTGTCTGTTGGCTTGAGCTCCGTCATTTATTTCAGTGGATGCTTTCGTTTCTGTATAATTTTCTTTTTTGCGAACCTCACGTGCTTCTTGAATATTGGTTTCATTGCGATTAGGTAAATCACCTTTGAACAAGAAAGAAATTACTTCTTTATTTACCCCGTCCAACATCGCTCTAAACAAATTGAACGCTTCAAACTTATAAATCAATAATGGATCTTTTTGTTCGTGAACGGCCAACTGAACCGATTGTTTCAATTCATCCATTTTGCGTAAATGCTTTTTCCAAGCTTCGTCCACAATGGCTAACGTGATATTTTTCTCAAAATCGGCAACCAATTGTTTTCCTTCACTTTCATACGCTTTTTTCAAATCGGTCACCACATTCAATGTTTTTTGTCCGTCACTAAATGGAACAATGATTCGTTCGTAGTGATTACTAGGATTTTCATATACGTTTTTGATGATTGGAAACGCTTCTCTGGCATCACGTGCATTTTTTTCTTCGTAATGTGCCAAAACTGCTTTATATACTTTTCCGGTAATTTCCACCTCACTCAACTTGTTGAAATCGCTTTCCGCAATTGGAGAGGTGATGGAAAAATAACGAATCAATTCAAATTCAAAATTCTTGAAATTAGAAGTTGCTTTGTTCTCATTCGTAATGTTTTCACACGTGTCATACATCATGTTCGCGATATCCACTTTCAAACGTTCGCCATGTAAAGCGTGTCTTCTGCGTTTGTAAATTACTTCCCTTTGCGAATTCATTACGTCGTCATATTCCAACAAACGTTTACGCACACCAAAGTTATTTTCTTCCACTTTTTTCTGAGCTCGTTCAATCGATTTGGTCATCATAGAATGTTGAATGACTTCGCCTTCTTTCAAGCCCATTCTGTCCATTACTTTGGCTACACGTTCAGAACCAAATAAACGCATCAAATTATCTTCTAACGAAACATAAAACTGCGAACTTCCCGGATCTCCTTGACGTCCCGCACGACCACGTAACTGTCTATCTACACGACGTGAATCATGACGTTCAGTACCAACGATAGCTAAACCACCGGCTGCTTTTACTTCGGGAGTTAATTTAATATCCGTTCCACGACCAGCCATGTTAGTTGCAATGGTTACCACTCCCGGTTTTCCGGCTTCGGCTACAATTTCAGCTTCTTTCTTATGCATTTTCGCATTCAAAACATTGTGCGGAACGTTTCTCATTTTCAACATTCTGCTCAATAACTCTGAAATTTCAACCGAAGTAGTACCAATCAACACCGGTCTTCCGGCTTGCGAAAGTTTGGTTACATCTTCAATTACGGCGTTAAATTTCTCGCGTGTGGTTTTATAAATCAAGTCTTCTTGGTCTTTTCTAGAAATCGGACGGTTAGTTGGGATTTCCACAACATCCAATTTGTAAATTTGCCATAACTCACCGGCTTCTGTTACCGCAGTTCCCGTCATACCGGCTAATTTGCTGTACATACGGAAATAGTTTTGCAATGTAATCGTAGCAAAAGTTTGGGTAGCCGCCTCAATTTTTACATTTTCTTTGGCTTCAATCGCTTGGTGTAATCCGTCAGAATAACGACGACCATCCATGATACGACCGGTTTGTTCATCAACGATTAAAATTTTATCGTCCATGATTACGTATTCTACGTCTTTTTCAAAAAGCGTGTAGGCTTTTAATAATTGAGTAAGCGTGTGAATACGTTCCGATTTGATAGAGAAATCTTGGAATAATTTTTCTTTTTCTTCGGCTTCTTGGTCTTTACTTAAATTTTGTTTTTCAATTCGAGCTATTTCAGTTCCAATATCTGGTAAAACGAAAAAGTTTTCATCCGTATCTTTAGATAAGAATTTGATACCGTTATCGGTCAATTCTACTTGATTGTTTTTTTCTTCAATCACAAAATACAACGCTTCATCAACTTTTGGCATTTCGCGATTGTTGTCTTGCATGTATTGATTTTCGGTTTTTTGAAGCAATTGTTTGATTCCTTCTTCACTCAAAAATTTAATCAAGGCTTTGCTTTTTGGTAATGCTCTATAAGCCCGTAATAAGCTAAAACCACCGTCTTTTGTATTGCCTTCTTTGATTAATCGTTTCGCTTCAGTTAAAAATTGAGTCGCTAAATTGCGTTGTAAATTAACCAAATGATCCACTTTCGGTTTCAACTCATTAAATTCATGTCGATCTCCTTGAGGTACAGGCCCTGAAATAATCAATGGGGTTCTGGCATCATCAATCAAAACCGAATCCACCTCATCCACAATGGCATAGTTGTGTTTGCGTTGTACTAAATCGTTTGGCGAATGAGCCATATTGTCTCTCAAATAGTCAAAACCAAATTCATTGTTGGTTCCATACGTGATATCAGCCTCATATGCTTTTCTTCTTGCATCAGTGTTGGGTTGATGATTATCTATACAATCGACAGTTAACCCATGGAATTCAAATAATGGAGCTTTCCAAGTGCTGTCACGTTTTGCTAAGTAATCATTCACGGTAACCAAGTGCACCCCGTTTCCGGTTAACGCATTCAAATAGAGTGGGAGTGTAGCTACCAACGTTTTTCCTTCACCGGTTTGCATCTCGGCAATTTTTCCTTGATGCAACACCACACCACCAATCAACTGCACATCGTAGTGAACCATGTTCCATGTGATTTCCTTTCCTGCTGCGTTCCACGAATTGGCCCAAACAGCGTTGTCGCCCTCAAGAGTGATGTATGATTTTGAAGCAGAAAGTTCAATGTCTTTTGGAGTAGCTTTTACTGTGATAGAGGTATTCTCTTTGAAACGTCTGGCAGTTTCTTTTACCACTGCAAAAGCTTCCGGTAAAATTTCGTTCAAAACTTTTTCTGAAATCTCGTAGGCTTCTTTTTCTAACGCATCAATAGCAGTATACACCTCTTCGCGTTTATCTATATCGACTATTTTTTCAACTTCTGCTTTTAAAGAGGCGATTTTCGCATCTTTTTCCGAACGAGCTTGTTTTATTTTTTCTTTGAATGAAGTAGTTTTGGCTCTCAATTCGTCATGTGAAAGCGAAGAAAGACTGCTTTCGAATGATTTTATTTTAGTGATTAGCGGTTGAATCGCTTTTACATCTTTCTCCGATTTATCTCCTACTAATGCTTTGAGAATGCTATTGATGAAACTCATTTTATGTTGATTTATTTATTTATAAATTCCCGACACTTCGGGAGGCAAATTTATACAAAAAAAAAGCCTCAAATGAGACTTTTTTAGTTGATTGTTTATTTTTGTCTAATATTCATCCTCGTTCCAAAGATAATCTTCGTCGGTTGGATAATCTGGCCAAATTTCTTCCATCGATTCGTAGATTTCTCCTTCATCTTCAATAGATTGAAGGTTTTCCACTACTTCAAGGGGAGCACCCGTTCTGATGGCGTAATCAATAAGCTCATCTTTGGTGGCTGGCCACGGTGCATCACTTAAATAGGATGCTAATTCTAATGTCCAATACATCTTCTATCGATTTAATTTTATGCAAAAATAAATTTTCTACTGAAATAGTCAAGTAAAAAGTAATTTATTTTACCAAAAAGTAATTTTTCATACTTTTTTAAAGGTAAGAACGTATTTAGGAAAGTGTTCAGTATTCAGTCCCGAAGCTTCGGGATAGTGATCAGATTAAACTGATAACAGACAACCGACAACCGATTACTCCTTCCTCGGAATCCATTTTACTTCATCCGCGTGAAGGTCAAATGACAACTTTCGTGCCAACACAAAAAGGTAGTCAGAAAGTCGGTTTAGGTATTTTAAAACCTGCTCATCTGTCGGTTCTAACTCGTGAAGGTGCACCGATAGGCGTTCGGCTCTTCGGCATACACAACGAGCAATATGACAATATGACACCGTTGTATGTCCACCCGGAAGAACGAAATGTGTCATAGGAGGCAACGCATCGTTCATGGTATCAATTTCATTTTCTAGCAATTGAATATCTGCTTCAGAAATTCGATTTATGTTTAAACGCGGTTGACCGTTTTTTAAAACTTCTTTTTCCGGTGGCGTAGCCAAAATAGCTCCAACGGTAAAAAGGCGGTCTTGCACTTCAATTAAAACATTTTTATATAATTGATTGATGTCTTGGTCGCGAATTAATCCGATGTGCGAGTTCAACTCGTCCACTGTTCCGTAACTTTCAATTCGAATGTGGTGTTTAGGAACACGTGTTCCGCCAAAAAGTGCTGTGGTTCCGCTATCGCCGGTTTTGGTGTATATTTTCATGTTTGAGGTGCTAAGGTTCTGAGTTGCTAAGGTACTAAGTTTTTTTAATAGGGTTAAATTAAATCGTAGTTTTAAGATGATACGGAATAACCTCAGTGCCTTAGAATCTTAGCTTCTTAGTACCTTCAAAAAACTTTCCACAAATCGTTCTCTTGCTCCTTCGGCTAAATCGAAATACAAATCGGGTTCAATGAGTTCGATTTCCATTAAATGAAGTTTGTTTTCAATGATAATGCCATCCACACGAGCATAAAGCAATTTTTCAGGAATTTTTGATAGAACTAATTCAGCTTGAAGTAGTAAATCAGCATTGGGTTCAATTAATGTATATTTTCCACCGTATTGAATTTGAACTCTAAAATCATTTTCAAGCGGTTTTTTGTTGACAGCGTGCGAAAATTTTCCATCAAAAAAAATAAAAGAGGTTTCGCCCAATTCTTTTATTTCAGGACGAAATTCTTGCAATAGAAAATCTTTGCTTGCAAAATGTTCTTTGAATTCATTTTGGATGGATTCAATTTCAGATCGGTCAATTAATTTTGTCAAATAACTTCCGGCTGAAAAAGCAGGTTTGATGACAATTTTCTCCCAATTTTTCGGAATTAAATCGTGTAAATCTGAAGTTGAATTTTTTTCTAAAAAAATAGTTGGCAAAATTGTAATTCCTTCTTTTTCTAAATCTTTTAAATAAAATTTATGTTTGTTTTTTTGGATAACTGAAATCGGGTTAAACGTTTTAATTCCCAATAATTCAATTTTATCTAGCCATGAATGAAAAGCTTCTTCTTTTTGATAATAATCCCAAGTATTTCTAAAAATAAGGCAATCAAATTCGGTCCAATCAACGGATTCATCATCCCAAATTACAGCTTTTGCTGAACTATTTTCCTTTGTAAAAAGTGGAATTAATTTTTGATCAGATTCCAAAAGTTCAGGTAATCGGGCACAGGTGAGTATTCCAATTTTCATCAGATTATTGTTTCTTTTTGGAATAATAATTCGTTTTGAAGCTACGATTACGGCGATTTCCTCTTTGTTTGTTGGCCATTCTGGTTACAATGATAACCGCCACAAAAAGAACAACCATGATAATGATTAGGGTTTTCATAAGGGATAAACTTTATGTAACAAAGTTACAAATTGTTTATTTTATCCGTTCGTCTTTTTCAATAATTCCGTCTCGCAAACGAATAATCCGGTGAGCATAAGCGGCAATTTCTTCTTCGTGCGTTACCAAAATTACCGTATTTCCGTTTTTGTGAATTTCGCCAAACAAAGCCATGATTTCTTCCGATGTTTTAGAATCTAAATTTCCGGTGGGTTCATCGGCCAAAATGATAGAAGGTTTGTTAACTAAGGCTCTTCCAACTGCCACACGTTGCCGTTGACCACCCGAAAGTTCGTTGGGTTTGTGATCCATTCTATCGGCTAATCCCACTTGTGTTAAAACTTCTGTGGCACGCTCGTAACGTTCAGATTTGGAATATCCGGCATAAACCATCGGTAAAGCAACGTTGTCTAAAGCCGTAGTTCTTGGCATTAAATTGAAGGTTTGAAATACAAATCCGATTTCTTTGTTACGGATTTCAGCCAACTCGTCATCGTGCATTTTGCTCACATCTTTTCCATTCAAAATATAGGTTCCCGATGTTGGCGTATCCAAACAACCCAAAAGGTTCATCAAAGTAGATTTTCCGGAACCCGATGGTCCCATTAAGGCTACATATTCTCCTTTATTGATTTCCAAATCAATTCCTTTTAAAACATAAATCGTTTCACTTCCCAATACAAAGTTTCGTTTTAAAGCAGAGATTTTTATTAATGGATTAGCCATTGGATTGCAGATTTTAGCATTTTTACATTCAATATTGGATTAGTAGAAAAAAGTTGGTTTTTGTTACAAATCAAATTCGAATTCGTTCAAAAATGTGCGAACTAATGGTTTTATTTGGGTTGATGATAAAATGTTCTTTGGTTTGTTCTGTTCTGAAAAAGACGATTCCCCATTGAAACGTATCAATCGTAACGGTCACTTTTGGATGATTTTTTATAATTTCCCAAGCTTCTTCCATTTCTTTGGACCAATGAATGTCATCGAAAATCCAAACCGAATCGTTTGAAATTGTGGGCAATAATAATTCGAAATAAATTAAAGTTGCATTTTTTGAATGGTTTCCGTCGAAGTAAATGAGGTTGTCTGTTGTCGGTTGTCGGTTGTCAGTTGTCAAAAAATCTTCAAATTTTGTGTTTACAAATTCAATGTTATTAAGATTTTGTAATTGACATTGATTTTTTGCTATTGAAATTGTTTGAGGGCAACCTTCTAAAGAAGTAATTTTAGCATTCTTATTTCCTAACGACAAGGCAGATGTTGCTAATCCTAGAGATGTTCCAATTTCCAAAATACTTTCAGGTTGAAAATAATTTGTTATTCGAAACAATAATTCTGCATTTTTAGGAGAAATTCCGGCATTTTTTGCAATAGCGGATATTTTTCTTTGATTGGTTTTAAAAACACGTGAACCGGCACCAAAATCGGTTACTTCAATGGTATTTTGATTTTCTAAAAGTGATTTTCGGTATTCCTGTAAAATGGAATATTCAGGATATTTATTTTCATCATAAAAACAATTCGTCACCAAATCAAACACAAATGGCGAATGAACACCATGTTCGTTTTTGGAATGGTAAAGGAATTTTAGATATGATTTTATTAAATGATTCATCAGTTTTACACAAATTTCACGAATTAGCACGAATTTAATTAGTGAAAATTAGTGCAATTCGTGTTAAGTTTTATTCCATTTTACTCGATAATTCAAACCACCGCTCTTCTTTATCTTCTAATTTCTTGATAATCGCTTGAAGTTCATTCGCTTTTTTCTCAATAGCATCATCCGCTACTTTTCCATCGGCAAATAGTTGTTCAATTTGCTTTTTCTCAAACTCTAAATCTTTGATTTCGCGTTCGATTTTTTGAAATTCTTTTTGTTCGTTAAATGTTAGACCTTCTTTAACTTGCTTTTCTTTCCAGTTTGTTTTTTCGGTACTTACGTTTGATAAATTTTTGGGTTCGGCACTATCTTCATACGCTCTAAAATCAGAATAATTTCCGGGAAAATCTTCTATGACTCCTTCGCCTCTAAATACGAACAAGTGATCGACAATTTTATCCATAAAATAACGATCGTGCGAAACCACCAACAAACAACCGGGAAAATCCAATAAAAAACTTTCCAAAACATTCAAGGTTACAATATCTAAGTCATTTGTAGGCTCATCTAATATCAAAAAGTTCGGATTTTGAATCAAAACGGTACATAAATACAGTCGTTTTAATTCGCCGCCACTCAATTTTTCCACAAAATCGTATTGTTTTTTAGCATCAAAAAGAAAACGTTCCAACAATTGCGAAGCCGAAATTATTTTACCTTTCGTTAGCGGAATGTATTCGCCATACTCTTTAATAATATCGATAACCTTCTGACCCGGTTTTGGATTGATGCCGCTTTGTGTATAATAACCCACCTTAATCGTTTCACCAATCACCACTTTTCCGGAATCAGGCAACATCGTTTTGGTTAAAATATTTAAGAAAGTTGATTTTCCGGTTCCGTTTTTTCCAATAATTCCAATGCGTTCGCCACGTTGAAAATCATATGAAAAATTGTCCAAAATTACTCGGTCTTTAAACTTTTTATACAATTTATGAAGCTCAATAATCTTGCTTCCCATGCGTTCCATGTTGATTTCCAACTCCACCACATTTTCTTTCCGGCGACTTTCGGCAACGGCTTTGATTTTATAAAAATCATCCTGACGCGATTTCGATTTGGTTGTTCTAGCCTTCGGTTGGCGACGCATCCATGCCAGTTCTTTCACAAAAAGATTCTGGGCTTTGTCAATACTGGCGTTTTCAGAATCAATTCGTTCTTCCTTTTTTTGCAAATAATAGGAGTAATTTCCCTTGTATTGGTATATTTTCCCGTTGTCTAATTCGAGGATTTCATTACAAACGCGTTCCAAAAAGAAACGGTCGTGCGTCACCATAAACAACGTGATGTTTTCTTTGGCAAAATAATCTTCCAACCATTCAATCATCTCCAAATCCAGATGGTTGGTTGGCTCATCCAAAATCAATAAATCCGGGCGGTTAATTAAAATGATAGCCAATGAAAGTCGCTTTTTTTGTCCACCCGAAAGACTTTTGACTTTCAATTTAAAATCTTCCAACTTCAATTTAAACAAAATTTGCTTGAATTGCGTTTCAAAATCCCATGCATTGTGCTGGTCCATTAAATCAAACGCTTTTTGATACGCTTCCTCATTTTCAGGATTTTCCAACGCTTTTTCGTATTGCTCAATCACTTTCAGGGTTTCATTATCGCTGGCAAAAACGCTTTCCTCAATGGTCAATTCATCCTGCAAATTCGGTTTTTGCGACAAAAAAGCCATTCGAATATTTTTACGAACCACCACTTGACCCGTATCGGGTTCATCAAAACCATTAATAATGTTCATAATGGTCGTTTTTCCCGAACCATTTTTGGCAATAAAAGCAATTTTTTGGTCTTTATTGATGCCAAACGAAATGTTCTCAAACAAAACGCGTTCGCCAAAGGATTTGGATATATTTTCTACGGAAAGATAGTTCATTTAATAGTGTCAATGAGGCAATTTGCCAATTAGTCAATGATTTTTGAAGTGCAAAAGTAATGCTTTATTTTTTCTGAAACGAATTACTGAAACTTCATGACCTATTACAACTTATCGGTTTTTGATACCTGTCAGGTGTACAATTTTTCAAATTGCCACATTTTCATAGTATATTTGTCCAATGCAACTATCTGTCATCATCCTCAATTACAACGTTCGCTATTTTTTAGAACAATGCGTGCTTAGCGTTCAAGCTGCTTTGCAACACATTGATGGTGAGATAATTGTTGTAGATAACAATTCTTCTGACGATAGTTGTCAAATGATGAAAACCCGTTTTCCGCACATTAAACTCATTGAAAATAATGAAAATACAGGTTTTCCGAAGGGTAATAATATTGGCGTTGCTCAAGCAAAAGGTGAATATATTTGCATTCTTAATCCCGACACTGTTGTTGCAGAGGATACTTTTACTAAAATTTTAAACTCCCAACTCCTAACTCCTAACTTCCAACTCGGAATAATCGGTTGCAAGTTAGTTGACGGCACCGGAAAATTCCTCCCAGAAAGCAAAAGAGGTATTCCAACACCTTGGGTGGCATTTACAAAGATTTTTGGATTGTATAAAATTTTTCCAAAGATTCAATTATTCAATCGATATTATGCTCAAAATCTATCCGAACATCAAACTGGAGAGGTTGATGTTTTAGTAGGTGCTTTTATGTTTTTAAAACGTGAGTTATACAATCAGTTAGGCGGATTTGATGAGAATTGTTTTATGTATTCTGATGATATTGATTTAAGTTATCGAGCATTGCAAAATGGTAAAACGAATTATTATTTTTCAAAAACAACCGTTATTCATTACAAAGGTGAAAGTACTGTGAAAGATGGAACGTATATGAAGCGTTTTCAGGAAGCTATGGAATACTTTTACAGTAAACATTTCAAAAAATCAGCTTTTTTTAGTCTGTTTATGAAGTCGGGAAGTTATCTATTTGCCTTTTTAAAGAAAAGTAAAAGTGTAGTTTCCAATAGAGATATTGACAGTTATATTTTAATTTCTCAAAACGAGTTATTAAAAGAAAAACTTGAAAAATTGTTAGGAAAAAATGTGAAGCTGCTTTCCGCTACTTTTAAAAATGAATTACCTTCGCTTTTAAAAGGAATACATTCTAACGTTGAAATTATTTTTGATCAGAATGCTTTACCATTTTCAACCATCATTTCCGCAATGGAAACATATAAAAGTGAAAATGTAACATTCAAAATCATCCCTAATCAAAGTAATTTCATGATTGGAAGCAACAGCAGCAACGATAGAGGCGAAGTGATTTTGATTAACGATTGATGAATTTAGATTTTTGATTTTTGAAGTTCTAAAAAGATTTGTGGAATTTTTAATCCGTGTTAATCCGTGTAATCTGTGTCAAATAAAATTATTGATAATTTCAAAAACCAATCCTTTTTTTAGTAAATTCGCAAACTGAAACAAAAAATAAACCTTTAGGTTAAAAATATGGCAAAATTTGAATTGAAATTGCCCAAAATGGGAGAAAGCGTTGCCGAAGCAACCATTACCAATTGGCTCAAAAAAGTAGGCGACAAAATTGAAGCTGATGAAGCAGTCTTGGAAATCGCAACTGATAAAGTAGATAGCGAAGTGCCATCTGAAGTTTCCGGAACGCTAACCGAAATTCTTTTTAATGTAGATGATATTGTAAAAGTAGGTCAAACCATTGCAATCATTGACACCGAAGGCGGAAGTACTCCTGTAGAATCTCCAAAAGAAGAAGTAGTTGAAGCAGTTGCACAAATTGAGAAAGCTATTGAAGTGGTGAAAGAAACGGTTCAAGCCGTTGCACCGACAGAAGTTGATTTTTCAACATCTGAAAAATTCTTTTCTCCTTTAGTAAAAAATATTGCCAAAGAAGAAGGGGTTTCCATTGCAGAATTAGAAAGCATAAAAGGTACAGGTAAAGAAGGACGTGTTACCAAGGACGATATCATTACTTATGTAAAAGACCGAGCCAATAAACCTGCTGTTGCTCCAACGCCTAAAGCAGAACCGGTAGCAGTTGAAACTCCAAAAGTTGAAGCAAAAGTTGAAACTTCTAAAGTTGAAGCTCCAAAAGCAGAAGCAACACCGGAGAAAAAAGTTCCGGTTTCTGTAAACGGTCAAGACGAAATCATCGAAATGGATCGCATGCGTAAACTGATTTCAGGTTATATGGTGGCATCCAAACAAACATCGGCTCACGTACAGTCGTTCATTGAAGTGGATGTAACCAACATTGTGAACTGGAGAAACAAAGTAAAAGACGCTTTTGAAAAAAGAGAAGGTGAGAAGTTAACGTTCACACCTATATTCATGGAAGCTGTGGCAAAAGCCATTAAAGACTTCCCGATGATTAATATTTCGGTGGAAGGCGATTATATTATCAAAAAGAAAAACATCAATTTAGGAATGGCCGCTGCATTACCAAACGGAAACCTAATTGTTCCGGTTATCAAAAATGCAGATATGTTGAATTTGGTTGGATTAACAAAAACGGTAAACGATCTAGCCAACCGAGCTCGTAACAACCAATTGAAACCAGACGAAATTCAAGGAGGAACGTACACGGTTACCAATGTGGGAACGTTTGGAAGTGTTTTTGGAACACCGATTATTAACCAACCGCAAGTAGCGATTTTGGCTTTAGGAGCCATCCGAAAAGTTCCGGCAGTTATTGAAGCTCCAACCGGAGATTACATTGGAATTCGTCACAAAATGTTCCTGTCGCACAGTTATGATCACCGAGTGGTAGATGGTTCGTTGGGCGGACAATTCGTAAAACGAGTAGCCGATTATTTAGAAGGATTTAGCGAAAATAGAGAATTTTAAAATAATAAAAATAAAATTTTAAACCCTTTCATTAGAAAATGTGAAAGGGTTTTTTGTTCTTAACTCCTAAAAATTTTGCCACGAATTACACAAATTTCCACTAATAAATTCGTGCCAATTCGTGTAATTTGTGGCAAATAAATTTTAGTTTACAAAAACTTAATTATTGGCTTTATATCTAAAAAGGTTAATTTCAAAACCTTAAAATACTACTAAAAAAAACACTTTCATCGTTAAAAGGTTATTTCTAACTCGTATCTTTGCCCTCTAAATTTTCAAAATGGAACTCAAATTAAACCGACCCATCTGTTTTTTTGACCTCGAAACCACCGGTGTAGATGTCGCAAAAGACCGAATTGTCGAAATTGCGATATTCAAAGTTTATCCCAACGGAAACAAAGAAAGTAAAACCTGGTTGGTGAATCCGGAAATGAAAATTCCTTTTCAAGTTTCTCAAATTCATGGAATTACTGATGAAAAAGTGGCCAACGAACCCACTTTCAAAGAACTTTCGAGTCAGATTTACAACATGATTAAAGATGCCGATTTGGCCGGATTTAATTCAGACCGTTTTGATATTCCATTGTTAGCTGAAGAACTATTACGTGCAGGAGTCGATTTTGATATGAAAAACCGTGTTTCGGTTGACATTCAAACGATTTTCCACAAAATGGAAGAACGGACCTTGAGTGCGGCTTACAAGTTTTATTGTGGTCAAACACTTGAAAACGCTCATTCCGCAGAGGCTGATACTATGGCAACATACGAAATTTTGAAAGCTCAACTCGATCGCTATTCTGAGTTGGAAAACGATATGAAATCGCTTTCTGAATTTACTACTCGGAAAAAATCGGTTGATTTTGCCGGATTTATTGCCTTAAATGATAAAGGTCAAGAAATATTCACCTTTGGCAAACACAAAGGAGCTTTAGTTGATAAAGTGTTGGAAGACGAGCCAGGCTATTTCGGCTGGATTCAAAATGCCGATTTTCCACTTTATACTAAAAAAGTGCTCACCGCCATCAAACTCAGAAAATTAAACAATAAGCTAACTTAGCACCTTAGTGCCTTAGAACCTCAGCACCTCAAAATGAAAATCATCTGCATCGGACGAAATTACACCAAACACATCGAAGAACTCCAAAACGAGCGACCTGATGAGCCTGTGGTTTTTCTAAAACCGGACAGTGCTATTTTGCTTAAGCAACATCCATTTGTAATTCCTGAGTTTAGTGATGACATTCACCATGAAGTAGAAATTATTGTGCGTATCAACAAAGTGGGTAAATATATAGATGCCAAATTCGCTCCTAATTATTATGACGAAATTGGTCTCGGAATCGATTTTACCGCACGTGATTTACAAGCTAAATTAAAAGAGAAAGGATTGCCTTGGGAAAAAGCTAAAGCTTTTGACGGTTCAGCGGTTATTGGCAACTTTTTATCGAAAAAAGATTTAAGTTCCACAGAAAATATTAATTTTGAACTAAAATCCAACGGAATTACCGTTCAAAAAGGGAATACAAGCCACATGTTGTGGAAAATTGACGAACTTATTGCCTATGTTTCTCAGTTTTTTACACTTAAAATTGGCGATATTATATTTACCGGAACACCTGAAGGAGTGGCTCGTGTAAAACCAAATGATATTCTCGAAGGATTTATTGAAGACAAAAAAAATTTCCGAATTCAAGTAAAATAATAAAATGGCATTAAATTACAACTTAGCCAAAGTCTATGCACTTTCTGATAACGATCCAGAGTTTGTGTTGCAAATCATATCGCTGTTTGTGACAGAAGTTCCTGAGGATATGAAGTTTATCAAACAAGGCATAGAAGAAAAAAATCACAAATTAGCTTACAGTTACGCACACAAAATCAAACCAACACTTGATTTGTTGGGAATGAATGTAGCGTATGAAGAAATCCTTCAAGTTGAAGCGTGGACCAAACGCGAAGGGAAACGCAAAGAAATCAAAGAGATTTTCAAAAGTATTGAAGACCAAGTTGAAAAAGCGGTAAAAGAAATCAATAAAGATTTCGATTTATAAGAAGCTATTCCGGCTATACGCTGCAACTCCTCGTTCTTCAAGCTATTTTTCTAATGTTTTTCGTGGCTTCCGTTGGTCGCCCCAAAAAACAAAGAAAAATTAGCTTTCATTACTGCGGGGTTTTCGCTACTATCCGGGCTATGAAATGCTGCAAATTAAGAATTGTTTCTTAGCACCTCAGCACCTCAGCACCTCAGCACCTCAGCACCTCAGCACCTTAGTACCTCAGTAACTTAGCATCTCAGTACCTCAAAATAATGAAAGCAACCATCATCACTATTGGCGACGAAATTCTTATCGGACAAATTACCGATACAAATTCCGGTTTTATAGCCAAAGAATTGGAAAAAATCGGAATTCAAGTCCATGAAATGATTTCCATTAGTGATGACAAAAAGCATATTTTAGACACCTTTACCAAAGTACAAAACAAAGTTGATTTTGTGCTTATCACCGGTGGACTCGGACCTACAAAAGACGATATAACAAAAATTACTTTTTGCGACTATTTTAATGATGTTTTAGTTCGAAATGAAGCGGTAGAAAAACACATCGAAGCTTTGTTTACAAAACTCAATTTTACGGTTTCACAGGTCAATAAAGATCAAGCTTTAGTGCCTTCTAAAGCCATAGTGCTTCATAATCAGTTTGGAACCGCACCGGGAATGTGGATGCAAAAAGAAAATACTGTTTTTGTCTCCATGCCGGGTGTACCTTATGAAATGAAAGCAATAGTTGTCCATCAACTTATTCCTAAAATTGTCAAAGAATATGAACGTCCATATATTCTCCACAAAACCATTTTAACCTATGGACAAGGAGAAAGTATTGTAGCTCAACGTATCGAAGAATGGGAAAATAATTTACCCGAGTTTATAAAATTAGCCTATTTGCCGAGTCCCGGTCGAGTGCGATTGCGTTTAACTGCCAGAGGTAAAGAAGAGCAGATTTTGCACAATACGATTCAACAATTAGTGAGTAGCTTAACCGAAATTATCGGCGATATCATTGTAGGATTTGAAGAAGATGAACCTATCGAAGTGGTTTTGGGTAATTTACTCAAAGAAAAAGGTTTTACACTAGCTACCGCAGAAAGTTGCACTGGAGGAAAAATTGCAGAAACACTTACTTCAGTTGCAGGTTCATCGGCTTATTTTAGAGGAAGCGTGGTTTCTTATGCTACCGACACCAAAATTGAAATACTTGGAGTAAAACCCGAAACTATTGAAGCTTTTTCAGTAGTGAGTCAATCAGTTGCGGAAGAAATGGCCATTGGCGTGCAAAAATTAATGAAAGCCGATTTTGCAATTGCAACCACCGGAAATGCCGGTCCGTCTAAAGGTGATGCCGATGCTGATTTAGGAGCGGTTTGTATCGCAATTGCAACACCAAATGGAGTTTTTTCAGATGCTTTTAATTTTGGTCAACCCCGACAAAAAGTGATTGATAGAGCAGTAAACAAAGGGCTTGAGCTACTTTTAAAAGAAATTTTAAAAAACTACTAAAATTTGTTTGTGTAATAGATTCCTTTTTTGTTTCTTTGCACCCTGATTTTGAATAACGATAAAAGATAAGCATAATGTCAAGAGTTTGTGACCTTACAGGTAAAAGAGCGATGGTTGGAAACAATGTTTCTCACGCGATGAACAAAACGAAAAGAAAGTTTTCTGTGAACTTAGTGAAAAAACGTTTCTATTTAGCTGAAGAAGATAGATGGATTACGTTGAGAGTAGCTGCTTCTACAATTAAAACAATTAACAAAAAAGGTTTAGCTGCAGTATTGAAAGATGCAAAAGCTAACGGATTTATTTCGTAATTTAACCTTCTAAATATACATTACAATGGCAAAGAAAGGTAATAGAATTCAAGTAATTTTAGAATGTACAGAGCACAAAACATCTGGTGTTCCTGGAACTTCTCGTTATATTACAACAAAAAACAAAAAAAATACTCCAGATAGATTAGAGATTAAAAAATTTAATCCAATTTTGAAGAGAGTAACTGTTCATAAAGAAATTAAATAAGATAAGAAATGGCAAAGAAAACCGTAGCAACGTTACAGACAGCTTCAAAAAGATTAACTAAAGCCATTAAAATGGTAAAATCTCCAAAAACCGGAGCTTATACTTTTGTTGAATCTGTTATGAATCCAGAAGAAGTTGATTCTTTCTTAAATAAGAAATAATTACTTTAATCGTATTATACTTAAGCTACTTTCTCTGAGAGTAGCTTTTTTATTTTTATATTTGTGCCACAATTGACGATTTAATTCAAAAAGAATGAACTTTTTTAAACGCATATTTTCCTCAGAAAAAAAAGAAACGTTAGACAAAGGCTTAGAGCAAACTAAAACTTCATTTTTCTCTAAATTAACAAAAGCTGTAGCCGGAAAATCAACGGTTGATGAAGAGGTATTAGATAATTTAGAAGAAGTATTAGTTTCGTCTGATGTTGGCGTAAAAACCACTTTAAAAATTATTGATCGAATAGAAGACCGTGTTGCTAAAGACAAATATTTAGGAACGGAAGAATTAAATAAAATTCTTCGTGAGGAAATTGCCGGACTTTTATCGGAAACCAACACAGGTGAAGAAACAGAATTTGAAGTTCCAACCAATAAAAAGCCATATGTAATTATGGTAGTTGGGGTAAATGGAGTTGGTAAAACTACAACCATTGGTAAATTAGCGTATCAATTTAAAAAAGCGGGTCACAAAGTGGTACTTGGAGCAGCTGATACGTTTAGAGCTGCCGCAATTGATCAATTGCAAATTTGGGCGGATAGAGTAGGCGTTTCTATTGTAAAACAGCAAATGGGTAGCGATCCGGCATCTGTAGCTTTTGATACATTACAAAGTGCTGTTACGCAAGGTGCGGATGTCGTAATTATTGATACTGCTGGTCGTTTACACAATAAAGTGAACTTAATGAACGAGCTTACTAAAGTGAAACGCGTCATGCAAAAAGTAGTTGGCGATGCACCTCACGATGTATTGTTGGTTTTAGACGGTTCAACCGGACAAAATGCTTTTGAGCAAGCTAAGGAATTTACTGCTGCTACAGAAGTTTCCTGTTTAGCCGTAACCAAATTAGACGGAACTGCAAAAGGTGGTGTGGTAATTGGAATTTCTGACCAATTTCAAATTCCGGTAAAATATATTGGCGTTGGTGAAGGAATTGAAGACCTTCAAGTATTCAATAAATATGAATTTGTAGATTCTTTTTTTAAATAATGGAGCAACCAAAAGTTTTCAATAAATATTTGGTTTCATTGACCAAAATAGTTTCGTTTTATTGTCTTTTTTTTGTGTTGCTCAAATCTTTGGCAATCGTTAGAGGTGCGTGGATTGTTCCGAACACTATTCTAACTGTTCCATTTGTATTATTGGGAGTTTCTTCAGCTTATGTTATTTTCTTTAAAAAATACAATTGGGCTTTAGCTCTATTTGGAGCATTGTTTATCATTATCATTCGCTACTACGAAGTTGATTTAGTGTATTATCTTCAAGAAAAATACGGTACTAATTAATCACAGCATTAATTTTTGCCCATAACTGATTATCAAAATCAGACAACGCAAAATTTTCACCGTCTGCCACTTCACCTAATCGAATAATTACCATTTTTTTACTTGGGATGACATAGATTTTTTGGTCATTCTTTCCTAATCCGCATACCATATCGGCAGGAGCATTTGGTATCAAGCTACCGGAAAACTGTAATTGTGTTTGCGGTAAACGATAATTTGCTTTACCATTTAACCACCATAAATAGCCGTAGGAATTATTAATGGTTTGAGATGGTGAAATCGATTCCATCATAAACGCTTCAGGAATAATCACTTCATTTTGCCATTTTCCTTTGTTTAATGCTAATAAACCAAAACGAGCTGTACTTCGAGTGGTGCTCCAATAAACATTGAATTCACCACTTTCAATCCAATTACCGGTCATGCCAATTTTTGTTTTTAATTTTGAATTGAAATACGAAACAAACGTTTGATTTGAGGCATTGGCAATCACATCTTGTAATTTTTCAAAGACATTGTGATAGGCCCATCTCGTTCCGGCATCTGCTTTATAAACTAAATCGCTTGGTTCGTTTCCATCACCAAACGTATCATCTAAACCGGATGTCATTGAGAGTAAATGCTTGTTAGTGATTAAATTTTCTTTTGGTAAAGGAGCAGAAGTCCAACCGGTTCCTAAGTAATCAGAAACTTTATCATTGATGTTTAATAAACCTTCTTGTTGTGCAATTCCGATTGCAGCAGTGGTTAATGTTTTGCCAGAACTCGCCCAATACCATGGTAAATTGGCATTGTGACCATTGAAATAGTTTTCCATCACAATTCTACCATTTACCAGTACTATAAATCCTTTTGTGTTTTTTTCTTCTAAATAGTCCAATAAAGGTTGCACTTGACTTTCGTTCCAACCCATTTCACTAACAGTTTTAGTTTCCCAAGTTGTTCCTGAAACCGGCGGAAAATACATGGTTTCAGTTGGTAAATCGTCGGTTGTATTTTCATCAGATGAACAATTAAAGAATACAATTACAAACAAAAAAAGGGGAAAATATTTTTTCATGACAACTTAATTTATGTACAATAAGACTTTATTATTTTCTAAAGGTTTAATCAAAATTACTTTTTATTCCTTTAAATTAATTGTAATTTTAGACTTTATTTTCACAACGATGAAACATTTTTATTATTACATTCTTTTGATAATGGTTTTTATTTCTTGTCAGGAAAAAGTTTCTCCTGAATCCATTTCAAAAATAAATGGATATTGGGAAATTGTTAAAGTACAAATGCCTGATGGTCAAGAAAAAGAATATTCCATAAATGAAATGATAGATTATATTGAATGGAATGGAAAAACCGGTTTCAGAAAGAAAGTTACTCCTCAATTTGACGGAAAATATTTAGTGAATGATGAAACTGAAAGTATTGTCGTTGCGGATAGTTTAGGTCATTATTACATTAGCTATCAAACAAATTATGCAAAGTGGAAAGAAGAAATTCTACAAATTAAAGATAGTGTTTTAGTACTTAAAAATGATCAAGAAATAGAATATCATTACAAACGTTTCAAACCAATTTCTATTCAATAATGAGTAAAAGATTGCACAACGATAGTCCAATTACAGAAGTGTTGAAAGCGTTTATTGAAAACAATAAACTACAATCCGGTATGGATAAAATTGACGTTGAAAAAGCATGGAAAGAGTTGATGGGCAATGGCGTGAATACCTACACAAAAGAAGTAATTTTAAAAGGTTCTACTTTGTACGTTACTTTATCTTCAGCCGTTTTGCGAGAAGAATTAAGTTATGGAAAGCAAAAAATCATAACCATGTTGAATGATGAATTGCGGAAGGAAGTGGTGAAGGAGTTGGTGTTGAGGTAGTTGTCTTGTCTCGGTTATCTGTTGTCAGTTGAGTGTTGTCTGTTGTCAGAAATCTGTCTAACATTTGTTTTCAAAATAAAAAATCCCATTTCAAAACGAAATGGGATTTTTGGTATTTTTCCGATAACCGATAACCGATAACCGATAACCGACAACAGTTAACTAAAACATCTCTCTTCCGGCGAAATGAAACGCTCCTTCAATAGCAGCATTTTCATCTGAATCTGAACCGTGAACAGCGTTTTCACCAATAGATGTGGCATATTTTTTACGAATAGTTCCTTCTGCAGCTTCCGCAGGATTGGTTGCCCCAATTAATTTTCTGAAATCTTCTACTGCATTATCTTTTTCTAAGATAGCAGCAACGATTGGACCTCTTGTCATGAATTCAACCAACTCACCAAAGAAAGGTCTTGCTGCATGTACAGCATAAAAAGCTTGAGCATCCGCAACGGTTAATTGAGTTAATTTCAAAGAAACAATTTTGAAACCACCTTCTGTAATCATATTTAAAATTCCTCCGATGTGTCCTTTTTCAACCGCATCAGGCTTAATCATGGTAAATGTTCTATTTGTAGCCATTTTTATGTTTTTTAATTTGGGTGCAAAGGTAATGTTTTTGTTTTAAGTTTCAAGTTTCAGGTTGGAAGTTTTTTTCTACAAAACCACCACCTTAAATTCCATTTCTAACGGTTTTAATTCCGTCAATAATTTTTCAATCAATTCTTCACCAAATTCTACAAAAGACTCAGAAAAATTCACTTTTCGTTCCTGCAAACTTTGGTTCGGAAATAATTCGTTTTGCAACGAAATAATGCGGTTTAAATGCTCTTGGTGAACACGTTTTTCAGCTTTCAACAAACGCTTTTCTAAATTTTCTAAACCTTTGATTTGTTTTGTTTCTTGAGCTTTTACAGCACCTAAAAACGATTTGTCGGTGGTTTCGGCAATTTTATATAAATCTTCAAATTGCTTTTTTAATGCTTCCTTTTGAACCGTAAAATCAATCGTAAAATCAGAAAGAATTTTCGTTTTTTGAGTAAATAATGCTTGCTGATTCAAAAACAAATCTCGCCAAGTCAATAGCAATTTATCTGCTTTTGTGGCTTGTTTTTCAGTAGCCAACAGAACCGAATTACGAAGTAACAAAATCGGAAAAGTCACATGTTGACTTTCAAAAAACGATTTCAATTCCAACCAATATGCCAATTCTCCACCACCACCAATGTAGCATAAATTTGGCAAAATGACTTCTTGATATAAAGGTCGCATCAACACATTCGGACTAAATTTTTCCGGATGGTTGTTAACTTCTGTCAGCATTTCTTCTTCCGAAAATGACAGTTTTGTGTTAAGTACGGCATATTTTCCGTTTTCAAAAACAATTCGCTCACGCAAATTGTCTTCAATATAAAACAAATTAATTTCCCTCGGATTCACTTGAACTGAATATTTTTCCAGCAATGGAATGGTTTCATTCACTTTTGCAAAAGCCGTTTGATGCAGCAATTCATTTTTGACATACGGAATAAATAATTTTTTCAAATCAGCATCATCACCATCAATAATAACCAAACCTTCTTTGGCAAACAATTCGTTCGCTAAAAACCGAGTAGCATCAGCTAAATTTGTATGTTCCAAATACGCTTTTTTGAATAAATTCTTCAGATATTCAGCATTTTTTCCTAAACCAATTTCCGATTCAAAAACAGCCAAAACATCACTTAAACCATCGGTTGATAATCGTCCAACCGGCCCAAAACTTTCCCGGTTCCAACTGATTTTTTTATGTTTAAAAGTAAAATAATTGATTTCTTCAAAATCGTGATCTTCCGTTGCCATCCAATAAATAGGGACAAAATTGTCTTCAGGGAATTCAGCTTTTAATTCTTTACATAAATTAATGGTTGAAATAATTTTATACAGAAAGTACAATGGTCCGGTAAATAAATTCAATTGATGTCCGGTTGTAACCGTGAAAGTGTTTAAATGGTTTAAAAGTTTAATGTTGTTTAATGTTGTTTCAGATGCAACAATTGATTGATATTGTTTTTCCAATACAGAAACCAAAACGTCACGTTTTAATTTGTCATTGTCATTTTTATTGCCATTGAAGTTTTTCCCTTTCTCTTCCAACTGTAACTTAAAATTTTCCAAGTTCGGAAAACGATTATAAAAAGCTTTCAACTCCGGTTTTTCATTCAAATAATCGTTGATTAACGTTGAAAAATACCCTGATTCTTGATAGCTGATACAGTCGGTTGGCATAGTTAGAATTTTTTGTAAAAATAAAGAATAAAAAAGTAAAGAAAAGGGGTTTAACAAATGGTTAGGAAATAACTAATTTTGTTAACTAATGCATATTTTGCATAATATTTTTGTTAAATTTGTTAATTAACTAATTCCTCATGAAAAAGTTTTACCTTTTTTTAGTACTTATTTCGGTACATTCTTTTAGCCAAAGTTTGGTGAGGATTGTACCGGAAAATTTTTCTTCAGTTTTTAATTTTGGTGGAGTTGGAAGTTTTGACTCTACTCAAATTGTAGTTTCGGGTCAAGACGGAATGCCACCAAATGGCACTTCCAAATTTTATATTTTTAATAGGGATTCTTTAGGAATCACACCAAACGGGACATTCGTCTCGCCAGAAACTAATCAGAACTTTGGTGGAGGAATTGAAATGACCGAGAATTATTTATATATAGGCTCAATTACAAATAGTACAAACGTTGCCAATGGAGGTGCTGTTTATGTGTATAAAAAAGTAAACGGTAATTGGGAATATTTGTTAAAAATTCAACCTTCTAATCTATTTGAAAATGATTATTTTGGGTCAAATTTAAAATTTCACAACGATCAATTATTTATAACTTCATATGGCTATGATCCAAATGGAGATGGTACAATAAATGAAGGAGCAATTTATATCTACAATCAAAATGAAGATACTTTTTCTTTACAACAAACTATAACTGGTGCTTCAAACAGTACTGGATTTGGGAATTTAATTGATATTGAAGAGGGTAAGCTTGTAACTACCGCTACAAATTCTAATGATGATTTAATTATTACATACAATTTTGAAGACTTAAATTGGGCACAAGTAGATAATACTGCAATGCCCGATATATCTTTTGTTTATAATCCAGAATTAAGTCTGCTACATTCTGATCGTGTTAGTTTATCAAATGGCAAATTGTATTTATACCACATTAATGATACCGAAAACGATTTTTTAGGTTTAAAAATGATTAAAATTTATGACTGGTCTGACACAACTGATGAGTGGAACTTTGTTGAAGATATTATTTTTCAAGAAGGCGATTATTATCAATATAAAGTGAAAGTAAATGGTAACAATATGTTTTTAATTCCAACCGGTTTTTATGTTTTACAAGTAGAACGTAAAAATCCTATCTTTCATTTTGTTTATGAAAATGGTAGTTGGATTTATAACAATACTTACACAGGTATGAGCTCTTATGACAATGATAACTTTGGTCATTTTACCATGTTGAAAGGAAATTCTGTTTTATTTGGAAATGCTTTAGAATATTGGACACAACCGGTAATGGCCCCTAATGGTGGGGCATACTTTCTTGATGTTACACTTGGAGTTAATCAATTTGAAACCAATAATTTTGTGGTTTATCCCAACCCAACTGAAGGAATTTTAAAAATCGATTCTCAAAAAAGTGAAATAAATTCAATTGAGATTTATGATTATCTTGGTAAAAAAGTACTTCAAAGTAAATCATTTGTTTCAGAACTTGATATTTCAAATTTAAATTCAGGTATTTATTTCTGTATAATTAAAAGCTCAGATAATTCGATGACAAATCAAAAAATAATAAAAAGATAAAAGCTATTTTTGCCAAAAGCTTTTTCCTTTGAAAGATTTATTGCTCATCACGCCACCTTTCACCCAACTGAATACACCGTATCCGGCCACAGCTTATTTGAAAGGTTTTCTTAATACCAAAAATATTTCCTCTTTTCAAATGGATTTAGGTATTGAAGTGATTTTGGAAATTTTTTCAAAAAAAGGATTAGAGCGAATTTTCCAAACTCCCAACTCCCAACTCCTAACTCCCAACCTAGAAAGAATATTTGCTTTACAAAATGATTATATCCAAACCATCGATGCCGTAATTTCTTTTTTGCAAGGAAAAAATCCAACTCTAGCCCGACAAATTTGTTCCGGAAATTTTCTTCCCGAAGCCTCTCGTTTTGAGCAGTTGGATGACATGGAATATGCGTTTGGAACCATGGGAATGCAAGACAAAGCAAAACATTTAGCGACATTATACCTTGAAGATTTATCCGATTATATTGTGGCCTGTGTGGATGAAAATTTTGGTTTCAGTCGATACGCCGAACGATTAGGGCGAAGTGCCAATTCCTTTGACGAATTATACCATCAATTGAATCAAAAACCAACGTATATTGATGAAATTACGCTTTCCATTCTCAGTCAGAAACTGATTGAAATTCAACCTAAATTGGTTTGTTTCTCGGTTCCGTTTCCCGGTAATTTGTACAGTGCTTTTCGATGTGCACAATTTATTAAAACCAATTTCCCTGAAATTAAAACAGCAATGGGAGGCGGTTTTCCCAACACCGAATTACGTGATTTAAAGGATAAACGCGTCTTTGAATTTTTCGATTTTATCACGTTGGATGATGGAGAATTACCTATTGAACTTCTGGCTTATAGCTTCCATCTTCCATCTTCCAACCAATATAAACGTACTTTCCTCCTCGAAAACAATCAAGTCGTTTACAAAAACAATTCAACTCAACCCGACTACAAACAATCCGAAGTCGGCACACCCGATTATTCAGACTTGCAATTGGACAACTATATTTCTGTCATCGAAATTGCCAATCCAATGCACAGTCTTTGGAGCGATGGTCGTTGGAATAAACTCACAATGGCTCACGGTTGCTATTGGGGAAAATGTACGTTTTGTGATATTTCACTTGATTATATTAAGTTGTATGAACCCATCGCTGCCAAATTATTGGTAGATCGAATGGAAGAACTCATTTCCCAAACCGGCGAAAACGGTTTCCATTTTGTGGACGAAGCGGCTCCTCCGGCTTTAATGCGTGAAGTAGCCTTAGAAATTCTCCGAAGAAAATTAACGGTCAGTTGGTGGACAAACATTCGATTTGAAAAAAGTTTTACAGCCGATTTATGTCAACTACTCAAAGCTTCCGGTTGCATTGCCGTTTCCGGAGGATTAGAAGTGGCGTCCGACCGATTATTAGAACTAATAAAAAAAGGAGTAACGGTTGAACAAGTAGCTCAAGTCACCCGAAATTTTACCGAATCAGGCATTATGGTGCATGCGTATTTGATGTATGGATATCCCACACAAACCATTCAAGAAACGATTGATAGTTTGGAAATGGTTCGTCAATTGTTTGAATTAGGCATTTTGCAATCCGGTTTTTGGCATCAATTTGCCATGACGGCTCATAGTCCGGTTGGTATGTTTCCCGAAGAATTTGGTGTAATTCCGCAACAAAACGACATTACTTTTGCCAATAACGATATTCAGTTTACAGACAAAACCGGTATCAATCATGACAAATTCAGTTTCGGTTTAAAGAAGTCACTCTTTAATTATATGCATGGAATTTGTTTTGATTATGATTTACAAGATTGGTTTGATTTTAAAATTCCTAAAACCAAAATTGCTCCGGATTACATTATTTCTTGTTTAGAAAAAGAAGATATTTTCAATACAAAGCCCACCTCAAAAATTGTTTGGATAGGAGGAAAGCCTTCTTCTGAATTATTTGCAAAATCCAAAAAAGGTCAATCATGGGAAATGATGAAACTAATTTTTCATACCAAAATGGATACAATTGAAATTTCATTAGAAAAAGGAAAAGCAATTTGGTTGATTGAATTTTTGGATAAAATTTCGATTGCGAATTCCAAAACATTGACTTTTTCTCAAGTAAAACAAGATTTTGAATTGCACTTTGAAGATTTTGAGTTGTTTTGGTATGCAAAACCAATTAAATCGCTTCGAAATGCCGGATTATTGGTTTTATAACTTATATTCTTAATGAACCTTAATTTCTTAATGGTTTAAAAAATAAAAATTTAATCTTTTGTTGACTATACCAATTTAGCGAAATTCTCAACTTTAACCTTTACGAAAACGTTATAAATGTGTATTTTTACCATTCAAAAAAATACACGTATGAATCAAAAATTCAGACTTTCTGTTAATCAAAGTGAAATCTTTGAAAAAACAGAACAAGATATTGCCCAATTAGATGGCATTAAAACATCTTCCAATTCTTTTCACATTCTTCATCAAAACAAACCTTTTTTGGCAAAAATTACAACTGTTGATTTTCTCAAAAAATCATACACAGTTGAAGTAAATCAAAATTCATACACCGTTGAAATTGCCAATGAATTGGATATTTTAATCAAAGAAATGGGATTTGAAGTGGGTAAAACCAAACAAGTAAATGCTATCAAAGCTCCGATGCCGGGATTGATTTTAGAAATCAATGTTTCTGTTGGTCAAGAGGTGAAAGAAGGCGACAACTTACTCATTTTAGAAGCCATGAAAATGGAAAACAGTTTTGCTTCGCCTCGTGATGGAATTATCAAATCGATTGCGGTTGCCAAAGGCGATGCAGTAGATAAAGGTCAATTATTAATTGAGTTTGAATAGAGTCAAAAATCAATAGCATCTAGCGTCAGCTAGATATGAAAATTAGTAAAATAATGATAAAAAAAATAACAAAAATAGTAGTTGCTAATCGAGGAGAAATTGCCATTCGAGTGATGAAAACCGCTCAGAAAATGGGAATTAAAACGGTAGCTGTATATTCTACAATTGATCGAAATGCTCCTCACGTAAAATTTGCCGATGAAGCGGTTTGGATTGGTGAATCACCATCTAATCAATCGTATTTATTGGGAAATAAAATCATCGAAGTTGCAAAATCGTTGGGTGCGGATGCCATTCATCCCGGCTATGGATTTTTAAGTGAAAATGCTGCTTTTGCTGAAGAAGCTGAGAAAAATAACATCATTTTCATCGGACCAAAATCCAAAGCTATTCACATCATGGGTAGCAAATTAGCCGCAAAAGAAGCGGTGAAAGCCTATGATATTCCAATGGTTCCCGGTTATGACCAAGCGATAACCGATGTTGAAAAAGCAAAGCAAGTGGCCACACAAATCGGATTTCCCATTTTAATCAAAGCATCTGCCGGTGGTGGTGGAAAAGGAATGCGAGTGGTAGAAAAAGAAGCTGATTTTGAAGCTCAAATGAATCGAGCTATCAGTGAAGCTACTTCTGCATTTGGCGATGGTTCTGTGTTTATTGAAAAATATGTTGCTTCGCCAAGACATATTGAAATTCAAGTGATGGCAGATGAGCATGGCAATATTTTATATTTATTTGAAAGGGAATGTAGTATTCAACGTCGTCATCAAAAAGTGGTGGAAGAAGCACCATCTGCCGTTTTATCTCCCGAATTAAGAAAAAAAATGGGCGAAGCAGCTGTTCTAGTAGCCAAATCATGTGATTATCTTGGAGCCGGAACGGTTGAATTTCTGTTGGATGAAAACCTGAATTTCTACTTTTTGGAAATGAATACACGTTTGCAAGTGGAGCATCCGGTAACGGAAATGATTACTGGTGTTGATTTGGTTGAAATGCAAATTCGTGTGGCTCAGGGAGAAGTTTTATCGGTTAAACAAGAAGATTTGCAAATCAATGGTCATGCATTAGAATTACGTGTGTATGCCGAAGATCCGTTGAACGATTTTCTTCCGAGTGTTGGATTTTTAGAAGAATATAGTTTGCCTGAAGGCGAAGGAATTCGAGTAGATAATGGTTTTGAACAAGGAATGGATGTACCGATTTACTACGATCCAATGTTGGCTAAGTTAATTACGTATGGAAAAACGCGTTCGGAAGCCATTCAATTGATGAGCAAAGCGATTGATGCATACAAAGTAAAAGGTGTTCAAACTACGTTACCATTTGGAAAATTTGTGTGTGAACACGAGGCTTTTCGTTCGGGAAATTTTGATACCCATTTTGTCAAAAAGTATTATGATGCCGAAAAGCTAAAATCAAAACACAATGAAGAAGCAGAAATTGCCGCTATGGTTGCGTTAAAGCAATATCTGGAAGATCAAAAAATTGTTCGATTACCAATTCAATAAGCATGGAAAACAAGATAAAAGTATTACAAGATAAATTAGCCGAAGCAAAGCTTGGAGGAGGATTAAAACGAATTGAAACCCAACATGCCAAGAAAAAATTAACCGCTCGTGAACGTGTCAATTATCTAATGGACGAAGGATCGTTTGAAGAAATAGATGCGTTAGTAACTCATCGAACCACTGATTTTGGAATGGAAAATGAACAATATTATGGCGATGGAGTAATTACCGGTTACGGAACCGTTAATGGGAGATTAGTTTTTGTTTTTGCTCAAGATTTTACAGTTTTTGGAGGTGCTTTGTCAGAAACGCATGCTGAAAAAATTTGTAAGGTGATGGACATGGCACTCAAAACCGGAGCACCGATGATTGGATTGAATGATTCCGGTGGAGCCAGAATTCAAGAAGGAGTTCGTTCACTTGGTGGTTATGCTGATATTTTTTATAGAAATGTAAAATCAAGTGGAATTATTCCTCAAATTTCGGCAATTATGGGTCCTTGTGCGGGTGGGGCAGTGTATTCTCCAGCCATGACCGATTTTACGATGATGGTGGAAAATACTAGTTATATGTTTGTTACCGGTCCAAATGTGGTAAAAACGGTTACAAATGAAACGGTTACTTCGGAAGAATTAGGTGGAGCAAGTACGCATTCTACCAAATCAGGGGTGGCACATACAACATCAGCGAATGATGTAGAATGCTTAGAAGATGTGAAAAAGTTGTTGAGTTATCTTCCGCAAAGTAATAAAGAAAAAACGCCAAAAGTTCCTTATGAATTGAAAGACGAAATTCGGGAACAATTGATGACGATAATTCCTGATAATCCCAATAAACCTTATGATATGCATGAGGTGATTCAGGGAATTATTGATGAAGAATCGTTTTTTGAAATTCATAAAGACTATGCTGAAAATATTATTGTAGGTTTTGCACGTTTGGGTGGAAGAAGCATCGGAATTGTGGCGAATCAACCGTTATATTTAGCAGGTGTTTTGGACGTAAACAGTTCAGTTAAAGCTGCTAGATTTACGCGTTTTTGTGATTGTTTTAATATTCCGTTATTGGTTTTGGTAGATGTACCCGGATTTTTACCGGGAACGGATCAGGAATGGACGGGAATCATTCGTCACGGAGCTAAATTATTATATGCGTTAAGCGAAGCAACTGTGCCAAGAGTAACCGTAATCACACGAAAAGCATACGGAGGTGCGTATGATGTAATGAATTCCAAACATATTGGTGCGGATATGAATTTTGCTTGGCCAACAGCTGAAATTGCTGTAATGGGAGCGAAAGGAGCGAGTGAAATCATTTTCAAAAAAGAAATTGCAGAAGCTGATGACCCTTCGGCAAAATTGATTGAAAAAGAAACTGAATATGCCGAAAAATTCGCAACTCCTTATCGAGCTGCACAGCGTGGATTTATCGATGAGGTAATTGTACCCAACGAAACCCGTAAAAAACTGCTAAAAGCCTTTAGTATGTTGGAACACAAAGAAGTGGAATTGCCGAAAAGAAAGCACGGAAATATTCCATTGTAACCAGTATATTTTATTTTAAAAAAAGTCAGGAAGAAATCTAATCTTCCTGACTTTTTTTAGTTTTTTTGGAGAAACGAGTAAATTTCATCTTTCAAAAAAACTCTGTCTTTTCGTTTATGGGTCAATTCATCATCGTTGAGTGGAATTTCTCCTTTTTCAATTTCAAAAATTTCAGTGTCCAAGGCATTATAGGAACTCATGAGTACTTGAAATTCTTCATTGTGATGATATAAATCTTTGATTTTTTCGGTAAATTCCGGAAATTCTTCGAGTAATGGGTGTTTACTAATCATGATAGAAGGTTTTATTTGATGTATCTAAGGTACAACTTCTATCATTTTCAAAGTATGACAATTGTCAGTTTTGATGATTAATTTAAAATTTTCCCTTCAACCGGAACACCATATAAATCAAATTCTGTAGCATCAGTAATGGTAATTTCAACAAAATCACCTGTTTTTAAATAATATTGAGCAGCATCAATCAAGACTTCATTATCTACATCCGGACTATCAAATTCGGTTCTACCAATAAAATAAGGTCCTTCTTTTCTATCAATAATACATTTAAAAGTTTTACCAATTTTTTCTTGATTCAAATCCCAAGAAATTTGTGCTTGAATATCCATGATATCGGCTACTCGTTGTTGCTTTACTTCATCCAGTACGTTGTCTTCTAAAAGATAGGCGTGCGTATTTTCTTCATGCGAATAAGCAAAACATCCTAAACGTTCAAATCGCATTTCTTCTACCCAATTTTTTAAAATTTGAAAATCTTCCTCGGTTTCACCGGGATATCCAACAATTAAAGTAGTTCGAATTGCTATACCCGGAACTGCTTTTCTAAATTCTTTTAAAAGGTTAGTTGTTTTTTCTTGAGTAGTTCCTCTTCGCATCGATTTCAGAATGTTATCTGAGATATGTTGTAAAGGAATATCAATATAATTACAAATTTTTGGTTCATTTTTCATCAATTCCAACACATCCATCGGAAATCCGGTAGGGAAGGCGTAGTGCAGACGAATCCATTCAATTCCTTCAATTTTAACTAAGTTTTCTAAAAGCTCTGCTAAATTTCTTTTTTTGTATAAATCTAAACCGTAATAGGTTAAATCTTGAGCAATTAAAATTAATTCTTTTACACCTTTAGCAGCTAAACCTTGAGCTTCTTTTACTAATTTTTCGATGGGTTGCGAAACGTGTTTTCCTCTCATCAATGGAATAGCACAAAAACTACATGGTCGGTCACATCCTTCTGCAATTTTTAAATAGGCGTAATTTTTTGGAGTAGTAGTAAGGCGTTCACCTAATAATTCATGTTTATAATCCGCTCCTAATACCTTTAATAATTGTGGAAGTTCCGTTGTTCCGAAGTATTGATCAACATTTGGAATTTCTTTCTGCAAATCGGGTTTGTAACGTTCAGACAAACATCCTGTTACAAATACTTTATCTACAAGGCCGTTTTCTTTTCGATTTACATACTCTAAAATGGTATTAACCGATTCTTCCTTTGCATTATCAATAAAACCACACGTATTAATCACTACAATATTACCCTCTTGTTCATGCACAACATCTTTACCACTGGCTTTTAGTTGTCCCATTAACACTTCACTATCATACACATTTTTGGAACAACCCAGTGTGATAACATTGATTTTATTTTTTTTAATCGATTTGGTTCTCATAGTTTTATTCCGAATTTTAGGAGTGCAAAATTAGGTATTAATATTCAAATACATAAAAAAACCATTCGTTTTTACGAATGGTTTATGAATAGATTTTTTATTTTACTATAATTCAAATAGAAGGGTAGCAGTAACAGCATTCTGTCTTGTTGTGATAAGTGAAGGTGATGTTAATCCGGTTGTAAAAAAACCTTCTCTGCTTTTTCGTTGGGCTAAGCTATATGATAAATCTAATTTGGTACTCCCAAAATTATACCCAATTCCGGCTGAATATGCTGTTAAATCACCAATAGTTTTGGAATCTTTATACGGACTTTCTTCAAAACGATAGCCACCTCTCAGACTCCATTCTTTTATTTTATATTCAGCCCCCAATCGAAATTCATTGGCAGTTGTGAGTAAATTACTCATCTGATCATTAACAATTCTGAATTCATTTTCCGGTCTGAATTTTGTGGAGCTGTAATCTTTATATGAATAATCAAAACTAATCAAACCTCTTTTTTGAAAAACATAAGCGATACTTGCTGATACTTTTCCGGGAGTTTGTAATCTATAAGTAGGATATATAGATATAATATTTGGATCAATATTATCATTAAAAGTTTCTCCGTCAAATCTATTTACCACTTGAAGTCGTTGAGAAAACTCATCATTTAAAGACAACCATGTTGGTGATTCATAAGCGGCACCTAGACGTAAAGATTGAGTTACTTTGTAAATTGCTCCTAATTGAAATGAAAAACCTGTACCATACGTATATAAATAATTGTCAAAACGCAACTGTTGCACACCGTTTTGAGTATCATTTGAATTAGACTCAAAGAAACTGCTACTTCTTGTGAAATCTACAAAATGAGCATTTAAATTAATTCCGATATATAATTTGTCATCATATTGAGCTGCAGCATTAAACCCTACCTTTCCATTAAAACCTTCAGTTATTACATAGTTTTCCTGATAATAATTTCCCCCTTCAGGCACTTCTGAAAGGTAGGATGTATTGGAAGAAGATGAGGTTAATGGACTAATCACATACCCTTCATACCCGAGAAAAGCTTGTTGTTCTGCATAATTTAATGAGCCAAATGAATTGCTAGTAATTGTGCCAAGTGGTATTCCATTTGCGTAATTTAAAAAGTAACGATCAATTGAAGTATTCGGATTTGTTCCAGATGAAAAAATTGCATTGTTAAAATTGTTTTTATTTTCATACGTCAACGCAAACGCAATTTTTTTCCAAGTTGGATTACCGGATTCATCTTTTAAAACCCAAACACCACTTATTTGATTAAAATCGAATGCATTTTCACTTTCTCTGTTTTTGGAGCCAAAATAGTTGGTTCTATTATTAAAATTATTGTTGTTTAACGACAATCCAACTTGACTGTTCATAAAAATTGCAGAACCTGCAGGGTTAATTGCAATTGAGGATAAATCACCACCTAAAGCTCCAAACGCACCTCCCATAGCATTGAATCGTGCTGTTCCATTTAAATTGTCTTGGCTATATCGAATTGCATCTTGTATATCTTGAGCATACATCATGCTTGTCAACAACAAAATTGCTGTAAATGTTATCTTTTTCATATTCTTTTTTTTGTAATATTAACCTCTTCCACCTCTTCCACCGCCACCAGAACGACCACCTCCACTGTATGATCCACCACTGGATCTTCCACTAGAATAACTACTAGAACTTGAACTATTACTTCTTCCTGAAGAATAGTTAGAAGAACGAGTTGAACTTGAAGAGGGTTGATAAGATCTAGTATTTGAACGTGTTGAAGAATAGTTTGATTGACTTCTATTGTCTCGTGTATTTGAATTTACATTTCCACTATTGTAATCTCTTGTTCGTGTACTATTTCTAGTAGAAAATTGTGTACTTCTATTACTGTTTCTGGACGAAAATTGAGAACTATTTCTTCCTGTGTAGTATCCATTACGTGCAGTATTTCCTCTATAACCGGTTGTATAATAACCTCTTCTTCCGCCATTATAAGCATAATGAGGATAGTTATTCCATCCCCAACCCCAACCTGGGCCATACCATGAATTCCAACCCCAGCCGGCGTTCCAGCCCCAACCGTTATTCCAACCCCAACCCCAACCAGGTCCATACCATGAATTCCAGCCCCATCCGGCATTCCAACCCCAACCGGTATTCCATCCCCAACCCCAGTTTGGTCCATACCAAGAATTCCAGTAATTCCAACCCCAACTATTGTCATAGACATTTACAGTAACGGAGGATGGATTTGAACCCCATGAAGCATTATTGTTTTTTGCGATAGAATCATAACGGTCTGCTGAAGAATAATTTTCAACATCTGTAAACACTTCATCTGAATCAGTCGTTAATTGTTTAGCTTTAAAATAGTTTTGATAGGTTTGACTGTTATCAGTAGTTGAAACTACGGAATTATTTTGTCTTTTGGTATCTGAGTTATCATCATAAATACCATCTCTATCGTAATAAGAAGAATTATTATAAGAGCCACAAGACGAAAAAAACAACCCAATTAAGCTGAAAAGCATAAGGGGCGTTTTTTTGACGGAAAAGAAATTATTTGTTTTCATAATCAAAGCTTTTTTTGTTGTTCTTTATACAAAAATAGTTAGTTTTGCTGAACTTTTTAGTTAAAATTAGTTAAACAATTTTTATGCCAAATTATTTAAAATGAGCAAAAACCTAACCAAACGATCGGAAGATTATTCAAAATGGTACAATGAATTAGTTGTAAAAGCTGATTTAGCAGAAAACTCAGGTGTGAGAGGCTGTATGGTAATCAAACCTTATGGGTATGCTATCTGGGAAAAAATGCAAGCAGAATTAGATAGAATGTTTAAAGAAACCGGACATTCAAATGCTTATTTTCCGCTCTTTGTACCAAAAAGTATGTTTGAAGCAGAAGAAAAAAATGCTGAGGGTTTTGCCAAAGAATGTGCCATTGTGACTCATTACAGATTAAAAAATGATCCTGATAACAAAGGAAAATTAATGGTTGATCCCCATCGCCTATCCCAGCAACACGATTCAGTATTGGCTCAACGGGTTTAAAGTGCTGGAATACGAACGCAAGTCCAACATTTTCAAGGCATTGGT
>JAFLBT010000059.1 GCA_017302935.1 Flavobacteriales bacterium | reverse complement strand
TCTTTGTAATAGCTGCTTCAACACTATCTAATTTGGTTATATCAACAAAGTAGGTTTTAATGTTCCATTTGGGTAACATATTTTTCATAAAAGCATACGTTCCTCCATATATGGTTCTGCTTGAAATTATTTCATCACCGGCTGAACACAATTGTAAAAGGACCGGAGTTATTGCACCCATTCCTGAAGCGGCAACATTCGCACTTTCAGTGCCTTCCATCGCTGCTAAAGCTTCACCAAGATAAAGATTCATAGGTGAGGAATGACGAGAATATAAATAACAGCCTTCTGCATTTCCTTCAAACGTATCAAACATCGTTTTTGCAGATAGAAAAGTATAAGTTGAACTATCTGAAATGGATGGATTTACTCCACCAAATTCACCAAAATATTGTAAATCTTGAATTTTATCAGCCGGATTAAAAGTTTCTTTATTCATAAGTATAATGTTACTATTCATTACAAAATAATGAAATAACAGTAAAATAATCAATAGTATAATTATAAAATAGATTTTATTTCTATAATTTTTATTATAAATAGAAAAAAATAGTATATTTGAATTGCTTTTTTATACAAATTAGAAAATTTAATTATTTAGAAAATGGATTTTGATTTAACAGATAAAAAACTCTTAATGCTGTTGCAGGAAGACAGTAAAAAAACAACCAAAGAACTCTCAACAAAACTCAATCTTTCGGTCACGGCTGTTTATGAACGAATTAAGAAATTAGAGCGGGAAGGTGTGATTCGCAATTATGTTGCTTTACTGGATAGAACAAAGATTAAAAAGAGTTTTGTAGTATTTTGTCATATCAAATTGATTCAGCATACAAAAGAATATTTGAATACATTTGAACATGAAGTTACCCAATTGAAAGAAGTGTTAGAATGTTTTCACGTTAGTGGTGATTATGATTATATTCTTAAAATTTGTGTTGAAAATATGGAAGAATACAGAGAATTTATGGTAACCAAACTTACCAATTTGAAGCATATTGGTAGTACGCACAGTTCTTTTATGATATCAGAATTAAAAAATACAACTCAATTTGATTTGTTATAAACCGTAATTTTAACGAATTCTTACGAATTTGCCGATTTGAAAAATGTAGATTTGTTTATCAAAAAAAAGCACATGAAAATTGCCATTGTTTGTTATCCAACTTTTGGAGGAAGTGGAGTAGTAGCAACTGAATTGGGTTTAGAATTAGCTCAACGCGGACATGAAATTCATTTTATTACCTATAAACAGCCTGTTCGATTAGCATTACTGAATCCGAATGTACATTTTCATGAAGTGAATGTTCCGGAATATCCATTATTCCATTATCAACCCTATGAATTGGCACTATCCAGTAAACTCGTGGATATGGTAAAGCTCCACAAAATAGAGTTGTTACATGTACATTATGCAATTCCACATGCTTACGCAGGATATATGGCAAAGCAAATGTTGAAAGAAGAAGGAATTAATCTTCCAATGGTTACTACGCTTCATGGTACAGATATAACACTAGTTGGTAAACATCCTTTTTACAAATCTGCTGTAACGTTTAGTATCAATCAATCGGATGTAGTAACTTCTGTATCAAAAAATTTGAAAGAAGATACTTTAAAACATTTTGCTATTCATAAAGAAATTGAAGTAATTCCGAATTTTATTGAGATAAATAAACCTAAACAAGATGAAGGAACGCCTTGTTACCGCTCTTTAATGGCAAAAGATAACGAGCGAATTATTACACATATCAGTAATTTTAGAAGGGTAAAAAGAATTCCGGATATTATTCAGATTTTTTATAAAATTCAACAACACCTTCCTGCCAAATTAATGATGGTAGGTGAGGGCCCTGAAAAAGAAAAAGCAGAATTATTGTGTGAAGAATTGGGAATTTCAAATCAAGTAATTTTTTTTGGAAACAGCAATGAAATTGATAAAATTTTGTGTTTTACCGATTTGTTTTTATTGCCATCTGAAACCGAAAGTTTTGGTTTGGCAGCATTAGAAGCTATGGCGTGTAAAGTTCCGGTTATTTCAAGTAATACCGGCGGTTTACCGGAAGTAAATAAAGATGGTTATTCAGGTTATTTAAGTAATGTGGGTGATGTAGAAAGTATGGCCAACAATGCTTTACATATATTAAAAGATGAAGATACTTTAAATCGGTTCAAAGAGCAAGCTTATGAAGTAGCCAAAGAATTTGATATTGCTGAAATTTTACCAATGTATGAATCAATTTATGAAAAAGCTTTTGCAAAATCAATAATGGAAAAAATATGAAAAAAGTAGGTTTAATGATGTTCTTGATGACATTGATTTATGGTTGTTCAACTCCCAAAACAACTGAAAATTTACCACTTTATGAAATCTTAAAGCAAGATGAGCATGAAGGAGCGGCTTTTCAATTTTATGAAATTGTAACGGAAAAGAAAGAATTCAAAATGATCCTAAATGATATAGATTTAAAGAAAATGGTAAAACAAGAAGATATTTTAAAAGCTAATTTTATTATCTTAAATATGGGACAAAAATCATCCGGAGGATATTATTTCACTATTGAAAACGCTGAAGAAACCAATGAAAATATCATTTTAACCATAAAGGAAAATGCACCAAAAGGAATGGCAACTAGTGTAATGACCAATCCGATGTGTGTTATAAAAATAAATTCTAAAAAGAATATCATTATTAAATAAAAAACCCTGAAAAAATCAGGGTTTATGTATTAGAATTTGTATCGAACACCAAGAGCAATATCCGGACCAAAACTATCGTTTCTGTAACCGTCACCAAAATAAATTTCTGGTCTAAAATCCAACGATAGCATCAAAGGAAAGTCAAAATGGTACTCAATTCCAATGTCACCTGCTGCAAATAAAAATGTTCCACTATCATTAGCAGGACCTTTTTCATAATTCCAACTTCCGATTCCACCACCGGCACCAACAAACCAATTAAATCCACCTTCAATATTCCATACCCATTGATAAAGACCGGTAAGTTTGTATGCATCCCAATCTTTACTGTTTCTCCATCCTAAGTCAACTTCTAAACGGTTAACATCAGAAAAACCTCTTTGATATGAAATTTCACCTCCAAAACCGTCATTATCGCCTAATCGAAGACCTATTGCATTTTTAGAAAATGTCTGAGCGTTTGCACCAATGGTACATAGAACTAAAAATAATGTTGATAAAACTACTTTTTTCATGGTTTATAAATTTAAATTATTACAAATTTAACGCTTCTAAAAGCAAATTCGTATAATTTAAAATTTAATTAACGATGTAGGTGGTTAAAAATTCTTTTTGGGTTTGTGTTGCAGATTGTGGTATTGGTAAATCAAAATCATCCGGATTAATAGCTAAGTTATAGCTAATCACGTTTTCAGCATATACCATTCCAATTTCTTTGGCATAAAATTGATTGGCAGTAACAACATCTTGTGTATTTAATATTGTTACATTCAACGGAATTGGACTTCCGGGAATTGAAACTACAGCAACTACTTTTAATGAAATTGTAAATTTTACTTTTTTTACATCAGTATAAACTTCACCTCTTGTAGTAGTATATGTTGGTAGTGATTCAACACCAACTGTTTTAAGTGTATAATCAATTGTTACGGGTATTCCGTCAAAATCTTGATTAATAGTTCCGGTTTTTGTAGAAAGTGTTTCGTTTGAAGTTGCATTTTCTTTTAAAATAACAAAATCATCTAACTGAAACTCAAATGGAGCAGATAATCCTAAATCAAACGTAATGGCTCCGGATAAAAGCACTTTATTATCGTTTTTACGTAATCCATTGTTATTTAAAAATGTACAATACATTCCGGTTGGAGTAGTTTCAGTCAACATTTTTTTATACGTTTTGCCATTGATGGTAACGTCATCACCAACCGTTAGAACATCTGTTTGGACTGTTTCGCCTTCCACTTCATAGTTCCAACTATTACCTGATGTTAATGGATAATAATTAACTGCTGTAGTCCCGCTTGAATCATCATCAGAGGAACAAGAAACACTTGCAATAGCCAGCCATAAAAAAGCTACTAATTTGTTTTTCATAATTGTTTATTAGTTATTAGTTTAGAAAACAAATTAAAGAAAAAAAAATTACTTTTTGGCAAAAATTAATGAAGCCACCAATTGCTCACTTAATTTTGTTTCTAATTCAAAATAATCTTCCTCAACCATATTGGTATCTTTGTCATAACGATAGAGTTTCCATCTTTTTTTATGGTATTCTAATGCAGTTAAATTTTCAACCCAATCGCCTGAATTCAAATAGAATGTAGTTCCTTTTTTGTTGACTTTTCGTATTAATTTTGGTTCGTGAATATGACCACAAATTACATAATGATACCCATTTTCAATTGCCAATTCTGCTGCAGTTGTTTCAAAATCTGAAATGAATTTGACCGCTTTTTTTACATTTTGCTTTATCTTTTTTGAAAATGAATAGGGTTCTTTTCCTGCTTTTTGCAATAAGTAATTGATAAATCGGTTTGCCAATATCAATAAATCATAACCAATTCCGCCCAATTTAGCTATCCATTTGGCATGTTGCACAGATGAGTCAAATACATCACCATGAAAAAACCACGCTTTTTTACCATCCAATTCTAAAACCAATTTATCTAAAATGGAAAAATTTCCAATTGATACATCACTAAATTTGCGTAACATTTCATCATGATTCCCGGTCAAATAGTAAACTTCTGTTCCTTTTGAAGCCAAATCAATGATTTTTTTTATCACTTTTAAATGTGATTTTGGAAAGTAAGATTTTCGGAATTGCCAAATATCAATAATATCTCCGTTAAGAATTAAAATTTTGGGTTTGATGTGGGATAAGTAAGCATACAATTCTTTGGCATGACAACCAAATGTTCCTAAATGTACATCGGAAATAACAACTAAATCAACTTTTCGCTTTTTCAACATTGAATAAAGGTTTTACAAATGAAATAAGATTTATTTACATAAAGTTTATGGTAAGGTTAATTGAAATTGCTTGATTGTTATGAATTTGTGAATTCAATTTTACAGATAACATGAAATGTTGAATGAAAAAGCTTATTTTTGTTGAAAAACTTATTTATATGGCCGGAAATAGTTTCGGAAAACTTTTGACTTTAACCACTTTTGGCGAATCACACGGTGAAGCCATTGGCGGAATTTTAGAGGGTTGTCCTGCCGGAATTGATCTCAATTTTGATTTTATTCAAAATGATTTAGACAGAAGAAAACCAGGACAGTCTGCCATAGTAACGCAACGAAAAGAATCAGATGAAGTTCAGTTTTTATCCGGAATTTTTGAAGGTAAAACGACAGGAGCTCCCATTGGTTTTATAATTCCAAATGCTAATCAAAAGTCTGCCGATTATGCTCATTTGGCAAATGCTTTTCGTCCGAGTCACGCTGATTTTACCTATGAAAAAAAATATGGTCATCGCGATTATAGAGGTGGAGGAAGAAGTTCTGCTCGTGAAACGGCTAGTAGAGTAGTAGGGGGTGCTATTGCTAAACAAATTATTAAAGACGTTCAAATTAACGCATTTGTTTCTTCTGTTGGCTCAATTTTTATTGATAAACCCTATCAGGCTTTAGATTTTTCAAAAATTGAATCAAATCCTGTTCGATGTCCAGATACAGATTCAGCTCAAAAAATGGAAGAACTGATTCGTACTATCCGTAAAGAAGGTGATACTATTGGCGGAACCATTACATGTGTAATTCAAAATGTACCGATTGGATGGGGTGAACCGGTTTTTGACAAATTACATGCTCAATTGGGCAAAGCAATGCTTTCTATAAATGCAGTAAAAGGTTTTGAATATGGAAGTGGTTTTTGTGGAGCACAAATGAAAGGGAGTGAACACAATGATTTGATTCAACCGGATGGAAAAACTTCCACTAACTTATCAGGCGGAATTCAAGGTGGAATTTCTAATGGTATGGATATTTATTTTAGAGTTGCATTCAAACCGGTTGCAACCATTATGCAAACACAAACAACCATTAATCATGAAGGAGAAGTAGTTTCCCTTGAGGGCAAAGGACGGCATGACCCATGTGTTGTCCCGAGAGCAGTTCCTATTGTGGAAGCAATGGCAGCCTTAGTGTTAGCCGATTTTTATTTACTTCAAAACAGTTATCAAAAATAATATGAAATTAGCCTTACATTGGAAAATATTAATCGGAATGGTTTTCGGATTAGTTTTCGGTTTTATCATGAAAAATTTAGAGTTAAAAGGCATTGTTGTCGATTGGATTAAACCTTTCGGTACAATCTTTATAAACTTGTTAAAAATGATAGCGGTACCTTTAATTGTGGTCTCGCTTATTGTTGGATTATCAGATTTAAAAGATGTTTCAAAACTTTCAAAACTAGGCTTACGAACCGTAGTTTTATATTTGATAACAACGGTTTCTGCTGTTAGTATTGGTTTGGTTTTAGCCAATGTAATTCAGCCGGGTAATTATATTAACGAAGCATCACGTAATAGTTTACTTGAAAATTTTGCCGGAGATGCCGCTCAAAAAATTGAATTAGCCGACAAGGCTAAAAATAGTGGACCACTTCAGCCTTTGGTTGATATAGTTCCCGATAATTTTTTCAGAGCTATGACCGATAATGCTTCTATGTTACAAGTGATTTTATTTGTTATTTTAATAGGAATCGGTTTGATTTTAATAGAGGAACAAAAAGCTAAACCGGTAGTTGATTTTTTTAAAGGCTTAAATGATGTCATTTTAAAAATAATAGACATTATTATGATGGGAGCACCCATCGGCGTTTTTGCTTTAATGTCTGCTTTAATGGTTGAAATTCCTGATTTTTCAACTTTAAATGCTCTATTGGTGTATGCATTAACTGTAGTGTTAGGTTTACTGATTATGGTATTTGTTTTCTATCCTACAATGTTAATTGTATTGGCAAAATATTCTCCAGTAAAATTCTTTAAAGCGATATCTCCGGCTCAATTGTTAGCTTTTTCTACTAGTTCAAGTGCAGCAACATTACCCGTTACGATGGAACGCGTTACAGAACATGTTGGAGTAGATGAAGAAGTATCAAGTTTTGTTTTACCACTTGGTGCTACTGTTAATATGGATGGAACCAGTTTATATCAATCTGTAGCCGCCGTATTTATCGCTCAAGCTATGGGAATTCCATTGGATTTACCAACACAATTGATGATAGTTGTAACGGCAACTTTGGCTTCTATTGGTTCGGCAGCAGTTCCTAGTGCGGGAATGGTAATGCTTGTAATTGTATTAGGTCAAGCCGGAATTCCTGAAGCGGGATTGGCTCTTATATTTGCCATTGATCGCCCTTTGGATATGTGTAGAACTGTGGTAAATGTAACTAGTGATGCTGCCGTTTCAACGGTTGTGGCAAAATCAGTTGATAAATTAACGGTTAAAAATTAAACCACTTAAAAAAAATTAGTATATTCGTATCGATTTTAAAATTAACTATTTATGAAAAAACTATTACTTTTTTTATTGCTGACTTCTTTTACCGTTAGTGCTCAATTCTGGACTGAAAAAGCAACCTCTTTTACCAATGCAAGTAGAGGTGTTAGAAGTATTTCAATGCCTGATGATAATGTGTCATGGATTATAGCGTATGATGGAACTGCAAGTAATGTACAAACGATTAAAGAATATGCAAAAAGCTCCAATGGTGGTAACAACTGGACTTCAGCTTCTTTTACTTTAACCGGAGGTGCAGGTTCATTAGCTTTGTCTTGTATTACCGCTGTTGATATTAATACGGCTTGGGTTGCTGCTCATCCTACATCTTCTGCAGCTGGTGGCATTTGGAAAACAACTAATGGAGGTACTACATGGACAAAGCAAACTACGGCCCTTTTTAACAATGCTGCAGCATTTGCTAATGTTGTTCATTTCTGGGATGCAAACAATGGAGTTTGTCAAGGAGACCCAGTAGGTGGTTATTATGAAATTTATACAACCAATAATGGTGGTACCACTTGGACACGTGTACCTAGTGCAAATATTCCTGCTCCTGCAGATGCGGGAGAATATGGATATGTAAACAATTATGCTGTTATTGGTGATACGATTTGGTTTGGAACCAACTATGGAAGAATTTATCGTTCTTCAGATAGAGGTTTGAATTGGGTAGCATTCCAATCTCCATTAAATGATTTTGGTGGCCAATCAGAAAACGGAAGTTATACTTTCTCTTCTACAACCAAAGGGCTTTTAAGTTCAAATGCCGGTCAATTATGGTCAACCAATGATGGTGGTGAAAACTGGACACAAGTTGCTTTCTCAGGACCTTTTTACTTAGCTGATTTAGCATACGTACCGGGAACATCTAATGTAGTTTCTACAGGTTCAGCAACAAATAATTCCGGTTCGTCTTATAGTACTAATGATGGTTTGACGTGGACAGGTATTGACAACAATGTGCAACATACTATTTGTAGATTTAGAAATGCAACTATTGGATTTTCAGGAGGTTTCTCTCAAAATGCAACAACCGGTGGTATCTTCAAATATACAGGAAATGTATTAAGCTTACCAAAATCATCTGAATTGGATTTTTCTGTTTTTCCAAATCCTGCTTCAAATAATTTGACAATTACTCATAATAGTGCATTGATTTCTAATGTTCAATTAGTTGATGTAAACGGAAGAGTAGTGAAGTCAATTGATTTTGATGGAGTTGCTGAAGCTCAAGTTTCTATCAGTGAATTAAACTCAGGAATGTACATTGTAAACATTACTTCAGCTGAAGGTGTTGCAACAAAAAAGATTGTGAAAAACTAATTTAATTTTCACTGCTTAAAAAAAGACTAAGTTTTTGCTTAGTCTTTTTTGTTTTTACCGTTATTCATCATAAGCATTACTGCTCCAACCAAGCCAATAATAACAAGTGCAAATACACCTATCATAATAATGGCACCATTGTCCCAAGAATACAAAGCAATCGTTGATAGTTTCATTCCAAAAAGATTTATGAAGCAAATTTACTTTTTGTAAAACCAAAAAAATATGACTTTTATCAGTTCAGAAATTTTTTAATCAATTCAGGTGAAGGAAGCATGCATTGATCTTTTTTGCCATACCATTTATAGCGATTGCTTGCTACATAATCATAAATGAAATTTCCTAATTTTCCGGTAAAGGATAAATAACCAATAATTTTATGCCAACTATTCAATTCTTTGGCTATTTGCATAGCTGCCTCAGCTTTCAAATAATAGGCTTCACCCGGCACATAAAGTATTATACTGTCTAGATTTTGTTGTGAAACACCAATATATTCTTTTATTTGTTGTCCTATTTCTGATTGCAAAGAGGCAAATCTAAAAACATCTTTACTATCATGCTTAATGATAAATTGAACGGAGGATTCGCATAAATTGCAGACTCCATCAAAAAGAATAATTTTTTTATTTTCAGGTAAATTCAACATTTTTTTATTTTTTTGATTCAACCCATTCTAAAGCATCAAGACTCACTTTTGAAGTAAATAAACCATAATTAACAGTGGCTTTATTTTTTTCAATGCTATCTAACGTACCAACCGCTTTTCCATCAATCATTCTCACTCGGTCGCCAATTTTCAAGACGATTTTTGGTTTTTCTGTTTCGGCTTTAATGGCTTTTAATTTTTTTTCTTTTTTAACTGTTCTGATTTCTTCAACTTTTTCTTGAACTTCTTTGAGAACTTCTTTCTGCTTTTGTACTTCAATCGATTGTTCTTTTGCTGAACTCTTTTTCCGTTTGGAATTTTCAATTTCTACAATTTTTAAAAGTTCACCTATCAATACTTTTTTGTCTTTGTTTTGAAAATACTTTGATGATAAATCGTCAATTTTCTGACCCAAATAAATTAACCGTTGATTGGCATCATACAACTCTTGATAACGCTCTAATTTATCTTGAATTTTTGCATTAATGGTCTCCATTCGTTTACTTTCTTCTCGAGCTTTTGATTCCTCCTCTTTTAAATTGAGAGAAGTTTTTTCCAACTTCGAACGTTCTTTTTGAAGCGTTGCAATAGTTTGGTCAAAACGAATTTTACCTTTTTCAATTTTCTTTTTAGCTCTATTGATGAGTCCGTAGGGTATTCCGTTTTTCTGAGCCACTTCAAACGTAAACGAACTTCCGGCTTGACCTAAAACCAATTTATACATGGGCTCTAATGATTTTTCATCAAAAAGCATGTTAGCATTGGAAGCAAATGGCAATTCGTTGGCAAGTATTTTTAAATTGGTATAATGAGTGGTAATGATTCCAAAAGCTTCACGATGATAAAATTCTTCTAAAAAAGTTTCTGCTAAAGCACCACCTAATTCAGGGTCAGAACCCGTTCCAAATTCATCAATTAAAAATAAGGTTTTGGCATTGCACTTTTTCAAAAAGTAGTTCATGTTTTTGAGTCGGTAACTATACGTACTCAAATGATTTTCAATGGATTGATTGTCGCCAATATCCGTGAGTATTCGATCAAACAAAAAGGTTTCACTACGTTCATGTACCGGAATTAACATACCGGATTGTAGCATCAATTGCAACAAACCAACTGTTTTTAATGAAATAGTTTTTCCACCTGCATTTGGTCCGGAAATCACAATAATTCGATTGGAATTATCCAATTCAATGGTTTGTGGATAGGTAATTTCCCCCTTATTTTTATTGTTTAAGTATAAAATAGGATGGAAGGCATCCCTGAAAAACATTCGTTTTTCTTCCACAATAGTGGGAAGAATGGCATTGATTTTTAATGCATATTTCGCTTTTGCGGCAATCACATCGATGTCGCTTAAAAATTCTTGATAGTCAATCAATAATTCTTTGAATGGTCGAATATCATTGGTGAGCTTTTTTAAGATGCGAACAATCTCCTCACGCTCCTCATATTCTAAATTACTCAATTCTCTCGAATAACGAAGGGTAGCTTCCGGCTCAATGTAAGCAATACTACCGGTTTTGGAACTGCCTAAGATACTTCCTTTCACTTTTTTGCGGTACATCGCTAAAACCGCTAAAACACGTCGGTTTTCAACAAAACTCTCTTTGATTTCGTCCAAGTAACCAAGACTGTTATATTGGCTCATGGCCATCCCAAAACTTTGGTTCACTTTTCCTCTCACTACACTAATATCACGGCGAATATTGATTAAATCCGGCGAAGCATTATCTTTAATCTCGCCATATTTATCAATCACTTCATCTACTTTTTGAATGATATATTTAGTATATTCAATCGTAGAAGATTTTTGAAATAAGGTGGGATAATAATCGTGAAATTTCTTCAAAAACAGCAACATCGTATTCACCGTTTCTGACAAATTGGCAATTTTTCTAAAACTACCTACTTCTAAGAAACTGTTTTCAATTCCGATGAATTTGATTTCATGAGCAATACTATCAAAACCGTGATTGGGTAACGCATTGTTATTTGAAAATGAAGATAAATACTCAGAAGTTTGCAGTAACGCATCCATCAACACATTTTTATCTTTATATGGTATAATAGATAATGCTTTTTCTTTTCCCAATTCTGTGTTACAACGGTCGGAAACCGTTTGTAATATGGTAGCAAATTCTAAATCCTTCAGGGTTTTATCTGAAATAGAAATCATGTAGTGTAGCAATTTTAAGCAAATTTACGCATTATTTTGATTGTTTCCCGTTTTATGAAAAGTATATGAATTGTTCAGGATTCTGTACATTTGTAGTATAGATTATTGTATGGAAAAATTCATCCCAACTGATTGGTATTTTTTTTTGGAGTCGACTTTACAGCAAACCTATTTTCAAAATTTATCAGATTTTGTAGAGAAGGAATATGTGTCATTTCGCTGTTATCCTCCTAAAGAAATGATTTTTTCGGCTTTTAAGTATTTTCCACCTTCTGAAACGAAAGTGGTTATCATTGGTCAAGATCCTTATCACGGTCACGGACAAGCCAATGGGTTGTGCTTTTCTGTAAATGACGGAATAACTTTTCCACCTTCTTTACAAAACATTTTCAAAGAATTAGAACGCGATTTAGACATTCCAATTGCGATTTCCGGAAATTTAGAACGTTGGGCTGAACAAGGTGTTTTGCTATTAAATGCCACATTAACCGTTAGAGAAAATCTAGCCGGAAGCCATCAAGGTAAAGGATGGGAAACCTTTACAAATTATGTTATAAAAGAATTATCCAATCAAAATGAACAATTAATATTCGTTTTATGGGGAAATTATGCTCAACAAAAAACAAAGTTTATTGATGAAAAAAAGCATATTATTCTGAAAAGTGGTCACCCATCACCGTTAAGTGCAAATAGGGGATTATGGTTTGGAAATGGTCATTTTAGACTTATTAATGAATTATTGAAACAAAGTGGGAAAGTAGAAATTTCTTGGTGATTTAACAAAATGTATAAATAAAGTTAAAATTATTTTGAAATTAACTTAATTTTTATTTCTTTTATTTCCCAAATCTACAAACACAACTACTATGAAAGTCAGTAAACTGATTTTTAATTCCGATAACGGTTTTATTCTTCACAAACAAACCACTACTTTTGATGATAAAAAATGTCAACTCGTATTAGCCTTTGGTGACAGAACTTTATTGGAAAATAGTACTCCTTATCAACAAATAAAACAAAAATTTCCAAATGCTTCTATTGTTATCAGTTCTTCGGCCGGTCAAATTGTACAACGAAAAATTGAATTAAATGCTATTGCCATAATTGCAATTGAATTTGAAAAATCATCCATTAAAACAATTGAACACAATGTTTTTAACGATTTAACTCTCCAAGATTTTGGAAATAGAATAGAAAATGAATTTCTTCATGATGATCTTAAAGCAATTTTGATTTTGTCAGAAGGTAGTTTGACTAACGGAACAGAATTAATCAATGAATTTATCCATCGCACTCAAAAAAGAATTCCAATATTTGGTGGTTTAGCCGGAGATGATATCCGTTTTGAAAAAACTATTGTTGGTTTAAATAAAGATGCCGCCCCAGGCAATATTGTTGTTGTAGGTTTTTATGGAAACAATTTAAGTTTTGGTTTTGGCTCTTCCGGTGGTTGGTCTGATTTTGGTCCGGAAAGAGAAGTTACCTTATCCAATAAAAATACGGTGTACAAAATTGGTAACCGATTTGCTTTGGATTTATATAAAGAGTATCTTGGAAAATATGCCGACGAACTTCCCGGTTCTTCACTTTATTTTCCACTTTCAATGAAAGAAGATGAATTATCTGAACCGGTTGTTAGAACCATTTTGTCAATAGATGAAGAACAAAAATCAATGACTTTTGCAGGTGACATTCCGCAAGGCTCACGTGTTCGTTTGATGAAAGGAAATCACGATAAATTAGTAGATGCTTCTTATGAAGCTGCCAATCAAGCTTTTAATATAAAATATTCTTCACCACAAATAGTGTTTTTGGTGAGTTGTGTAGGAAGAAGAATTGTTTTAGGCAATCGTATTGAAGAAGAACTGGAAGTTGTCAGAGAAGTATATGGCGATGATAGTTTTATTTTTGGCTTTTATTCCTACGGGGAAATTTCTCCTTCCTTTGAAAAAGTAGCATGCGAATTACACAACCAAACAATGACAATAACAACGCTCTTTGAAACGATCTAATGAAGCCAAATTTAGAAATTAATCGATTTTTACAACGACAAATCAATAAATACTTAAGTCCTGAATTGATTGAACAGAATGAAAGTATTCAAAAGTTCATTGAGGCCGTAAATCAAACCTATATTAATTATGAAAAAGATGCTGAACTTTTCGAACAGTCATCGCGATTAAATGATATTGAATATCAAGAGATAAACGATACATTAAAAAGTAAATTGTCAAAAATAAATGAATTTCAGGAAAAATTGATTCAGGCAATTTATCAATTAACTGATGCTGAACTCACGGATCATGTTAGTACGGATGTAATTGATTTGTTGAAAATATTAAATGATGAAATTAAACTTAAGAAAGACTATCAGCAACAATTATTTAATGCAAAATTAGAAGCAGAAAAAGCTAGTGAGGCCAAATCTGATTTTTTATCGATTATGAGTCATGAAATCAGAACCCCACTGAACGCGATAATTGGGATGATTTACATCATGGAAAAAGAAGAACATTTGGAGCATTTTAAAGAAAATTTAAATGTTCTGAAATTATCGGCTAATAATTTATTCTTACTCATTAATGATATTTTGGATTACAATAAAATAGAAGCCGGAAAGATTGAGTTGGAAGAAATTCCATTTAATTTCTCCGTCCTTGTTGATCAAATTAAAAGTTCATTAACTGTTAAAGCAGAAGAAAACTTAAGCAAAATAAGTATCAAAACCGATACTGATTTTAATCCAAATGTAATAGGAGACCCACTTCGAATCGGTCAAATACTCACCAATTTAGTATCAAATGCTTGTAAATTTACTCAAAATGGTGAAATTAAAATTAGTCTTGAAACCTTAACCTTGGAAAAAGAAAAAATACACTTTAGAGTAAAAGTTGCTGATAATGGTATAGGTATTGAAAAAGAAAAGTTTAATGTAATTTTTCAAAAGTTTGGTCAAGCAGAATCTAAAACCACTCGAAAATACGGAGGTACCGGTTTAGGTTTAATCATTTCTAGAAAATTATTGCAATTGATGAATAGTGACATTGTGCTAAAAAGTAAGGTGGGGAAAGGTTCTACTTTCCAATTTGATTTACAACTTCCCTTGGTTCAATCAGAAAAAAATAATTTTTCAGAAATGAATGAATTCAACGAAATTCAACTAAACGGACTTAAAGTGTTGCTGGTAGAAGACAATTTAATCAATACAAAAATTGCGGTGAAAATATTATCCAATTGGGGAATTGAAATCGAAACTGCCGAAAATGGTTTGATAGGAGTGAATATGTTTCAAAACAATCGTTATGATTTGATTTTAATGGACCTCTCAATGCCTGTTATGGATGGTTACGAGGCAACTTCCATTATCAGAACGAAAGATACTAAAATTCCTATTTTAGCTTTAACCGCTTCTGCCTCCTATGGATATCTGGAAAAAGCAATGAAAATGGGTGTGAATGACTACATCATAAAACCTTTTAATCCCAAAGAACTGAATTATAAATTATCAAAATACCATCAAGATAAATTTTATTCTACTGTATAAGAAAAAAGCACTTTCTATATTGAAAGTGCTTTTTTTTAAGTGCTATTTCAAACTTCCCACCATATCTTCCGGCTTCACCCAAGCATCAAAATCTTCTGGGGTAACATAACCTAATCGAACAGCTTCTTCTTTTAAAGTTGTGCCGTTTTTATGAGCTGTTTGAGCAATCTCAGCCGCTTTATAATATCCAATTTTAGTGTTAAGAGCCGTTACTAACATCAATGAATTATCAACCAATTCTTTAATTCTTCCATAATTTGGTTCAATTCCTTGTGCACAATGTTCATCAAATGAAACACATGCATCACCAATTAATATAGCAGATTGTAAGAAATTTGCTGCCATCACCGGTTTGAACACATTTAATTCATAATGTCCTTGAGTACCACCAACTGTGATTGCTACATCATTACCCATCACTTGAGCACAAACCATCGTTAAGGCTTCACATTGTGTTGGATTTACTTTACCAGGCATAATAGAAGAACCCGGTTCATTTTCCGGAATCAAAATTTCGCCAATTCCGGAACGCGGTCCGGAGGCCATCATACGGATATCATTGGCAATTTTATTCAATGAAACGGCTAACATCTTTAAGGCTCCGTGTGTTTCAACGATTGCATCATGAGCAGCTAACGCTTCAAATTTATTTTCAGCGGTTACAAAAGGTAATCCGGTGAACTCAGCTATGTAGTTGGCTACTGTTACATCGTAACCGTTAGGGGTGTTTAAACCGGTTCCAACCGCTGTACCTCCTAAAGCTAATTCTGATAAATGAGCTAACGAATTATTTAATGCTTTTAAACCATGATCCAATTGAGAAACATATCCCGAAAATTCCTGACCTAGCGTAAGGGGAGTGGCATCCATCAAGTGAGTACGTCCAATTTTTACCACATTCATATACGCATCAGATTTTGCTTTGAATGTATTACGTAATTGCGTAACACCCGGAATTGTTTTCTCAATAACCGCTTTATAACAAGCAATATGCATTCCGGTAGGGAAGGTATCATTGGAAGATTGTGATTTATTTACATCATCATTTGCTTTTACAAGTTGCTCACCTTCGCCAATGTTAAATCCGGCTAACACTTGTGATCTGTTGGCGATTACTTCGTTCACATTCATGTTACTTTGTGTGCCCGAACCGGTTTGCCAAATCACTAACGGGAATTGATCATCTAATTTTCCGGCTAAGATTTCGTCACAAACAGTTGCTATTGCATCTCTTTTTTCAATCGACAAAACGCCTAAATGGTGATTAGCATAAGCAGCTGCTTTTTTCAGGAAGGCAAAACCTTCAATAATTTCTTTTGGCATAGAGGCGGCAGGCCCAATTTTAAAATTGTTGCGAGAACGCTCTGTTTGTGCTCCCCAATATTTATCGGCGGGTACTTTTACTTCGCCCATGGTGTCTTTTTCAATACGATAATTCATGGTTATGTATATTTATAATTTAATTTGTTTTTTATTGAATACTTATTTTATGATTTGAAAAATCATTGAAATTGATGTGTTTTTTTTAAACCCGTAACTTAAAAATGGAACACGGATTTTGACAGCTTCGCTGTAATGGATTTTCACGGATTTGTATCATATTCTTCAATATTCATTACAAATTCTTTATCCGAAATCATGGAAACCGATAACCGACTACAAATTTACTTATTAACAATCCTATTTTAAAATATTTTTTCACTTTATGTTGATAAAATGACAGAGTTGCTCTATATTTGTAACTGAATTCGATAAATTCCGGAAAACATGTTTGAATTTCAACAGTATTTAGGTTTCTTAGCTTTCTTAACCATTTTAACAATTGGTTTTT
>JAFLBT010000058.1 GCA_017302935.1 Flavobacteriales bacterium | reverse complement strand
CGTACGTTAATTGTTTACGAAAATATAATAATGCAAAAACAATGGTCATAAACGGAAGGGAAACAAATAAAATGAAAGGATATTTGTCTTCCATATAATCTATAAATTTTGATTGACCACTTGCATTTTGATCTTCTTCTTCACCCATTTTTTGGAGTTGATAAGTTTTTTTGAGCAAGAAACGATTCCAAGCTGTGTTTTGATGTTTTAATGTATCAAATATTTTTGGTGGATAGGTTGTTTTAGAGCTATCCAAAAAATTTTCATACGTTTCAAATTTCAATTTTGTACGTTTAAAAAAACCATATTTTTCCAATTGTTTTTCAGTGTAAAGAATAATTTTTTTAGGTTTTTTCTTTTTTTCTTCTTTTTCAACTGAGTCAATTTGAGTAGAAATTTTTTCAAATTCTTTACTAAATACTACATTGTTTTTCAGACTGTCTTTTGTTTTTTTTTGAGTTTCTTCTTTCGGTTTTTTTTGAGTTTCCTCTTTTTTTGTCAACTTTGATTGGTCTAAATCTTCAATTGTTTCAAAATTATATTTGCTGATAAGTCCACTAATAATAAAATAAATTAGCGACACACTCAAATAAAAACGAAACGGATTTGCATAGGTTAATCTTTTACCATCAATAAACTCTTTAGCAGTTTTTCCTGGTTTAGTAAATAATCGGATTATGGTATTTTTAACCTTAGAATCATACGCATAGAAGTTGGCTAAAAATTCATCAACAAAGTCCTTTAAACTAAGTCGTTTGGTTGAATTTTTTTGGCTACAATTCGGACAATACTTATCAGAAATGTCTAATGGATGATTGCAGTTTAAACATTTTAAACCACGATAATTTTTTATTTCTTTAGTAGATTCAGACATCTTTATTTGATAATATCAACTGAGCTTGCCATACCTTTTCCGATAATTCGATCAAATCGGTCATTGTTTGCTCTATAATACACTAAGCAAAAATAATTGTTTTCGGTTTGAAAAAAGTTTCCATCTAAAGCGTTTTCAAAATCAACATTTCCTTTGGTATCAGCTAGCGTATATTCGTAATTTGTAAACCCTTGCTTAATGATTAATGCTTTTTCATAAACCGCTTTTTCTCTATTATAATCCATTTTGTATTCCGGTGATAATGTATAATTATTGAACATGCCAGTAATATAAACATCTTTTTTACCGTAGTAGGTTGGAGCACTTAATGTAAAAAATACCCAAGAATAATCTGCTTCCACATTTACATTTTCTCTTGTGGCTACATTCCGAATCACAAAATTTCCGTTTGCATCAGGAAAAAATGTGTATTCATTGGTTCTTCTGGCGGCATTGGTATATAGATATGTGTTATAAATTCCTCCCTTTGAGTCAATTGATTGTATGTTGTTTACTGCATTACGAATGTCTTTATTGTCAAAAAATAAAAATTCATTTCCTGCCCAAAATTGGGTTTCTTTATCATATTTATATACCAATTCATTACCTAATGTAAACATTGGTTTGACATTGGTAATGGCGGTGTTCCATATTCCGTTTTTCAATAACATTACTTTTACATTCTGAACCGGATTTTGGAGCAATAAATTATTGGGACGAATAGAAAATTCTAAATTATGTTTTTGATTTAAATATCTAACATCTCGGGCATTTCTTACTTGCATCGGAACCGAAACTAAATTTTCATAAAGAATAAATTTTCGTGAAAAAACTACTTCTTGATTATTGTTTAGAATTTTCAACATATAATTTCCACTAACCTTAAATCCTTTCGTAAATTGATTAGGAAATGATATTCTGTATTGTGAATACAACTGCAAAGTGTTGAACGAATTCTCATAAGTGATAATTCTTTGGTTGTCTAAACCAACAAGGTATTCGTTTTGATTTAATTGTGATTTCTGCCAATTATAATCACAGTGAGTGATGGTGTAATAGTAGTTGGCTTCATCACCAAATAAATCATCAAATTGAAACATAAATCTATCACCAAGTTGAAAAATAGGTATTGCATTTTGATTTCCTTGAATAAAAGTAGCGGTTTTAATATTGAAAGGTGGTGCAATTTCTTGTTCAATTTGTGCGTTTAAAGTGCCAAAAAAGCACAAAATAAACACTGTGGCAAATAGTTTAGACATACGTTTTGTTTTAAAGAAGGTAAATATACTATTATTTGCATAAATTATACCAATATTATCACTTCCTTTTATTTTGTGAATTGAATTTAAATGATGAATTTAGAGGATAGTAGACAACTTTACTTTTGGTTTTATTCGTCATATTGGACTTTGTTATTTGTAATGATTATAAATAACAAAAAAATGATTGTACAATTGTTAATTCATGGTAACCTATTGTATTTTAATTTTTAAATTTGCACCGTTTTAATTATTTGTAAACTATTTACTAATCATATCTTCATTAATATGTCAAAAGACATTCGAATTAAAAAAGGGTTAGACCTTAAGTTGAAGGGTGAAGCAGAATTAAACGTTTCTGAAATAGCCCGCTCGAAAGTCTATGCTATCAAACCTTCTGATTTTCATGGTGTTGTGCCAAAATTAGTTAAAAAAGAAGGCGAAAGTGTGAAAGCCGGTGAGGTTATTTTCTTTTCTAAAACAGATGAGAAAGTAAAGTTTGTTTCTCCGGTTAGCGGAAAAATCCAAGAGATCAAAAGAGGTGAAAAAAGAGTGATTTTAGAAATCACTATTTTAGCTGATGCTCAGGATACTTTTGTAGAGCATAGTCCTAAAAATCCAAATGATTTATCAACGGAAGAAGTGAAAGAGCATTTATTAGCTTCCGGTTGTTGGCCTTTTGTAAAACAACGTCCGTATGATGTAATTGCAAATTCGGCTGATTCACCAAAAGCAATTTTTGTATCGGCAATTCATTCTGCACCATTGTCGTCTGATTTGAATTTCACTTTGAAAGGAAAAAAAGAAGCTTTAAAAGCTGGTTTTGATGCGTTGCAAAAATTAACTTCTGGAAAAGTACATGTAACGGTTTCACCAAATGCCGACTTTATGCCGGATGGTATCAGAGCCGAAGTACACAAAGGTTACGGAAAACATCCAATTGGTTTGGTTTCTACTCAAATCGGTCTTATTGATCCAATCAACAAAGGAGAAAAAGTATGGGTGGTTCAAATTGAAGATGTTGCTATCATTGGTGAATTATTCTTAACCGGAAAAGTTAACCTAGAAAGAACATTGGCTCTTGCAGGTACCGGATTTGAAAAACCAGGATATGTAGTAGCCAAAATGGGAGCACAAGTAGCTGATGTGGTGAATGCCAATTTAAAAAATGGAAATTACAGAGTCATCAGTGGCGATGTGTTAACCGGTGATAAAAAATCGACTACAGATAGTGTTGGTTTTTATCATACACAAATTACGGCTATTCCAGAAGGTGATGATTATGATTTCTTTGGATGGAATTTACCAAGACCAAATAAATTTAGTGTATATCGTGCCGGAATGTTTTCATTCTTAACACCTGGAAAAAAATACGATTTGAATACTAATACTAATGGGGAACACAGAGGTTTTGTGTTAACCGGAGAGTACGAAAAAGTTTGTCCGCTTGATATTTATCCGATGCAATTATTGAAAGCCATTTTGGTAAAAGATATTGATCAAATGGAAGCTTTAGGTATTTATGAAGTAGCACCGGAAGATTTTGCTCTAACGGAATATGTATGTGTGTCAAAACAAGACCACCAACATATTGTACGAAACGGATTGGATGTAATGATTAAAGAAGTGGGTTAATTCATTTCAACTTAAAATATCACAAAAATGAGTTTAAAACAAAATTTACATAATTTAAAAGAAAAGTACCGCGGAACTAAGATGGAACAGTCTTTCAATGCGTTGCATACTTTTCTTTACATGCCCAATATTACTACTCATTCCGGATCTCACGTGCGTGATGCTGCGGATTTAAAAAGGGTAATGAACACGGTTATCATGGCTATGGTACCGGTATTGATTTTTGCTATGTTTAATGCTGGGTTTCAACATTACGGTCAAATTAATGGTTTTCCTTCAGGAGTATCATTTTTTTCTACTGAGTTTTGGAACTTAGATAACTTTTGGGTTGGTTTTAGTAAAATCATTCCAATGCTTGCTGTTTCTTACGGAGTTGGACTTGGAATCGAGTTTATCTTTGCTACTGTGAAAAAACATGAGGTTGAAGAAGGATATTTGGTAACCGGAATGTTAGTTCCGTTAATTATGCCAATTGATTTGCCTTTATGGATGTTGGCAGTAGCTGTTGCTTTTGGTGTAATCATCGGGAAAGAATTGTTTGGTGGGACCGGAATGAATGTATTGAATCCGGCACTTACTATTCGTGCGTTCTTGTTCTTTAACTGGGCGGCTTGGATGTCTGGTGATAAAGTATGGGTTCATGGAGCAGTTGACGGAGTGAAAAATGCTGCCGGAACTGATGCTATTTCAGGTGAAACCGTTTTAGGAACATTAGCCGCAAATAAAGAAGTAGGATATTCCGTTTCAGATATGTTTTTTGGATTTATTCCGGGTTCTGTAGGTGAAACGTCTACGTTCTTGATTTTAGTAGGTGCCGCAATCTTAATTGCATCAGGTATCGGAAGTGCTAGAATTATGATTTCTGCAGTAGTTGGTGCAGCCGTTATGGGGTTAATCTTCAACAATATTGTAGATTCAGGAGTTATTACCGAATCAAGTAAATTCTACAGCTTGATGGCATTCCCATTTTGGCAACATTTAATTGTTGGTGGTATTGCTTTTGGTATCGTTTATATGGCCACCGATCCGGTTTCTGCTGCACAAACGGCAACCGGAAAAATTATATACGGTTTCTTAATCGGATTTTTCAGTATCATGATTCGTGTTTTCAATCCGGCTTACCCAGAAGGAGTTATGATGGCGGTTATATTAATGAATGTGTTTGCTCCAACAATTGACCATTATGTGGTACAAGCGAATGTGAAAAGAAGAATGAAACGTTTAAAAGTTAAAACTACCTAATATTATGTCAAAACGTACAGATTCAAACGGATATACTATAATTTTTGCGGTAGTATTAGTTGTAGTGGTAGGGGCGTTGTTGGCTTTCTTTGCCAATTTCACCAAAGACCTACGAGTGAAGAACGATCAAGTTAAAGCTCAGATTGATATTTTATCAGCCATTGGTGTTGATGCTAATCGTTCCAATGCTTCAGAAATGTTTACACAATATATTAAAGAGCAAAAAGTAATCACCGGAACTGAGGTGACTGACGATGCTATGGCTTATTTGATTGATGTAAAAAAAGAACAAGAAGCTGCCAAAAAAGGACAAACGCAACGTTTACCTTTATTTGTAGCTGAAAAAGATGGGAAAACCATTTACATTTTACCAGTTAGAGGTAATGGTCTTTGGGATGCTATTTGGGGTTATATTGCCATTAATGACGATTTGAAAAGTTTAAATGGAGTGTATTTTGATCACAAAGCTGAAACTCCAGGTTTAGGAGCTAATATTACTGAACCTTTCTTTAGAGATGACTTCAAAGGTGAAAACCTTTTTGATGCAAAAGGAAATTTCAAAGGCGTTGAAATTTCTAAATCAAACGGTGACCCTAACAATGAAGATAAAACGGATAATCAAGTAGATGCTATTTCAGGTGCAACTATCACCGGAAATGGCGTAGGAGCAATGATAAATTCAGGCATTAGTTTATACTTGCCATATTTTGAAACATTAAAAAAATAAACCATGGCTAATACATCAGAAAAAGAACCTTTGTTTTCAAAGAAAAACATCGGATTAGTAAAAGACCCTTTAACGGATAACAATCCCGTTACGGTTCAAGTATTAGGAATTTGTTCAGCTTTAGCAATTACTGCCGAACTTAACGCTTCTGTGATTATGGCTTTGTCTGTAATCTTTGTATTGGGAGTAGGTAACGTGGTTATTTCTTTAATGCGTAATGTAATTCCTTCTTCCATTCGTATCATTGCTCAATTAGTAGTTGTTGCTGCTTTGGTAATTATAGTTGATTTAACCTTAAAAGCCTATGTGCCGGATTTAGCTAAGAAACTTTCAGTTTTCGTAGGGTTAATTATTACCAACTGTATCATCATGGGACGTTTTGAAGCGTTTGCCCTTGCAAACACACCTTGGAAATCTTTTTTAGATGGAGTTGGTAATGCGACAGGATATGGATTAATATTAGTTATCGTAGGATTTTTTCGAGAATTATTAGGTTCCGGAAAGTTATTTGGTATTCCGGTATTAGGAGATCCAGTTGAAAAAACCGGTTTGTATGCTTTAGGTTATGAAAATAGTGGTTTTATGTTGTTGGCTCCTATGGCTTTGATTACTCTAGGTTTGATTATTGGTTTCCAACGTTCAAGAAATAAAAATTTAATAGAAACAAACTAAGAAATGGAATTATTAGAATTATTTTTAAAATCAATTTTCATTGAAAATATGATTTTCGCTACATTCCTAGGAATGTGTTCGTACTTAGCGGTTTCTAAAAAAGTATCTACCGCTGTTGGATTAGGTGCAGCAGTTATATTTGTTCAAGTAATCACTGTTCCGTTAAATTATTTATTAGATAAATATTTACTTCGTCCAGGTGCTTTAACATGGTTAGGCGAAGAATATGCTGATTATGATTTAAGTTTTTTAACCTTTATTTTATTTATTGCAACTGTGGCCACAATGGTACAATTAGTTGAAATGATTGTTGAAAAATTTGCTCCGGCTTTATATAATTCATTAGGAATCTTTTTACCACTTATTGCGGTTAACTGTGCAATACTTGGGGGTTCATTGTTTATGCAACAAAAAGATTTTGCTACAATTACTGAGGCAACTGTTTACGGGCTTGGTTCCGGTATTGGGTGGTTCTTAGCGATTGTTGCTATTGGAGCTATTAGAGAAAAAATTAGATATTCTAACGTTCCTCCGGCTTTCAGAGGATTGGGAATGACTTTTATTTTAACAGGTTTAATGGCAATCGGATTTATGTCTTTTGGTGGTATGTTAACCGGTGGTGATGAACCTGCCCCTAAAAAAGAAGTAGTTGAAAATGTAGTTCCATCAGAAGAAATTTCTAATTCTCTAGAAATCATTGATTCTGCTGCAACAGTAAATGATTCATTAACAAATAATATTCAGGAATAATGATAGCATTAGAAGTTAGCACAGGTGGATTAATTTCCACTACCGTTATTGCCTTTATGATTTTATTATTGATATTGGTAGGGATTATTCTTTTTGCCAAAGCAAAATTGGTACCTTCAGGTCCTGTGAAGATTAAAATTAACGGAGAAAACGAAATTGAAGTAGGTTCCGGAAGTACTTTGTTATCTACTTTAGGTTCCAGTAAAATTTTCTTACCATCGGCTTGTGGTGGTGGTGGAACTTGTATCCAATGTAAATGTAAAGTTTTAGATGGGGGTGGAGAAGCTCTACCTACTGAAGTTCCTCACTTTAGCCGTAAAGAATTGGCTGAAGGATGGAGATTGGGTTGCCAAGTGAAAGTAAAAAGTAACATGGTAATCGAAGTACCGGAAGAAGTTTTTGGTATCAAAAAATTTGAAGCTAAAGTGTATTCCAATTACAGTGTTGCTTCCTTTATTAAAGAATTCATTGTTGAATTACCTGAAGATATGCATTATGAAGCAGGTGGCTATATCCAAATTGAAATTCCTAAATGTGAAGTAAAATATTCAGATATTGATATTACAGCACATCCGGTAGAACATCCTGGTGAACCTGATAAATTCAAAGCTGAATGGGATAAATTCAATCTTTGGCCTTTAGTAATGAAAAATGACGACTTGGTAGAAAGAGCCTACTCAATGGCTTCTTACCCTGCCGAAGGAAGAAAAATCATGTTGAACGTGCGTGTAGCTACACCACCATGGGATAGAAATATCAACGGTTGGGCAAAAGTAAACCCAGGTATCGCTTCTTCATATATTTTCTCTAGAAAAGCAGGTGACCCAGTAGTCGTTTCAGGTCCTTATGGAGAGTTCTTTATTAACGAATCAGAAGCTGAAATGTTGTATGTAGGTGGTGGTGCCGGTATGGCTCCTATGCGTTCGCATTTGTATCACCTTTTCAGAACTGTGAAAACAGGTAGAAAAGTTACGTATTGGTATGGAGGTCGTTCTAAACGAGAATTGTTTTACACCGATCATTTTAGAGCCTTAGAAAAAGATTTTCCTAACTTTAAGTTCTATTTAGCACTTTCTGAGCCACTTCCGGAAGACAACTGGAAAGTGAAAGATGGAGTTAATGGTGATGGTGACGGATTTGTTGGTTTTATCCACAATGTAGTAATTGATAATTATTTATCTAAACACGAAAACCCGGAAGATATTGAATTGTACTTCTGTGGACCACCAATGATGAACAAAGCAGTTCAAAAAATGGGTGAAGACTTTGGTTTAGATCCAGAAAATATTCGTTTCGACGATTTCGGAGGATAATTTATTTTATCTTTTAAATACTTAAACCATTAAGTAGTTAAGTTTCTTGAGTTTCAACACTTGATTTCCTTAATTTCTTAATGGTTTTTTGTTTTTCTTAAGTATTGTTTCTTTAAATTCTAATTACTTTTACAGCATGGAAGTATTGTCACAACAAGATTTACACAACATTGCCATGAATCACGTGGGAAAAGATCTTGAAACCAAAGGTTTTGAGTTCATAGCCGTAAACAGTCAATTAAAACGACATCCTCAGTTTGTGTGCGTTGATAAACCTACTAATACCTTACATTTTGTTTTGGTAACCGTGTATAATTATCCGGATAATCCGGAGGATTATGATGTGTTATGGATGGAAACGTTTAAACGCCATGCCCAAAAATTAAAAGCCAAAGTACTTTATGCCGGGGTTGGTATTGCCAATGCTACCGATTTTGAAAAACCACTTTTGAAAAATGAAGATTACATCATCAACTACAATGGAATTAAAGAAATTAGTTAGTCTATTTTTACTTGTATTATGCTTTGCCGCATGCCAAAAGGAAGAAAAAAATCAAATTATAATCATCCAAGGAGAAGCTCAAGGAAGTACGTATGCTGTGAAGTATATCAGTTCTTCGGAATTGGTATCCAAAAAATCAATTGATTCGTTGCTTTTAGCTTTTGATGAATCACTTTCAACCTATAGACCCGATTCCAAAATTTCCAAAGTTAATGAAGGGGATTCTACAATTATAGTAGATTATTTTTTTGTAAAAACGTTTGAAGTTTCTTCTAGAATTTATAAAGAAACTGATGGGCTTTTTGACCCTACAATCGGGGTTTTAGTTAATGCCTATGGATTTGGTCCTAAAAAGCAGAAAATTAAATTAAATCCCACTAAAATAGATAGTTTATTGCAGTATGTTGGTTTTGATAAAGTTCGATTGAATGAAAACAGAACCATTTCAAAAAAATTCCCTCATACCTATTTTGATTTCAATGCTATTGCCCAAGGCTATTCGGTAGATGTGGTGGTAGATTTTTTAAAATCAAAAGGTATTGAAAACGGCATAGTAGAAATTGGTGGAGAAATTGTAGCTTTTGGTAAAAATACGATTGAAAATAAAAATTGGGTTATTGGAATTGATGATCCTACACAATCACCGGAAGAACGTACTTTGATTGCTAAAATCAAGTTAGAAAACCTTGGAATGGCTACATCCGGAAATTATCGAAAAGTAAAAACCGATTCGCTTACCGGTGAAAAATTTGTTCACATTATCAATCCCAAAACCGGACTTTCACAGCAAAGTAAGGTATTAAGTGCGACCGTTTTATCAAAAAAATGTATTGATGCCGACGGATATGCAACCGCTTTTATGGTTATGGATTTGCAACAAACCCAAGATTTCTTGAAAGACAGAAATGATTTGTATGTGTTATTGATTTACACCGATGAGCAAAATACAATCCAACAATTCAAAACCCCTAATTTTGAGAAATTAGTTGTCAATTAAATTTAGTTGACCCAAGTTTGAAATTGTAGGCTGTTTTTTTTATTTAAAACAAACCGGGATAATTTCCCCTTTTGCTAAACAATATTTTTCCACTAATTCTGGTGAAATTTTTGCCGTATAATCTTCTTCAACAACTGTGAAACCAATGCTTCTCAGTTTGTCAAAATAATCTCTTCCATATACGCGAACATGATCATATTGACCAAAAATTTTGGCACGTTCTTTTTCATCCGTAATCGAATCATCCGAAAAAGTAGTGGCTCTTAACAAATCTTGCGGAATCTGAAAAATTCCCATACCACCTGGTTTTAAAACGCGATACAATTCTTGCATCGCTTTCGTATCGTTTGGAATATGCTCCAAAACGTGATTACACAAAATTACATCATACAAATTGTCTTCAAACGGAAGATTACAAATATCTGCTTTCACATCTGCCAACGGAGAAAATAAATCAGTTGTAGTATAATCTAAATTTTTTTGATTTCTGAAACGTTTATAAAACGCTTGTTCAGGAGCAAAATGTAAAACCTTCTTAGGAGCAGTGAAAAAGTCTGTTTGTTCATTCAAATACAACCACAGCAACCGATGTCTTTCCAAAGAAAGTGTACTTGGGGACAATACATTGTTACGCTGTTTTCCATATCCATAAGGCAGAAACATCTTAAAACTTTTTCCATCAATCGGGTCGGTAAACCGATTCCCTTTCAACAAAAATGCCAAAATTGGTCTCACCACATAACTCAACCTTATCAGAATCGGCCGAGGAATAGTATTCAGAATAAATTTAAAAGCTTTTTTCATTTTTTGACACGGATTTCACGAATTTTCACGGATTTTAAAATTTCACAGAGCAAAGGATTGCGAAAATAACTAAAGAATAACTCTTTGGTGCTTCAAAGAATCTTCTCCAAAGTTCACTAAAAGTCCTAATTTATTTTTTGAAGCTGCTAAATAATTTAAAGTTTGTTTAATATCGCTTTTGGTTAAACATTCTATTGCCTTTACCTCAAGAATTATTTCGTCAAACACTACAAAATCTGCATTATAATATCTTGAAAGAAAGATTTCTTTGTATTCAATTCGATAACTTTTTTCCCTTTCATAGGGAATACCATTCATTCTAAATTCATATTCCAAAGCATCTTTATAAATAATTTCAGAGTGACCTTTCCCTAGGATTTTATGAACTTCCATACAAAGTCCAATAATTTTATACGTTTCATCTTTTAAATATAAATCAATCATAAAAAAGTATTTATAATGGCTTAGAAAAAAATAATAAAATTTTTTAGGCTACGTGTAATTGTTTAATTCGTGAAAATTCGTGAAATCCGTGTCAAAATTAAAATTCTTAAGAGTTTACTATGATTTAAAGCTTCACAAACTCTGTGTAATTTTTAATCCGTAAAAATTAGTGACCCAAGCGAAGTGAAATGACATAGTAAATCCTTGTCAAATCACCAAAGGTAACTTTCTAAACTCCATCTCCTCATCACTCACAATCCCCAAGGCATCATATACATATTGAAACGTAGAAAGCAACTCCGGTTTCCCATCAATCAACGCCACATTGTGTTCAAAATGTGCACTTGGCTTCATATCAGCAGTTAAAATAGTCCAACCGTCTTTGAGTTGTTTGATATTTTTGGTTCCCATGTTGATCATCGGTTCAATGGCAACAACCATGCCTTCTACAAACAATTTTCCTCTGCCTTTTTTTCCATAGTTAGGCATCTCTGGATCTTCGTGCATTTTTCTTCCCAAACCGTGTCCAACCAATTCTCTAACCACTCCATATCCGTGTGATTCACAATAGGTTTGAATGGCATTTCCCACATCTTCAACACGGTTACCAGCTTTAAATTGTCTAATGCCTACATATAATGATTCTTTGGTTACCTTCAATAACTTTTTAGTTTCAGGAGCTACTTCACCAATCTCAAATGAGTACGCATGGTCACCATAAAATTCATTCATTAATACCCCACAATCTACTGAAATTACATCGCCGCTTTCCAACGGTTTATTGTTTGGAATGCCATGTACTACTTGAGCATTCGGACTCATGCATAGCGAATTCGGAAAACCATACAACCCCAAAAATGCCGGAACGCCACCGTGGTCTCTAATAAACTCTTCTGCTAATTTATCTAAATGTAAGGTCGTTACTCCAGGCTTAATTTCCTTTGCAATCATACCAAGCGTTTTAGAAACCAATAGTGAACTTGCACGCATTAACTCAATTTCTTCTCGGGTTTTCGGGATTATCATAATCAAATTTTAAAGGCACAAAGGTACACTTTTTTATCTTTTTTTATCAGAAGCAATTTCCTGTCATCCGCTGCAAGCTTTTTTGTCTTGAGGCGTTTTTCTAAGGGCAAAAAAGAGCTCCCTGCCGTCGCTTTTTTTGCCCAAGAAAAACTGCCTCAATCCTGCAAAAGGCTTTACGCTGCTACCAGGGCTAAAATCAGCAAAAACTATGAGAAATATCAGTTTTTAAACGAAAAATCACGCTTATCTTTGTTTAAAATTTAGGAATTATGAGCAAATATGTTACCGCAGATGAAGCTGTAAAAGTCGTAAAATCCGGTGATAGGGTTTATCTACATGCAGCCGCTGCTACTCCAACCGTATTAACGAAAGCCCTCACAAAAAGGGCAGCAGAACTAAAGAATGTTGAAATTTGTCATTTACACACCGAAGGAGAAGCTCCCTACGCCAACCCGGAATTAGCGGCAAGTTTTCATGTTAATTCTTTTTTTATAGGAGCCAATGTGAGACATACTTTAAAAGCAGGAAATGGCTCTTATACGCCGGTTTTTTTAAGTGAATTACCCAATTTGTTTCGTAAAAATGTATTGCCGTTAGATGTCGTATTTATTCATGTATCACCACCGGATAGGCATGGATATTGTTCATTGGGGGTTTCGGTAGAAGCAACAGTGGCAGCCATTGAAAATGCAAAAATTGTCATCGCACAAGTGAATCCGCAAATGCCAAGAACGTTTGGTGACGGAATTTTACATGAATCAGAGATAGATTATTTAGTTGAAGTAAATGAGCCAATTTTTACACATGGAATTGAAGCATTTACATCCGAAGAAGAAATAATTGGGGGGTATATTGCATCCTTAATCGAAGACAAAAGTACTTTGCAAATGGGTATCGGTTCCATTCCAAATGCAGCATTAAGTAAACTTACTAACCACAAAGATTTAGGTTTGCATACCGAAATGTTTTCAGACGGCGTAATCGATTTAATCGAAAGTGATGTCATCAATTGTAATTATAAAGGCACAACTCGTGGTCGGGTTTTAGCTACTTTTTTGATGGGTTCAAAACGATTGTATGATTTTGTAGATGATAATTCTTTTGTTGAATTGAAAGAATCATCAGCCGTTAATGATACCGCCAGAATTCGTAAAAACCCAAAAATGGTGGCTATTAATTCAGCCATTGAAGTTGATTTAACCGGACAAGTTTGTGCCGATTCCATCGGTGGAAAAATGTACTCCGGTGTTGGTGGTCAAATGGATTTTATCCGTGGAGCTTCTTTGAGTGTGGGTGGGAAAGCGATTATTGCTCTTCCTTCACAAACCAAAAGAGGAGAAAGCCGCATTGTGCCGTTTTTAAAACAAGGTGCCGGTGTGGTAACAACTCGTTCGCATGTTCAATATATTATTACGGAATACGGAATAGCTAATTTATACGGCAAAACTTTGAAACAACGCGTTGCTGAAATGGTAAAAATCGCTCATCCCAACCACCGCGAATGGATTGAAAAAGCATATTATGAGATGATGGAAATTAAAAAGATGGTTTGTTGATGCGTAAACCATTCAGGTTTAATCGTTTAAGAGTTTGAAGATTTAAAAGTTTAGAAGGGAAATCGTTAATAGATTACTACTAATGACTAAACTCTCTTTTAAACTTTTAAACCCCAAAAATTATCATATTAATCATTAAACTGTGGATTTGCTATTAATTTAAACAAATCAGCGTGGGAAGTGCAAAATTTTAATTTCGTATCAATCAGTTGTAAATTACTGCTGAGCAAACTGTTTTCACGCGAGTTGATGATAAAAAGTGAACTTTCTCCAAACAAAAACATACGTTCTTCAGCCTCTAACATTTTTTCAAAATTAGTTACCAATTCATCAGTTAATGATAATTGATTTTTTAACGAATTGATTTCTTCTAATTGATAATTGATTTTGTTAACCAACACTTGGTTTTCCAATTTTAAGTCTAATTCTGCATCTTGTAATTTGAATTTGGCCATTTTATAATTTCCTCTTTCTTTTCTTAAAAAAAGTGGGAAGCTGAAATTTAATCCGTATTTATAATTTACGGTGTTGAAATCACCAATAAAATCGGGTTCGGATAGATAATTATAATTCAAATTCAAGGTGGGTTTTAATAAATCACCTTTTAATTTTTTATCTACTTCCAAAATAGAAACTTTATTCTGTAAAGCCAGAATTTTAGGGTGATTTTGAATGTCGATATTGGATAACATCAACCCATTTGTTTTCAATGTGTTTTCCACTTTTTTATCCAAATCGCTTTCCGGAATAATGTTGTCTTGCAACTCTAATGGAATTGAATTATCTAACCATAAAAAATTTGACAATTCTAATTTAGATTTTATCCATTTCAAACGGGATTGTTCTAAACTTAATTTTCTTTGTTTCACTAAAATTCCGGCTTCAATGCTATCAATTGCCGGACGGTCGCCTGCTAAAATCAATTCTTTGATACCGTTTAATCGAAATTCAGCATTTTTAAGAAACGTTTCATAAAGTTTATATTCATTATAATTTCGATACCAATTAAAGTAACTACTTGCAGCGGAATGAAGCACATTGGCTACTTCTAAATCTCTTTCAGCTTTTGATAAAGTGTTGAAAATCTTTGCTTTTCTCAAATCAGCCATTCGGTCATTTATAAATAGTCCTTTTCCAATCGGGATAGAAATTCCTGCGGCTACCAAACCCGGCGTTGGCGTGGTATTTTGCGGATTCAAATAAAATCCATCCATTTGGTCAAAACTCGCTTTGATTTCAATACCGTACCAAGTTGGTATCTTAAAGGTAGCATTTAACAAATCAAAATACTCTGTTGATTTGAATTGCTTCTTTTCATAATCCACCTCAATTTTAGGATCAAATCCTCCACGAGCGGCAATGATTCCGGCTTGTGCTTGACTTACTTCCAAATTAGCTTGTTTCACTAAAGGATGAAATTGCTTTACAAAACCCAAATAAGCATCAAACGTCAGCAAATCGTTGTTACTCTGATTTTGTGACCATGTGAAGCTTGTAAGAAGTAAAAAAAGAAGATATACTTTTTTCATTTTTTGATTACTTTTTGGATTCGTTGGATTGTTTTGGTGTATAAAAATCAGGTGGAAAACCATTCAAATTTCGCCATATTTCATACCATATCGGAACATTATTCAACAAAGCAAACGTTTGTGCTCCTGAACCAATATTTAGTTCTTTTGGCCAAGGTTTGTCTTTTGGGTCTTGAGCAATTAAAACCCTGTATTTTCCATTGGTACTGATAAAATTTTCAATGGCAACAATTTCACCACCAAAAGTTCCATACGATGTGTTGGGCCATCCACTAAAAACGATGGTTGGCCATCCATCAAACCAAATTCTAACTTTTTCGCCTTTGTGAATCAATGGCATATCGATTGGTTCGATAAATGTTTCTACCGCAATGGCATATTTAGATGGCATGATGCTGACAATTGGTGTACCTTCTTTAATCGTTTCACCAATACCTGATTGTAATGCACGGTTGACATAACCGCTTTGCGGAGCTTTAATATAATACAATTCATTTCGCATTTTGTAGTTTGTTACTTGATTTTGAAGTTTATTCACTTGTGCTTCTGTATCAAATTGGCTACTCAACGCCGTAAATCGATCGCTTTCTGCTTTTGAAACTTTATCAGCATATTCTGCAGTTATTCGATTAATTTCAACTCTTGCATTTATTAAATCATTTTTTGAACTCAATAGTTTATTTTGTTGTGTGATGATTTTTGCCTCCGCATCTTGCAATTTTAAACGTTTGTCTTCCACATCGGTCATCGGTTTTAACCCTTCTTTGTTTAAATCTTGTGAACGTTTAAACTGCGTTTGAGCAATTTTTAATTGTGTTTTCACCGCTTCTAAATCCATACTATCACTTTTTACTTTGTAAAGCGATTGTTCGATTTTGTTTCGGGCTTGTTCGAGTTTTAATGTTTTTTCTCGTTCAATGGCAACAATTTGTGTTGCAAGTGATTTTGCTTTGCTTTCATACGATGTTTCCGAAAGTTGTTTGGCTTTCATTTGACTTTCGGTATTGGCCACTAAATTGGGGTCAAAGTAATCTTCTTTTATCTCTGAAATAAACAAAATGGTATCGCCTTTGTTTACAAATTGTCCTTCTGAAACATACCATTTTTCAATTCTTCCGGCAATTGCGGTATGAATCGTTTGTGGTCGGTGTTCGGGAGCAATTGTGGTTACAAAACCATTTCCTCTAATATTTTGTGTCCAAGGCAAAAGCACAAAAAGTAGCGTAAAGATGGATGCTCCAATTAAAAATTGATTGAATCGTTTGGCGTATTTGCGTTCATTAAGAAACTGAACCGTTTTAAATCGATTCAAATTTATTTTATCATTCAGACTATTTTTAGTGATATTTAACATGGCTTATTGATCTGAAATTAATTTTCCTTTTTCTAGCGTAAGTATGCGAGAGCATTTTTGTTTCCAATAATCATTTTTTGAAATGACAATTACGGTCCAATTGTTTTCTTTTGACAAAATAAAGTCGATAATTTCATTCGCTTTATCAGTATCCATTTTATCAAAAGGATCTTCTAAAAACAGCACATTGGGTTTGTTAACAATGGCTCTTGCTAATAATATTTTTTGCATAGAAGAGGCTGAGAGCTGCTTGCCGTCAGTATAAATAATTTCATCTAAACCGTTTGGCATTTTTTTGATTTCTTCTTGCAGTTTTACTTTTTCAATAACCCATTTCAAATTTTCATTCGTAACGTTTGGGTTATTAAAGG
>JAFLBT010000057.1 GCA_017302935.1 Flavobacteriales bacterium | reverse complement strand
GAGCATTATTTGAATATCTTATGAAAAACGGTGTCATCACCGATTGGCGTGAACCCAACGTAATCCGCCTTGCACCCGCACCGTTCTACTGCTCTTTTGAAGACATGTATGAATTTGGACAAATATTAAAAGCAGGAATTAGTAAATAGGATTGTTAGATTATTAGATTTTTGGATTTTTAGAAAGTTTTGAGAATCGAGTAGTTTAATATCCAATAATATGAAAATCAAGAGAATATGCATAGATACAAAGATTTAGAAATATGGAAATTAAGTAGAAAATTTTGTACGCCAATTTACAAAGTGACTCAAAGTTTTCCTGATTCTGAGCGTTACGGGTTAATAAGTCAATTGAGAAGAGCAGCTATATCTGTTCCATCAAATATTGCCGAGGGGTCTGCAAAATCATCAAATAAACATTTTTTAGTTTTCTTAGAAAATGCAATTGGCTCTTGCTATGAAATTGAAACCCAGTTGTTGGTTTCCAATGATGTTGGTTATTTGAATGATTCTGATTTAAAAGGTTTATCAGATGAACTACATAAAATTACATTAATGATAGCAAAATTCATGTCAACATTAAAATAAATAGGATTTTTAGATTACCTAATTGTCTGGTTTTTCAAACAATCTAATAATCCAACAATCTAACAATCCAACAATCTAAAAATCTAACAATCCAAAAAATGAACAAACAAGAAATACTCCAATCCTTCGACCCTAGCCAACCCGGTTTAGCCGATGCCACCATTTTTGGCTTACCTTTTTCTATTGAAGACAGTGAAATCATTGTCATTCCCGTACCGTGGGAAGTAACCGTAAGCTACGGTTCCGGTGCTTCAAAAGGGCCGGAAGCCATTTTAGACGCTTCTTTTCAAGTGGATTTAAACCACCAAGAGTTTCCTGAATTATGGAAATTAGGCATCTTTTTAGACGAATCGCCAAAAGGAGTTAAAAAGAATTCAAAAAAATATAAAAAGAAAGCAGCACCTATTATCGAAGCACTCGAAAGTGGTTCAGTAATTGAACATCATCCCGGTTTACAAAAAGACCTTGATAAAATCAATTATGCCTGTTCCGATATGGTAGAAGCCGTTCGTGAAAAAACTTTACATTGGTTAAATCACGGTAAAAAAGTGGTTTTATTAGGCGGCGATCACAGTACGCCACTTGGTTATTATCAAGCTTTAGCTGAAAAATACGATAACTTCGGCATTCTTCATTTAGATGCTCATATGGATTTGCGAATTGCCTATGAAGGTTTCACGTATTCGCATGCTTCTATCATGTATAACGCTTTGCAAATTCCGCATATTTCAAAAATTGTGCAAGTAGGCATTCGTGATTTCTGCGAACAAGAAGTGGAGGTGGTGAAAAAAGAAAACGGTAGAGTGGTCATTCACACCGATTCCGATTTGAAAAAAGAAACATTTGAAGGGAAAACATGGCAACAACAATGCGATGCCATTATCGCGGCATTACCGCAAAAAGTCTGCATCAGTTTTGATATTGACGGCATGTATCCTTGGTATTGTCCCAACACAGGAACTCCGGTTCCGGGCGGATTTTCATTTGAACAAGCCGCTTATTTGTTAAGTCGTTTAGCTGAAACCGACAAAGAAATCATCGGATTTGATTTAGTTGAAGTCGCTCCCGGTGAAAATGATGATTGGGATGGAAACGTGGGTGCTCGCATGTTGTTTCACATGTGTGGTGCATTAGCTAAAAACAATAAAATGTATGTAGGAGAGAAAATCAGCTTTCCACGTAAATAGTATTTTTTAAACTTTATACCATTAAGAAGTTATGAAATTGAGCATCAAAGCTTAATGAATCTTAATTTCTTAATGGTTTTTTTGTAACTTTAAATCAAAATTCTTTCCATGCGAATTCTGAAAAAAATTGTAGTCATCATTTTTATCTTTTTTGTAATTTTGGCTATAGGTGTTGGAAGTTATGCCTACTTTTTAACGCCAAAATATGAGGGTGAAATTGCCTTAAATTCCATCCAAAAAGAAACTACCGTTTATTTTGACGAATACGGAATTCCGCATATTTACGCTCAATCTCAAAAAGATGCAATGACTACTTTGGGTTATGTGCATGCTCAAGATCGTTTATGGCAAATGGAACTCATGCGACGCATTGCTCCGGGAAGGTTATCTGAAATTTTTGGTTCGGTAATGCTAAAAAACGACAAGTTTTTCTCCGGTTTAGGGATTAATGAAGATTCCGAAAAAGCCATTGCTCAATTGGATAAAAACAGTGAAAGTTATCAATTGACCTTAGCCTATCTCGATGGTATTAATCAGTTTTTAGAAGAAGGGTCAACGCCTATCGAGTTTCAATTGGTTGGTGTTCCAAAAGAAAAATTCACCATCAAAGACGTGTATAACATTTTTGGATATATGGCTTTTAGCTTTGCTATGGCTCAAAAAACAGATCCTTTATTGACCGATATTCGCGATGAATTGGGGATGGATTACCTGAAAGATTTTGGAATTGATGGTTCTTTGGCACATACCAAATTAAAAAGTTTCAAAGGAAAATCAGAAGCGTATGCTGAAATTTCTAAATCAGTAGCTTCATTGTTGGAGCAATCACCCATTCCACCTTTTATTGGTAGTAACAGTTGGGTCGTTGGCCCTCAAAAAACCAAAAGTGGAAAAGTGTTGTTTGCCAATGATCCACATATTGGGTTTTCGCAACCGGCCACTTGGTACGAAGCTCATATTGTTACGCCCGATTATGAAATGTATGGCTATTATTTAGCCGGAACGCCATTTCCGCTTTTAGGTCATAATCGTGACTATGCGTATGGATTGACGATGTTTGAAAACGATGACATGGATTTGTTTTTAGAAACCAACAATCCCGAAAATGAAAACCAATACCAAACGCCGGAAGGATTTAAAAACTATCAAGTCGCTGAAAAGACCATTAAAGTAAAAGACAGTTCCGATGTGGTTTTAAAAGTTAAAAAATCGCATCACGGACCTTTAATGAACGGTTTGGTGGAAGGTTTAAAGGAGGACAAACCCATCTCGATGTGGTGGACGTATTTGCAACATAAAAATCAAATTTTAGATGCCGTTTATTCACTTTCGCATGCCAAAGGTTTAAATGATTTTCATCAAAGTATCGAGTTGATTGCCGCACCGGGATTGAATATCATGTATGGCGATGCCAAAGGAAATATCGCTTGGATTACCTCTGGTAAATTGTATAAAATGCCCGAAAATGTCAACGCCAATTTTATTTTGGATGGTTCAAATGGTTTAGACGACCAAAAAGAATACTATGATTTTTCCGAAAATCCGTATGCCATCAATCCGGATTGGAACTATGTCTATTCGTCCAACAATCAAGTAGAACCTATAAATGATTATTTGTATCCAGGTTATTATTTGCCTGAAGATAGAGCTAAACGAATCGTGCAATTACTCGAACCCAAAAACGATTGGACGAAAGAAGATTTTATGAACATGATTAACGATGATCAATCGTCAGTTGCTCCTTTAATAGTAAAAAGTATTTTAAATGGAATGGCACAAAATAAGTTGACGGAAACTGAAAAAGCCGCTATTATAGCACTTCAAAAATGGAATGGAAGTAATGGCTTAAATGAAATTGCACCTACCATTTACAACCAATTTCTCTATCATTATCTCCAAAATACCTTTGAAGATGAATTAGGAAAAGACCGTTTTGCTATTTTATTGAATACGCATATTATGAAACAAATGATTGCGTTTCAAATTGCGAACGAAACTTCACCTTGGTGGGATAATAAGACAACGTCAGATAAAAAAGAAACCCGAAGTGAAATTTTGACGCGTTCTTTTCAACAAACCATTTTGCATTTGGAAAAAAAATTGGGCAATCAAGTTTCGGGATGGACGTGGAATAAAGTGCATACTGTGGAACACAAACATCCACTTGGTGAAGTAGCTGCTTTGCGAAGTTATTTCAATGTGGGTCCATTTGAGATTAATGGATCGAACGAAGTCATCAATAATTTAATGTTTACGTTTACCGAATCTGGAAATCATCAAGTGAAAGCCGGTCCTTCCACCCGCAGAATTATCGATTTTTCAGATATTGAAAACAGCGTGAGCATTCTTCCAACGGGACAATCGGGAAATCCGTTGAGCGAACATTATAAAGACCAAGCTCAAATGTATAACGACGGGAAGTTTCGAAAAATGAAAATGAATAAAAAGGAAATTGAGGCGAGTGCAAGGAAGTTGGTTTTTAAGCCAAAGACTAAATAGAATTTAATTTTTCAATTATCTCTTTCGCTTTCATTTTAATTTGGAATAATTCCTCTGCCGGAATCTTATGCAACAAATTCAGCATCATCGCCATCCGTTGGTTGTTTTTGAAATGCTCTTTTTTATCATCTAAAAAATTCCAATACAAGCTGTTGAACGGGCACGCTTTTTCGCCTAATTTATCTTTCACATTATAATGACAACTTCCACAGTAATTACTCATTTTGTTGATGTAACTTCCTGAGGAAACATAAGGTTTGGTGGCTAAAATTCCACCATCGGCATATTGACTCATGCCGCGTGTGTTGGGCATTTCTACCCATTCAATCGCATCAATATAAACACCTAAATACCAGGCATCGACTTCATCGGGGTGAATTTGTGTAAGCAATGAAAAGTTGCCAATAATCATCAACCGCTGAATATGATGTGCATACGATTCTTCCAAACTTTGCGAAATGGCTTTTTGCATACAATTCATTTTAGTATTTCCCGTCCAATAAAAATCGGGTAATCTGTTTTGGTTTTCTAATGCATTCATATTCGCATAATTGGGCATTTCTTTCCAATAAATCCCACGAACATATTCTCGCCAGCCCAAAATTTGACGCACAAAGCCTTCTACTTGTGAAAGCGTAATTTGATCTTCGTTTTGATGATAATATTGTACAACTTGCTCAATCACTTCTTCCGGCGAAAGCATTTTCGAATTCATCGCAAACGACAAACGGGAATGAAACAGAAATTTCTCTTCCGTATGCATCGCATCTTCATAATCGCCAAAATGTTTCAACAAATGATGACAGAAATAATGCAATTGCTCTAAACATTCCTCACGTGAAGTCGGCCAATTGAATTTTTCCACATCAATAGAACCAAAAGTTTTGACCTCCATTTTTTCCAATTGATGCACCACTTTTTCCACATTTTTAGGAAAAATTTTTGCTTTCGGAATCGGGACTTCACCTTTGTATTTTTTGCGATTGTCGTGATCAAAATTCCATTGATTCCCAACAGGATTATTTCCAACCATCAAAATGTCGTGCTTTTTTCGCATCATGCGGTAGAAGTTTTCCATCAACAACAATTTCTTTCCCTGAAAAAATTCTGCTAATTCGGTTCGGGTTGTATAAAAATGTTCCGTGTCAAAAACCTCTTTTGAGATGGTAAGTTTTTTACAAATTTGCTTCAATTGTTCGTCCAATCGATATTCATCCGGCAATTGGTATTCAAATTTTTCAATGGAATATCGCTCTATAGTTTGTTGAATTAATACTTCTAAATGTTGCGGATTATTTGCATCATCAATCTCAAAATAAACCACTTGATGATTGTTTTTTTTCAAATACGAAGCAAAATTCCGCATACTCAAAAAGAATGCCACGACTTTCTGAATGTGATGTTTCACATAATCGGTTTCCTGACGCATTTCTGCCATCAGATAGATAACATTTTCATCGGTTTGTTGAAACCAAGAATGGTTGTGATTTAGTTGATCACCGAGAATAAGTCGAAGTGTTTTCATTTTTTTTGTTTCAAGTTTCAGGTTTCACATTTCAAGTTGAGAGTAGTCTGTGAAATTTTTAAATCCGTGTTAATCCGTGAAATCCGTGTCTATTGAATTCTACTTTCAGCTTCAATCAACTTGAAACTTGAAACCTGAAACAAACTTAACCTAACCATAATTTTTGATACTTTCCATCCCCATCATACATTTCCGCTTGTCGTTTGATGTTGAATTTGCGATCTCTCGGGTCATTTCCAACACCGGCATTGTATATCCAATTGCCATAATTCGAATGGACATCGTAATCAATCAACATGCTTTCAAAGTAAGCCGCAGCTAATCGCCAATCTTGCTCCCATTCCTTTGCCCAATAACTCGCTACATTTTGCCTGCCTCGATTACTCATGAAGCCGGTTTGTTGCAATTCAATCATGTTGGCGTTTACAAAAGGCTCACGCGTATTGCCATTCATCCATTGACGAAGGGCTTTTTCATTGAACTTCCAATCATATTTTTTTCCTAAAATGCCATCCAATTGAAAGATTTTGTTGCCGTGTTTCAGTGAAATGTATTTGAAATAATCCCGCCAAATCAATTCAAAAATCAACCAATACGTGTCTTCATTTTTACAAATTTCTCGCTCATAATTTTGCACTTCCCAATAAATAGTTCGAGCAGAAATGCTTCCATTGGCCAACCAAGCGGAAAATTTCGAACTGTAATCGGTGCCAATTAATCCGTTTCGTGTTTGTTTGTATTGGGATAAATTTTCGGTGTCAAAAAAATAGTGGTTCAAACGTTTCAAAGCAGAAGTTTCTCCGCCCCGAAAAGGGAAGGCAGAATGTTTATGCACCTTAAACGATTCCAATCCCAAATCTTCCAAACTCGGAATTATATTGGATGTTTCCACCAAATTTTCTTCGGGTTGAACAGAAATTTCAAGTAAAGGTCGAATCTTAGATTCTTTTTCACATTTCTTTCGAAATTCTGTAAAAACTTCCGGTATTTTGGAAAAACCAGCATAGGGAAGATCACTCGGATGAAATAAAAATTGGTCGTACGTTTCTACAAATTCAATCCCTGAAATTTGATTTTTGAAATTGCCATTGAAATTGTCATTGACATTGATTTTGACATTGTCATTGACATTGCCTTCTTCCTGTGTCCATTCTTTCTGAAGAAAAACGGTTGAAATCTGGTAATCATTCACCAATTTAGGAAGCACATTTTCGGGTAAATCATGAAAAATAAGCAATGAAATATTTTTAGCGGATAGATTATTTTTCAAATCCCGAAGCGTTTCCAACAGAAATTTAGCTCTGAATTTTTCTGTTTTTTTAAATCCATAACGCGTCATTTCAAATTGTCTCGGGTCCAGAAAATAAACCCCAATCACTTTTCCTTTCTTTTGACATGCCTGAAAAAGTGAATGATTGTCATTCACACGTAAATCATTTCGAAACCAAACTAGATTGTTCATTTTTATGGTGATGGGTTAAAGGTAATTGGTTAAAGGTTACTACTAAACTGAAAACTGCGACTGCGACTGAAAACTGTGACTGCGACTGAAACTCTGACTGTGACTGAAAACTGCGACTGTGACTGAAAACTGCGACTGCGACTGCGACTGTAAACTCCCTACTCCTTACTCCCTACTTTATTCCTCCTACATTTCTCACTACAATACAAAACCTCTTCCCAATTCTTTTCCCATTTTTTTCGCCAGAAAAAGGGAAGTCTGCAGGTTTTACAAATTTTTTGAGGAAGATGTACTTTTTTATGAGCCATTTTATAAAATGGATTTAGTTGGAACATTTGGTCGGGCATAATCAAATCGATCCACCAATTTTGGGACGCAATAGCCATCTAATCCATTGATAGCTACTACGTTTTCTTCATCCAATCGAAGCCAATGGTCTTTTTGAATCAAGTTTTCCTCAACAAATAATTCTTCGATGGAAGCGATAATGTGAATCGTTCCGTTTTCTTTAATTTCATATTCGTTGAGGTATTTACAAAAAATTTGAACCGGACTACCTTTTACAAACGGAATGGAAATGCCTTCATAATAGGTTTCTTCCAAATTGGTTTTGTCAAATTCTGAAACATGTTCCTCATAATTTGCAGAGGAATGATGAGCATCTGCAATCATACTTTCCGTAATGTGATTCACTGAAAAAAAACCTACATCTTTGATGTTTTTATAGGTATTTCTAGGAACAGTTGTCGGTCGAAGAATAAATCCTAATAGAGCAGGATCGCTTCCTAAATGCGTGATGCTACTAAAAATGGCAACATTGGAAACTCCTTCAGCTGTTTTTGTAGCGATCAAATTAGCCGATTTGTAGCCGGTACAACTATTAATCAAATTCAATCGTGGAATTTTGGGAAGCTCTTGAATAGCTTCTTTGGTAAACTTTTTCACAAGCAATTTTTTTCAAAAATACAAATTGTTTAACAAATAAATAAAAAAGTTAAACAAAATATTTTCTGACTGAAAATTTTCCCGTTTTTAGGTCGTTTTATCTTTTGGTATTCCGTACTTTTGTATTCCAATTTTTGATTTTTATCATGCAAACGCCACAAAAAATTGCTGTTGTGGGTTCCGGTTTAGTGGGAACTTTATTGGCAATTTACCTCAAAAAATTAGGGCATACCGTTCATGTTTTAGACCGTAGTCCGGATATTCGAACTGTTGAATTCTCCGGTCGTTCTATCAATTTGGTGATGTCAAATAGGGGTTGGAAAGCGTTGGAAGATATCGGCTTGACCGAGGAAATTAAAAAAATCGGAATTCCGGTTGATAAGCGTGCCATTCATTTAAAAGATTCCAAACTCAATTACCAATATTACGGAAAAGAAGGGGAAGCCATTTATTCGCTCTCCCGTGGGGTTTTGAACCGAAAAATGATTGACTTGGCAGAAGAAGCCGGAGTTGAATTCTTTTTTGAACACCGCATTTGGGATGTTTCATTGGCAGATGCTACTCTTCACATCGGCGAAACCGAAAGAGGTGAGTGGACTGATTTAAAATACGATAAAGTTTTTGGTGCAGATGGAGCTTTTTCCAGAATTCGCCATCGGATGCAACGCCAAAGTATGTTCAATTATTCGCAAGAATTTTTGCAAATTGGATATAAAGAATTGCATATTCCTGCCAATCCGGATGGTTCGCACAAAATTGATAAAAATTCGCTACACATCTGGCCTAGAGGTAATTTCATGTTGATGGCTTTGGCTAATTTGGATGGTTCGTTTACGTGTACTTTATTCATGCCGTTTGAAGGTGAAAATTCCTTTGAAAGTTTGAAAGACGAAAAAACCTTGGTGGATTTCTTTGCAGAATTTTTTCCTGATACGAAAGAAGTTATTCCGGATTTGGTGCGAGATTTCTTCAAGAATCCAACTAGTTATTTGGTGATGATGAAATGTTTTCCATGGACGCATTCCGATAATGTGGCTTTAATTGGCGATTCGGCTCATGCCATTGTGCCTTTTTATGGTCACGGAATGAATGCCGGATTTGAAGACATTACCGTTTTAAATGAAATGATTGCAAAATACGGTGATGATTGGGAAGCCATTTTCAAAGCCTATGAAAAATCCCGAAAACCCAACGCTGATGCAATTGCCGAACTTTCCTATCGCAATTTCATGGAAATGAGTGCCAAAACCGCCGATGAGAAATTCTTGTTACAAAAGAAAATTGAAAAATGGTTTTCTGATAAACATCCCGACAAATGGATGCCCTTGTACAGCCGAGTAACCTTTAGTTTGCAACCTTATTCTGAAGCTTTGGCCATTGGTGATTTTCAAAATAAAATTATGGAAGAAGTGATGCAGATGGAAAATATTGAAACTTTTTGGGATAGCGAGGCTGTGGAACAGAAGATTATTTCGCTTCTTTCAAAATAAATTACGCTTCCTCCCGATTTACCTTCTCAAAATCAAATGCCGGTTGGCAAATGGCAATGTATTCGCACACTTCATCAAATGGATTGGAATATTGAACTCTTGTATTTTTCTCAATTTTGATGGATTGCCCGACTTCTAAAATAACCACTTCATCTTCAATAATAAATTGTTTTTTCCCTTTGATGATAAAAGTATATTCATCAAATTCAGGCGTTTGAAAAGGCTCGCTCCAATGTGGTGGTGCAATCATGTGTGCAATGGAAATGTTGCTGTTGCCATCGGAAGCTTTACCAAAATGTTCTTCGATTAGTTTTCCATCAGTTGTTGGAACAATGAACGGGGATTTTTGGATGAAATATTTTTTCATAACGTCTATTCTCTGTTTTTTTTCTCTATTTTCTAAAAATAAAATAAACCGCCAACACCAAACAACACATTCCCACAAAATGATTCCATTTAAACGTTTCGGTTTTAAAGAAAAGCATTGAAAAAATGACGAAAATCACTAATGTAATCACTTCTTGAATCACTTTTAGTTGCATGAGTGAAAAGGGTCCGCCATTTCCTTCATAACCAATCCGATTGGCTGGTACCTGGAAAAAGTACTCAAACAACGCCAATCCCCAACTGATTAAAACAATCGTTATTAATCCGGCATTTTCAAACCATTTCAACTCTTTAAACTTCAAATGACCATACCACGCCAATGTCATGAATATATTGGAAAGTATAAGTAGTCCGATGGTTAAATATCCCTTCATAAGTTAATCCTCAAATTCTCACATTGACAAATTGACACATTTTACTTTTTAAACATCTTACTTAAAATCCCCAAAGCACCTCGAATAAAAGTAGCACTGGTTAATACTTTTACTACCGCTTTTGTGGTTTGACTTTCAGGAGCTTTTCGAGTGGTAGTGGTTGTAGTTTTTTGAGCTTCTTTTTGTTTGGCCACTTCTTCAGCTTGTTTTGCGGCTTGTTCTTCAGCAGAAGCTATTTTTTTATTTAGTAATTCGTACGCACTTTCACGGTCAATCACTTCATTGTATTTTTTTGCCAATTTTGAACTGGCAATGTGTGAATCAATTTCTTGTTGCGTTAACACATCCATGCGACTCATCGGTGCTCGAAGCATGGTGGCAACCAATGGTGTCGGAATCCCTTTTTCGTTCAATGCCGTTACAAATGCTTCTCCAATTCCGAGTTGCGTAATTACTTCATCGGTTTTGTAATAATCGGATAACGGATAATTTTCAGCCGTCATTTTAATCGCTTTTCGGTCGTTTGCCGTAAAAGCTCGCAACGCGTGTTGTATTTTTAAACCCAACTGACTCAACACACCGGCCGGAATATCTTGCGGGTTTTGCGTGATAAAATAAATACCAATTCCTTTGGAGCGAATCAATTTCACGATAGTTTCAATTTGATCTTGCAAGGCTTTACTGGCTTGGTCAAAAATCAAATGAGCCTCGTCAATAAAAATGACCAATTCCGGTCGGCCGGCATCGCCTTGTTCGGGCATGGTACTATAAATTTCGGCTAACAAACTCAACATAAACGTCGAAAACAACTTCGGTTTATCTTGAATATCGGTCAAGCGAATAATGTTGACATAACCGTTTCCATTTTGGTCAATTCGCATCAAATCATTGATGTCAAAAGATAATTCGCCAAAAAAAACATCAGCACCTTGTTGTTCTAATTCAATGATTTTTCGCAAAATCGAACCGGTAGAAGAAGTGGAAATCCGACCGTATTCTTTTTCAATTTCTGCTTTTCCTTCTTCCGTAATATATTGTAAAACCTTTTTAAAATCTTTTAAATCCAAAAGAGGCAAATGATGGTCGTCACAATACTTAAAAATGACAGCAACAACGCCACCTTGCGTATCATTCAAATCTAAAATTCTTGAGAATAAAACCGGACCAAATTCAGAAACTGTAGCTCGTAACCGAACTCCATTTTGTTTGGAAATCGTCATCAATTCCACCGGAAAACTTTTATTTTCATACCCTAAATTGATTTTTGCGTGTCGCTCCGTAATAAAAGATTGTTCAATACCCGGCATTGCAATTCCGGAAAAATCACCTTTAATATCCATCATCAACACTGGAATTCCGTTTTGAGAAAGTTGTTCGGAAAGCACTTGAATGGTTTTGGTTTTACCTGTTCCGGTTGCTCCGGCAATTAATCCGTGACGGTTTAAGGTTTTTAAAGCAATGTTAACATGGGCTTCTCCACCTACCGGAACACCATCTAACATGGCTCCTCCAAGCGTTATAAAATCACCTTTGCAGGCATATCCGTTTATAATGTGATTACTGAATTCTTCGGCTTTACTCATGATGTTAAGATTTATATTTCAAATGTACTAAAAGGAAATGATTCAAAAAATAACATTTCAAAAAAGCAGTATATTTTCCAACAATCTAACCATCTAAAAATCGAACAATCCTAAAATCTAATAATTCATCCATCCATTTCCTTATCTTTGCACACTTATTTCAGAAAAAATGCTTCAAAAAGAAATACAATTAGCCGTTGAAAAAGGAGAAATGCTTCCGTTAATGGAAGAGTTTTACACCATTCAAGGCGAAGGCTATCATACCGGAACAGCAGCTTATTTCATTCGAATTGGCGGTTGCGATGTAGGTTGCCATTGGTGTGATGTGAAAGAAAGTTGGAATGCTGAACTTCATCCGCCCACGGAAACAGACATCATTGTTTCGAATGCTAAAAAATATTCGGATACTGTTGTAATTACCGGTGGCGAACCACTTACATGGGACATGAATCCGTTAACTCAAAAATTGAAAAGTGTTGGTATCAACATTCACATTGAAACATCCGGATGTTATCCCGTTACCGGAAAATGGGATTGGTTTTGCCTTTCTCCTAAGAAAAACAAGTTACCGATTCAAAGTGCTTATGATATGGCAAATGAGTTGAAAGTGATCATTTATAACAAACACGATTTTATTTTTGCCGAAGAACAAGCGGCAAAAGTAAATTCGGATGCTATTTTATTTTTGCAACCCGAGTGGAGCAAAAAAGAACAAATGACGCCTTTAATTGTAGATTATGTAATGAATAATCCAAAATGGAGAGTGTCGTTGCAAACACATAAATATTTGAATATACCTTAAAATAAAAAATTATAATTAGTTTGATTTAAATTCCAATGAATTCATTTTATTGGAATTTTTTCGTTTTAAGATAATCTCGCTAAATAATCATAATGTTCACCTTCTTGAATTAATTCACAATTCAAACCGTTTGCATGAGCAGCATTTTGTAGTGTATTGTAATCCAAATACAACCAATCAAAAGGTTTTTCGGTTTCTCCTTTATAGTGAACAGTAAAAGTTAGCTCACCATAATACTTATTAGCCGGCACTTCATACGCTCCTTCATCATCCTGATCATACATATAGATCAAATCGGAACTGTCGATTAGTATTTGACCACCATTATTTAAAAGTGATTTTAACTTTTTTAGATAGGTTGTTATGTATTTTAATTGGCCGAAAATTCCGGTTCCGTTCATTAATAATAAAACAGTGTCAAATTTTTCAGAGGAATTCAGATATAAAATATCCGAAACAAAACAATTCGTTAAACCCCTCAATCGACACGCACTTATAGCGTTTTCAGAAATATCAATCGAAGTTACATCGAAACCTTTTTCTTGTAAATATAAAGAATGACTTCCGGCTCCGCAACCAACATCCAAAACTTTTCCTTTGGAAAGTTCCAGTGCTTTTTGTTCTAATTTTGGCATTTCTTTAAAATCACGAAATAAATAAGCCACACTCATTTCATCTGCCTCTGAAATGGAAGTTTCGGTAATCAAATCTTCAGGATTATTTCCGGTATGATAGTCTAGAATGGCTTTTCCAAAGAGGTCTTTCATAAAAAGTTTAAAAGTTTAAAGGTTTATGCGTTTAAAAGTTATTTAACTTTGCAGTAATCTAAAATTGACACATTGGCACATTTTCAAATTGACACATTGGCTAAACTTGCCAAAGATAAGCATATCGAAAACAAAAAGTATTTTGATAAGCTAAAAAAGAAAACACCCAAAAATTTGGATTATGTGATGCAAGATTTACATGATGCAGAATTTAAAAAGACGGATTGTTTACAATGTGCCAATTGCTGCAAAACTACCGGTCCGCTTTTTACTTCGTCTGATATTGAAAGAATTTCAAAGCATTTTAAACAAAAACCACAACAATTCATCGACCAATACCTGAGAATTGATGAAGACAATGATTATGTGTTGAAGTCGGTTCCATGTACATTTTTAGAAAGTGACAACAAATGTTTTATTTATAATGTTCGCCCTAAAGCTTGTCGCGAATTTCCGCATACCGATAGAAAAAAATTCCAACAAATATCGGATTTAACGTTGAAAAATGTAGCTATTTGTCCTGCCGCATATAATATTGTGGAAGAAATGAAAAAAAAATTACCTTTATAACATGAAAACGTATAGATCAAAAATAGATTGGTGGCTTATACTTTTAATTTTGGGAATCTTTGGTTATCCAATTATGGAAGGTATTTTGACTAATCAATATGGTTTGTCAATCACAATGATTTCAATTTTAATAATCATGTTTTGGATGTTTTCTAAAATAAAATATGTAATTGAAGGGACAATGCTCAAAGTATGGTGGGTAAAAATTGATATTCATTCCATTAAAAGAATATACAAAACGAACAATCCGCTGAGTTCTCCGGCTTTATCGTTAGATAGAATTGCCATTGTTTACAATAAATATGATGAAGTATTAATTTCTCCAAAATTGAAAAAAGAATTTGTGGATGAATTATTGAAAATCAACCCTTCTATAATTGTTGAAATTTAAGAATAAATCAAATAGTTTTCCCTCATTTTTTTAAAATCCTCTAATCCTTTCTCCCAACTTTTTCTGATTTCATGTTCAGGAATACCTTTTTCAATTTGCTCTTGCAATTTATTTGAGCCTGCCAATTTCACAAAAAACGAATTAAAAAATGCTTTTTTATCGGTTGTTGATTCATAGGCTTTGATGAGCCATTTTAATTCCAAACGCTTCACTTTTTCGATAGTACTTAAATCTTCACCAAAACACAATTTTCCATTATGCATCGGGTCTTTGGCACCTACATTAGGTTTTGGGGTGAAGCTGTAATTGGTTATTGATAAAAATGGCGATCCATAAATTTGGAATTGCTTTTCCGTACCGCGACCTACACTCACATTCGTTCCTTCAAAAAAACATAAACTTGCATATAAATTGATAGATTGATCATTTGGTAAATTTGGTGAAGGTTTTATAGGTAAACTATATTTCATGTTTCGATTGTAATTTAAACATGAGATTACAGTCAATTGACATCGAACACCATTTTTTAACCATTTTTCACCATTAATCATTTGAGCATATTCTCCAATGGTCATTCCATGTAAAACAGGAATCGGATGCATACCAACAAAACTCGTAAATTCTTTTTCTAAAATTGGTCCGTCAACTATATTTCCATTCGGATTGGGTCGGTCTAAAACAATAAGCGGAATATTATTTTCCGCACAGGCTTCCATAACATAATGCAAGGATGAGATATAAGTGTAAAAGCGTGCACCCACATCTTGCAAATCAAAAATCATTACATCTATTCCGACTAATTGCTCTGGTTTTGGTTTTTTGTTGTCGCCATAAAGTGAAATTATGGGTAATCCGGTTTTAGTGTCTTTTCCGTCTTTAATTAATTCTCCGGCATCAGCCGTTCCTCTAAAACCGTGTTCGGGTGCGTAAATTTTTTGCACCTGCACTTTTCTTTCAATTAAAAAATCAACTATATGTACATTACTAAAAATACGTTGATATTCTTTAGTGCCATTTTCAATAACAATATTCTCAGATTCGATTTTTAAAATTCCGGTTTGATTGGTTACTACACCAACTTTCTTTCCCGCTAAAATAGGTAAATATGAATTGTAATTTTCCGCCCCGGTCTTTAAGTCAGTGGATGTTGAAACTTCATGAAGCGTTGAAATTTCTTTGTTTATTCCAGTGTCATCTATTTTCTTTTCTCTATTTTCTATTTTCTTTTTCCCTCCACAACAAATCATCAAACATATCAAACCCAAACTCAAAAAATAATATTTCATACTAAAAATAATTAAAAAAAACAGCCACAAACTTACTTAGTATCTCAGCCACTCAAAAAAAATCTATATTTGCAACAAATCATAATCCATTGAACGTAGAATATTTCATCGCTAAAAGATTAACTACTTCAAAACTGCATAAAAGTAGTATTTCTAAGCCAATTATAAAAATTGCAATTACCGCTATTGCTATCGGAATTATCATGATGATTATTTCCGTAGCAACCGGTTTGGGGTTACAACAAAAAATACGCCAAAAAGTCTCGGCTTTCAATGGACATATTATTATTTCCAATTTTGATGACAATCAATCGGAAGTAAGCAAAGAACCTATTTCCAAAAAACAAGATTTTTATCCAGAGTTTAAAACGGTTCAAGGAGTCAATCATATTCAAGCAGTAGCCAGTAAAGCAGGAATTATCCGAACCGAAAAAGCATTTGAAGGAGTCATTTTCAAAGGTGTTGGTAGCGATTATAGATGGGAAAATTTAGAAGAATATATTACAGACGGTCGTATCCCTAATGTAAAAGAGCAGCTGAATCCCGAAGTGCTGATTTCAGAATATCTTGCCAATCGTTTGTTTCTAAAAGTAGGCGATAAATTCAATACATTCTTCATGAAAGAAGACAGTAATGAAATGCCAAACCTTCGTGTTTTTACCATTGTGGGAATTTATAATTCGGGTTTTCAAGAATTTGATGCCACTTATATTTTAGGAGACATTCGTCACGTGCAACGAATTAATCGATGGAAGGCCGACGAAGTAGGTGCGTTTGAAGTATTCATCGACGATTTTAATAAAATTGAACAAAAAGGCGAAGAAGTATATGAGCAAACATCTTATATGTTTGACAGTAAAACAATTGTAGAAAAATACAGTTTCATTTTTGAATGGTTGTTATTGTTTGATTTCAATATTGTAGTAATTTTAGTCATCATGATTGCTGTGGCTACTATTAATATGGTGGTGGCGTTGTTAGTTTTGATTTTAGAAAGAACCCAAATGATTGGCATCCTAAAAGCACTTGGAGCAAACAATTGGACAGTCAGAAAGATATTTCTTTTCAATGCCTTTCATATTATAGTAAGAGGTTTGCTTTGGGGAAATTTGATTGCTATTCTTTTAATGTTTTTCCAACAGCAATTCGGAATCGTAAAATTAAATCCGGAAAACTATTATGTAAGCGAAGCACCTGTTTATTTTAATTGGCTGTTTATTCTATTGCTTAATTTGGGTACAATTCTAGTCAGTTTGATTGTTTTACTCATCCCGTCTTATATTATCACAAAGATTTCTCCCGTCAAAGCTATTCGCTTTGATTAGTTTTTTTCAGAAGCTTCCTCCCGCTTTTCGTTACAAGTCCGTTTGATGGGCTTGGTTCGTCTAAGCTTTACCAAGAGCTTCCTTTGGTCGCTTTGGTAAATCAAGTCTCACACAACCCCATCAATCCGGGCTTTTCACTACAATC
>JAFLBT010000056.1 GCA_017302935.1 Flavobacteriales bacterium | reverse complement strand
ACTTTATTTAAATATGAAGAAAAGGTGGTTTTTGATGACAATAAAAAAGATTTTGAATTTTCTATATCAGATTTTGAATTGAATTATCAAGATGACGTTTTTATTGTTATTAATGAAAGTTATAGAGATAGTAAAAAGAAAGAACAAGTTGAAAAATTTCAAGTCCATGTTTTTAAAAGAGCAAATGGATATAAAAAAGAAGTTGTTGATATCAATATTAAAGGAAAAGAAATCATTAACTGTAAAATGATGTCTACTAATAATAATTCGCTACAATTGGTTGGGTTTTATTCTAGTGTTAGAGATAATGGAAAGGCAAATAAAGAACTGAAAGGGATTTATAATGCAACGGTTAATTTGACAAATAACACTAATGATAATCTAAAGTTCAATGAGTTTGATTATCCTACAAAAGTGAAGTTATTAGGGGAAAGAAGAGCTAAAAAGGGGAAAGATGTTAAGCCTTTGTATAATATTACACATATTATTGAAAAAAATGATGGCGGTTTAATTGTGTTGTCTGAATATCAATTAGTTATAGTAGGGAGTTCTTCAGGGATTGGACCTCTTGCGTTTACACCTGTAACATATGTTAAAAATGAAATTATTATAACTTCATTAAAACCTGATGGTTCGTTAGATTGGAGTAATGTGCTTCCAAAAGAACAATCTGCAGCAATTACAACAATGTCAATTGGTTTAGGATTTTCAGGAAGTAGTGGAAGTTTTACAGTTGGAGGTTCAATTATGATACCTTTGACACAAATGGGTAAAGGACCGGAATATTTAGGTGCAATTCCAATTTATAAAAATGGTATTTTGAATATAATTTTTAATGATAACGTAAAAAACAAAGGTATTACAGATATTGAAAAAATAAAATCACTTGGAAATTATAATAATGCAGTACCAACGTTATTTATATTTGATGACAAAGGTTCTATTACCAGAAAGGATCCTGAAGAGGTTATTAAAAATGAATTAGTTTTAAGGCCGGGTGTTTATTACAGAAAAAGTCAAAATGAATTAATCACTTACTCTTCCAGAAAAAAGCAAGACAGATTAGGAAGGTTGATTCTAGAAAACTAAAATAGAGAGGTTGTCCAAAAAAGGGCAACCTTTTTTATATAAGTTAGTTTTTACTACAATTCAAAGTATGTTTTTTACCTTTGTAAGAATTATTAAATTAGATGACAGGAATCGTTTATAAATCTACCGGGAGTTGGTACACCGTTAAAGCCGAAAACAATCAGTTTTATGATTGCCGGATTAAGGGGAAATTCCGTATGAAAGGAATCAAAAGTACCAACCCAATTGCGGTGGGCGATGTTGTTGATTTTGAAATTGATGAAACTTCTGATGCGGTTACCGGAAATATTCATAACATTCATGATAGAAAGAATTATATTGTTCGAAAGTCGGTTAATCTTTCAAAGCAAACGCATATTATTGCCTCCAATATTGATATTGTTTTTTTGTTGGTTACGATAAATAATCCAGTAACAACTACGAGTTTTATAGATCGATTTTTAGTTACTGCCGAGGCCTATCACATCAAAGCTGTGTTGGTTTTTAATAAAATTGACACCTATGATGATGCAACTTTGGATGATCAATTGTTTTTGCAATACATTTATTCTCAAATTGGTTATGAATGCCTTCGGGTTTCGGCTACAGCCGGAAAAGGATTAGAAGAGCTAAAAAAAATGATGGAAGGAAAAGTATGTATGTTTTCCGGTCATTCCGGAGTTGGGAAATCAACTTTAGTCAATGCTTTAGAGCCTAATTTGAATTTAAAAACAAAAGAAATATCCGATTTGCATCAACAAGGACAACATACCACTACGTTTGCAGAAATGTTTGATTTATCTTTTAATTCTAAAATTATAGATACACCCGGAATTCGAGGATTTGGAATTGTTGACATGGAAAAGCAAGAAATAAAAGGATATTTTCCAGAATTTTTTGAGTTGGAGGATCATTGTAAATTCAACAATTGTTTACACAAGGATGAACCATATTGTGCCATTAAAAATGCATTAGACGAAGATAAAATTGCCTGGTCGCGTTACAAAAGTTATCTCCAGATTTTAGAAGGTGACGAAGAACAATACCGAAATGACATTTATGCAGAGGGAAGAAATCAGGATTTTGACTAACCAATTACCCATTACCATTCACTCATAACCACAAAAATGAAAGCCGTTATCCAAAGAGTTTCACAATCATCGGTAACCATTGATGGAGAAATTGTGGCTTCCATCCAAAAAGGATTATTGATTTTGGTGGGAATTGAAGAGATAGATACTAAGGAAGACATCGAATGGCTTTCGTCTAAAATTGTCAATCTTCGCATTTTTGGTGATGAAAATGACGTGATGAATTTATCCGTGAAAGATATAAATGGAGATATAATCGTTGTCAGTCAATTTACACTTCATGCTTCTACCAAAAAAGGTAATCGGCCTTCGTATATCAAAGCAGCAAAACCGGAATTTGCGATTCCACTTTACAATCAATTTATTCAACAAATTGAAATAGACTTAGAAAAAAAAGTACAAACCGGAAAGTTTGGTGCAGACATGAAAGTCTCACTTTTAAACGATGGACCGGTTACGATTCTAATCGACACGAAAAACAAAGAGTAATTTGTTTTTTACAAAAATTGTGTTAAATTTGAAAACCACAATTTCCAAAAAAAGTATATCACGCAATTTTCATTGTATAATTTTTCATGTATTTATATGTGTCAACGTCTTTTTGTATCCTTTTTTCTTCTTTTTCAAATCATATCTAATGCCCAAAATTTATCTTCAATCGATGTTTCGGCTGAACTTAAAGAGAATGCAGATGCTGTGATTAAAAAACTTGAGGAGAAATTAGAAATAAAAAAATTTAATTTATATGCTTATCAAGTCACTAAAACTGTTATAGTATATAATGAAATAGGTTATCAAAAGAACATACCTTATTTGAATTATGATGATAAGACTTCCATCAAAAAATTAGAAGTTAAGATTTACAACAACTACGGTATAGAAATTAAAAAATTCAAAAAAAATGATTTTAAGGATGTATCTTCAAATGATGCAATCACCATTCAGTCAGATGACAGACTAAAATACATTGATTATACGCCAATAAATTATCCTTTTATTATTCAATTTGATTACAGTTATGAATCGTCTGACACAGCTTTTTTGGAAAGATGGTCACCGTTTGAAAATTATGGTATTGCTATTGAAAATGCCTCTTTTGAGTTGAATGTTCAACCTGAAATCAAATGTAATGTTTTGGAAAAAAACTTCGAAAATTTTCAAATAGAAAAGAAGAATGTTGGTACTACAATTCTTTATCAATTACATAATTTAAAAGCACTAAAAAGAGAAAATTACAGTCTTCCCAACCATAAATTTTTTCCTATAGCCTATTTTTCGCTTAATCATTTTAGTTTGAAGGGAGTAGAAGGAAAAGCAAACAACTGGGAAGAATTAGGAAAATGGTTTTATGAAAAGCTTTACAAAACACAATTTGAATTACCTGAAACAACCATACAAAAAATTAAGCAATTGACTTCAAATGCAAATACTGATGAGGAAAAGGCAAAAATAGTGTATAAATATGTACAAGATAAAACACGTTATGTGTCTATTCAATTAGGAATAGGTGGTTGGCAGCCCATGAAAGCAGCCGATGTAGATAGATTAGGTTATGGTGATTGTAAAGGTTTGACCAACTACACTTTTGCATTATTAAAAGCGGTGGGTATAAATGCTTATCATACCATTATTTCAAATGATGCGGATAAAAAAGATTTTATAACTGAAATGCCATTCTTACAAGGAAATCACATGATATTGTGTATTCCCGGAAAAGAAAATATTTGGTTAGAGTGTACCAGTCAAAAGAGTGCTTTTGGAGAAATTGGTTCAAGTAATGAAGATAGAAAAGTATTAGTCGTTACACCGGAAGGAGGCAAGATTGAAAAAACAAAAAAGTATGATGAAAAAGAGAATATCATTTTTTCTAAAGCAACAGTTCAATTGGATTCTGATGGTAAAATGATGGCAAATTTAGACAAGGTTTTTAATGGTATTACAGTTGAACGAAGATATGCTTTAGAATACAAAACAGAAAATGAACGAAAAGATTTTTATAGAGAAATTTGGGATTATTATAATCCGATTATTCTGAATGAATTTTCAACTAAAAGGAATAATGAATCAAAAACATGGGAAGAAAAATTCGATTTAGAAGTGGAAAAATTTGCTCTTAAAAATGCAAATCAATTGATTGTAAATGTAAATCCGTTTTCAAGATGGGAAAATATTCCGGATAAAATTCGAACAAGAAAGCAACCTGTTAACATTAAGAGAGGTTTCACAGAATTTGACGAAATTGAATTTTTATTACCGGAAAATTCAAAAATTGAAGCATTGCCACAAAACACATTGCTTGAAACTAAATTTGGCACATATCAATTTGACATAACCGTTAATGAACATAAAATTGTTTATAAAAGAAAGTTTACACTTTTTGAGGCTCAACATAACAATACTGATTATAATGATTTCAGAAATTTTTTAATCGAAGTAAACAAATTTGATAATGCCAAATTTTTAATTCAACTAAACTAATCAATATGAAAAAGCTACTTATTTTAAATGCATTGTTTTTCTTTTTGTTATCAACTGCACAAGAATTTAAATTAGAAAAAATTACAATGGCAGATTTAGACCAAAAAGAGCATAAAACAGATAAAAATGCAAATGCTTCAATACTATTCAAGCGTCAACATGTTTATTATGATTATGATAATAACAAAGGCTTTTTTCAAGTAAAAGACATTGTTTATCGTATAAAGATTTATAATCAAGATGGATTTACCTATGCGGAGGGCTCAGAATATTTATACAACAATGGAAATACAAGAGAAACCATTTCAAGAGTGGATGGTATAACCTATTCTATTGAGAATGGTAAGATAGTAGAAACAAAATTAAAAAAAGATCAAGTTTTTGAAAATAAGATTAATGAGAATCAAACCGAGGTCAAATTCACAATGCCCAATTTAAAAGCAGGATGTATTGTTGAATATAAATATACTGTAACATCTCCATTTAATCAAAATATTGATGAAATACAATGTCAATATGATATACCGTTAGAGTTTATAGATGTTAGAATTTCTATACCTCAATATTATGTTTTTAGACCTAATATCAAAGGATACTATCCATTAAATCTAAAGAAATATTCTAAAGAAGGGAAAATAAATTCTACAGGATTTGTTAGGCAAGATAAAGCTATGTCAACTACCTATAATGATTCATTTACTTATGTTAATAATGTTTATGAAATTGTAGCAAAAGAAGTTCCGCCTTTAAAAGAGGAACCCTTTATAACCAACATCAATAATTATAGAGCTTCCTATAGTATGGAGTTACAATCTCGTCAGTTTCCGGGAGAATCATTTAAAAACTATAGTCAAACCTGGAATGACGTAGCGAATTCTATTTTTTTACGCGAAGATTTTGGCAAAGAACTAAAGAAAACAGGCTATTTTGAAAATGATTTGAATCCGCTTTTAAGTGATGTGTCTTCCGATCAAGAAAAGTTAGTCAAAATCCTAGAGTTTTGTAAACAAAAAGTAAAATGGAATGAAAATAATGGTTTTACTTGTAAAACAGGTGTAAAAGAAGCATATAAACTTGGTTCTGGAAATACAGCTGAGGTCAATTTAAATTTAATTAATATGTTAAATGCTAACGGTTTTGATGCAAATCCGGTTTTAGTAAGCACGCGAAAACACGGAATTCCTTTGTTTCCAACACGTGATGGTTTTAATTATGTAGTGGCAAGTGTAACATTACCAAACGGAATGGTTCTTTTGGATGCAACTGACCCTTTTTCAACTGTTAATATGTTGCCTGAAAGAGCGTTGAATTGGAAAGGACGATTAATTAAAAAAAATAGCGAAAACGAAGAAATTCCATTATTTGTCAATACTCCAAGCCAAGATAATGGATTCATCGGGTTTACTTTAGACCAAAATGGAAAACTTACGGGTAAGCTCAGAAGACAAATGACAAACTATTTAGCAAAACGTTTTAGAGAAAAATATCTTGTGAAATCTAAAGATAACTGGATTGAAGATTTAGAAAATAAATATGGAAATTTATCTATTGAAGATTATGATGTTACCAACGATAAAGAAATTTATCAACCAATTAACGAAACATATACCTTTTCGGCTGATCAAAGTGCAGATATAGTTGGGAATTCTATATTGTTTAAGCCTTTGTTCTTTCAAACAACCAAATCAAATCCCTTTGTTTCAGAAACAAGAGCATTTCCTATTGATTTCATTTATCCAACTAAATCAAAATATAGTTATACCATAAATATTCCTGACGGATTTGCAATTGAATCCATTCCCACATCCATTAATATTGGATTACCGGACAATATGGGAAGCTACAAGTATGTAATACAAAAAGCCGAAAAAAGCATTCAAATTATGGTACAATACGAAATTTTAGTTTCCTATATTGCTCAAACAGAATATGAAGCTGTAAAAGATTTTTTTAAGCAAATTGTGGATAAAGAAAATGAACAAGTGGTATTAAAAAAAATATAGTATGAAAAAAGTATTTTTTAGTTTATTATTAGTAGCTTTAATTAAAACAAGTTTATATGCCCAAAAAGGAAAAATATATGAACTTAAAGAGGTGACAAAACAAGAATTACTCGAAAAAAAGCATCATTTAGATACATCTGCTTCTGCTGCTTATCTTTATAAAAAAGGAAAAGTAACTTTTGAATATCATCGAGAGAGAGGTTTTGAATCTGTTCATGAAATCACCTACAGAATCAAAATCTATAAAAAAGAAGGATTGGATTATGGGATTCATAAAATAAACTCGTACATCAACAGAAAAGGATTATACAATGATAGAGTTGCCATAGAAAAAGCGGTTACTTACAATATTGTTGATGATAAAATTGAAAAAATAAATGTCAAAAAAGAAGGTATAAACGAAGATAATATTGGAGAATATGTAAAAACAACTTCTGTTGTGTTTTCAAATGTAAAAGTTGGGTCAATCATTGAATTGAAATATAAAGTAATTTCCGATTATATTCATTCACTTCGCGATTTTGATTTTCAAGATTTTATCCCTACAAATTATGCTGTTTTTATTACAGAAATTCCAACAAACTATGTTTATAAGTCTGTTTTAAGAGGGTTTTTCAAGCCTGAACTATACAATGATATTCTTCATGGCGGACATGAATACTACGCAGGTGGATTTAAAAATGGTTCTATTGATTATATGATAAACAGCAAAACATTTGTTTTAAAAGATTTACCAAAAATAGAAAGAGAACCTTTTGTAGATAATTGGCAGAATTATAAATCAAAAATTGAAAATGAACTAGAAAAAATATTAATCCATAATCAAGATTCAAAGCAAATTGCTGAAACGTGGGATGATGTAACAAAATCGATTTATAAAGATAAAAAATTCGGAGCTGAATTATTAAAAAGAAATTATTTTGAAGATGATTTATTGCGAATTGTTTCTGATACTATGAGTAATGAGATGAAAATGAAAACCATTCAAAATTTTGTAAAAAATAGAATTCAATGGAATGGTTACAGAGGTATTTTCACAAAAGAAGGTGTAGTTGAAGCCTACACTAAGCGTTCTGGCAATATCGCAGAAATAAATATGGTATTAATTACAATGCTCAATCGAGCCGGGTTTAATGCTAATCCTGTTTTATTGAGTACTCGTGATAATGGTACAGCTGAATTTCCGAACATAGATGCTTTCAATTATTTAATTGCACATGTTGAAGACAATGGAAAAACATACCTTTTGGATGCATCAGATAAGCATGGAACGTTAAATATTTTACCTCCTTTATGTTTGAATGGTACTGGTAGATTAGTTCAACAAACGGGTGGTTCCTCCGAAGTTTTATTAAATCCTGAATTTACTTCAAAAGAAAGCACTTTTCTTCAAGTAGATTTAAATAATGATTTATCGTATAAAGGAAAATACAGAAGTCAGAAAGATAATTATTTAGCTTATGATTTCAGAAGAAAACACGATCTTTTAAAAAGTGATGAAATGGCTGATAAATTAGAGTCAGAATTTTATTCACTTGAAATATCAAATTACGATTTATCAAATAAATTTGATAATGCCAAACCAATAATTGAAAATTACACCTTTGAATACAAAGAAAACGAAACTACTTCTTTCAATAAAATTCTGGTTAATCCTTTGTTTTTTTTAGCAAAAAAAGAAGCTATGTTTACTAAAGAAAAAAGAAACCTACCTGTAGATTTTATTTTTCCAATGAATAAAAAAGTAACGGTCTCTATAAATTTACCCGAAGAATTTGAAATAGAATCAATTCCATCAGAGAAAAAAATGGCACTTTTAAATAATGATGCTCTTTATTCATACAAAGTTACCAAGGATAAAAATAAAGTGTTATTACAAATTAATTTTGATTTAAAAACGTATTTTTATACTCCAGATGAATATGCAGAAATTCAAAAATTTTTCATTGAAATTTTTAACAAGGAAAAAGAAAATATCGTTTTAAAAAGAAAATCATAAAATGAACCTCCAAAACGTCCACTTTACAATCAATTTATTCGGCAAATTGAAAAAGACTTAGCAAAAAAAGTACAAACCGGAAAGTTTGGTGCAGACATGAAAGTGTCACTTTTAAACGACGGACTGGTAACGATTCTTGTTGATACGAAAAATAAAGAGTAAATACTTATATTTGTGCTAATTCCTTTATAAAGGCAAAATGAAGTACAACAAAATTCGAGAAGAAGAACTAAAAAATAAAGTAGGAGTCGATTGGTTCAAACAATTTGACACTACCGAAATTTTAGGAGATATAGATTTTACCGTTTTTCCGAAACAAGATAATTTATTTGGGCGGACACCATTGCTTTGGGCAGAGGTAAAAACAGGTAAGTTTGATATTGCTTCAATGTTTGTGCAATTAATCTTAACTATTGGTAAGGCAAGAACATTCGATAAAACCATGCCACCTGCTTTTTTAGGGGCGTTTGATTTTGAAAAAATTGCATTCGTTCCGTATATTAATGTGCAAGATATTTTTTATATCAATGATTTCAATTGGAATGTGACTCCAAGCAATCATAGCACTAAAGAATTTCAATTAATTAAAGAGCGAATTGAAGCTACACTCAAAAAAAACACGTATGTTTATGATTTTGAAAAAGACGAAAAAGAACTGCTTGCTTTTATAAAAAATAATGTTGCAAAAGCTACAACAGCAAGCAAACTTAAAATCGATAAAAATAATTTTATTCCGATTTATTTACGTTGGTTGGAAACAATAAAACCGATTATCGACGTGAATTGGGACGAACTCAAAAAAGCCAATATTTTAGACAGCGATTTCTATTTGGCCGATTTGTTTGTTGACGATAAAGACACACAAAACATTGAAGACGATCTATCTATTCGGGATAATTTATTTGTCGTTTTTCAAAATGAAGGGTACAAAATTGCCAAGGAAAACCTAAAGCAAATGTTTGATGCGGTCATTCGATTAAAAAACAAAGATACGTATCTTCATTTTTGGAAACGCTACAAACGACCTCCACTTAAAGAATTTCAAGATTACATCATAGAACGCCGTGATTTATTGGTACCTCAAGATATTCGTGAGCGTAAAGGAGCATTTTTTACACCACGTATTTGGGTTGAACTTTCTCAAAAATACCTTACCGATTATTTAGGTGAAAACTGGCAAGACGATTATTATATTTGGGATTGTGCCGCCGGAACAGGAAACTTATTAGCCGGATTAACCAACAAATACAACATTTATGCCAGCACACTCGACCAAGCAGATGTTAACGTAATGCACGAACGCATTGACCATGGTGCCAATTTGCTTAAAAATAATGTGTTTCAGTTTGATTTTTTGAATGATGATTTTGCCAAGCTACCACAAAGTTTGCAAGACATTATTAACGATGAAGAAAAACGGAAAAAGTTAGTGGTGTATATTAATCCACCTTATGCGGAGGCAACTTCTTCAAAAACTGTAACAGGAACAGGAGAGAATAAAGGCGGAGTTACAACTCAGTTTAAAATTAACGAACTTTTAAAACCCAAAATTGGAAATGCTTCTAATGAAATATTTGCTTTATTTATGGCGAATATTTATGAAAAAATTCCGGGTTGTATTTTAGGTCAATTTTCAAAATTGAAATTTATAAATGGTTCCAATTTTAAAAAATTCAAAGAATATTTTTTAGTGGATTATGTGAGTGGTTTTATTGTACCTGCCGAAACCTTTGACAATGTAAAAGGAAAATTTCCAATTGGTTTTACAATATGGAATACAGCTGGTAAATCAAAAATAAATACAATCCAAACAGATGTTTATGATAAAAATGGAAATTATAATTCATCTAAAAACTTTTATGGGGAATTGCCAAACAGTATTAATAAATGGATTAAGTTATTTGATGACAAATCGAAAACAGGTGTAGGTTTTATGGAAAATCCTGCTCCTGATTTTCAAAATAACAGTTTTTTAAATTTTACAGTACACATTGGGACAAGGCATGTAAATTATTTTTCATTTCAAACATATAACTTAATATCAGGTTTAATTTATTTTTCTGCTCGTAATTGCATTGATGCGACTTGGCTTAATGATAGAGACCAATATTTATTTCCAAGAGATGGCTGGCAAACCGATATTGAATTTCAAAATGATTGTTTGGCTTTTGCACTTTTTCACGGTCAAAATAGAATTACAAGTTCAGAAGGCACCAACCACTGGATTCCGTTTACAGAATATGAAGTAAACGCCCAAGCCAAATTTGAGAGTAATTTCATGACCGATTTTATAAAAGGTAAAATCAAAAAAGAAAGTGGGTCAAATACACTTTTTGAACAATCCACAACAACAGAAAATAAACCACTTGTTTTTTCAGAAGAAGCCACCGCCGTTTTTGATGCCGGTAGAGAACTTTGGAAATATTATCATTCCCAACCCAATGTAAATGTAAATGCCAGTTTATATGACATTCGCGAATATTTTCAAGGCAGAAATGACAAAGGTAGAATGAACAGTAAAAGTGATGATGCTATTTACTCTAAACTAATTACCGAACTAAGAAACAAATTAGCTGTTTTAGGTGATAAAATAAAACCTAAAGTGTACGAATACGAATTTTTGAAAGAGTAAAAACGTTTACAAAAAACAGTGTTTTCTTATTCATGAAACAGTAACATACACAAAAAACATCATTTTCTTGTACATAAAAAAATAACGTGCATAAAAAACACGACTTTCTTGTGCATGAAAAAAAATGTGTATAATTTTCTTTATTTTTTATACATGACATAAATAACGTGCACAAAAAACGTCATTTTCTTGTGCATAAACAAATAACGTGCACAAAAAACATCATTTTCTTGTGCATGAAATAAGAATGAACACAAAAAAACACCTAAATTTGTGTATAACTAATAGAACATCATGGATAACTTTGAAGTTACAGCATTGCCGCCAAGTATCAATTTAGAAAGTATAGCTATATTAAAGGCATTGGTAACAGCAACTAGAGCATTAGGCGAACTGCGTGGTGAAATAAAAAAAATACCTAATTCTCAAATTCTAATAGATACTATTGCTTTGCAAGAAGCGAAAGATAGTAACGAAGTAGAAAATATTGTAACTACAGATGATGAGTTGTATCAGGCAGCAATTGAAGATGAAAACATTTCACAAGCAGCAAAAGAAGCTCAAAGTTATGCAAAAGCTTTAAAAACAGGTTTTTCAATAATAAAAGAAAAAGGTATTTTAACCATTAATGATATAAAGAAAATACAAGAAATAGTTTCTCCAAATCATCCTGTTCGAAAAGTTCCCGGAACGGTTTTAAAAAATCCAAAAACAAAAGAAATTGTTTATACACCTCCACAAAATCATTTAGAAATCATAAAACTTTTAGAAAATTTAGAAGTTTACATCAATGATGCATCATTTCATGAAATTGATGGATTAATTAAAATGCCAATCATTCATTATCAATTTGAAAGTATTCATCCGTTTTATGATGGAAATGGTAGGACAGGTAGAATTTTAAATATGTTGTATTTAGTACAGCAGCAATTGTTAGATATTCCTGTTTTGTATTTGAGTAGTTATATCATTAAAAACAAATCAGATTATTACAGATTATTGCAAGAAGTAAGAACAGAAAATAAATGGGAAGAATGGATTATTTGGATGTTAAAAGGGGTTGAGGTAACATCAAAAGACACAATTAAAGTGGTTAATAACATAAAATTATTAATGGATGATTACAAACAAAAAATACGAGCTAATCATAAATTTTATAGTCATGATTTAATAAATACTATTTTTAAACACCCTTATACAAAAATTGATTTTATTGAAAAAGAGCTCGGTGTACACAGAAATACAGCCGCAAGTTATCTTAATGCATTAGTTGATGATGAAAATCAGTTTTTAAAGAAAATAAAGATTGGTAAGAGCAATTATTTTATTAATGATAGATTGCTTCAAATATTAAAAAACAGATAAATGAACCTGAAAAACTCCCAACTTGAAGTAGACAACTGGATCAAAAACCACGGTGTACGCTACTTTAACGAACTAACCAATATGGCTCAACTTACCGAAGAAGTTGGTGAGGTAGCCCGAATCATCGCCCGTCGTTATGGTGAGCAATCCGAAAAAGAAAGCGATAAAAACAAAGACCTTGGTGAAGAATTAGCCGATGTGGTCTTTGTTGTGCTTTGCCTTGCCAACCAAACCGGTGTTGATTTACAAGCCGCTTTTGACAAAAAAATGGACTTGAAAACCAAACGCGACCACGACCGTCATCACAATAACGAGAAATTGAAATAGATTGAAAAAGAAAGTTATTCATTTCATAACCGCTTTGATTATTTACGGACTCATAGGTTGGTTAATGACCTATTTTTTGGAAGATGAGAACCATAATCCTTGGTTTTTTATTCTTTTTTGGGCAGTTTCCATGGCTTTAGCCGAATTGTTTATCTTTGAAAAAATAAGAAACAGAAAAAAGAAGTGAACTGGATTCTCCTTATCATCGCCGGTTTATTTGAAGTGGCCTTTGCAGCGTGTTTAGGCAAAGCCAAAGAAACGACCGGCTCATCTATGTGGCTTTGGTATTCAGGTTTTTTAATTTGCCTTACCATCAGTATGGTTTTACTGGTCAAAGTAACCAAAGAATTACCCATAGGAACCGCTTATGCTGTTTGGACAGGAATCGGAGCCGTTGGAAGTGTGCTCGTTGGTATATTTGTATTCAAAGAGCCTGCCACTTTTTGGCGTGTATTTTTTATCAGCACCCTAATCATCTCCATCATCGGACTAAAAGTTGTGACTAAATAATGGATGTTAAACTTCAACAATCAGCAATAAACAATCAGCAATCGTTAATTACAATCACCGGTTCCAAATCTGAAACCAACCGATTGTTGTTGCTCCAAGCTCTATATCCCAACTTAGTTCAAGAAAACACCTCTAATTCTGATGACTCTGATGTAATGCTCAAAGCCATCCAAAAACTGACAACAGACAACAGACAACAGACTACCGTAATCGACACCCACCACGCCGGCACCGCCATGCGTTTTCTCACCGCATATTTCGCCATTCAAGAAGGAAAGGAAGTAATATTAACCGGTTCGTCAAGGATGAAAGAGCGTCCCATCAAAATTCTCGTTGAAGCTCTTCAACAACTAGGTGCCGAAATCAGTTATGAAGAAAATGAAGGTTTCCCACCCATTCGCATCAAAGGCAAAAAAATTAGCCAAAACAAAGTTGCTCTTCAAGCAAACGTGAGTAGTCAATATATTTCAGCTTTATTATTAATTGCACCCAAACTTGAAAACGGTCTCGAGTTAACTTTAGAAGGAGAAATCACGTCAATTCCCTACATCAAAATGACATTGGCTTTACTGAATGAAATTGGAGTAGAAACCTCATTTATTGAAAATAAAATTAAAGTAAATCAAAAATCAGCAATCGTCAATCAAAAATTAACAATCGAAAGTGACTGGTCTTCCGCTTCCTACTGGTATTCCATCATCGCATTATCTCCAATCGGAACCCAAGTTACGCTTTCAAGTTACAAACAAAACAGTTTACAAGGTGATGCTGCCCTTGTCGAAATCTATAAAAGTTTCGGAGTAGAAACGGAGTTCAATAATAATTCAATTACAATATCAAAAATCAATTACAATATCAAAAATCAAAAATCGTTACTCTTCAATCTTCAATCTTCACCTGACATCGCCCAAACCATCGCTGTAACCTGCTTCGGACTAGGAATAGGTTGCGATTTAACCGGTTTACACACACTTAAAATCAAAGAGACGGATAGATTAGAGGCTTTGAAAAATGAACTTACGAAATTTGGAGCCAATATATCAGTCACAAATGATTCATTAACACTTGACGCTCGCTCCCCTCTCCTTTGGAGAGGGGTTGGGGGTGAGGTTTCAATCAAAACCTACCAAGACCACCGCATGGCCATGGCCTTTGCACCATTAGCCTTAAAAACACCCATTAACATAGAAGAAGCCGAAGTGGTCTCAAAATCCTATCCTACTTTTTGGGATGATCTTGAAAAATTCGGTTTTCAAATTTCAAAATAAAATCAAATTTTCACAAAGATGCAAGCTCAGAACCTTAGTGCCTTAGCACCTTAATACCTTTCCAAAAAAATATATCCCAAAACACTTGACAACCCCTATTTCGCAATCGTATATTTGCCACCGGAATTTTAGAACTAGTGAAACTATTCACTAATTACTATTCACTAATCACTATATATGAAATTATCTCATTTTAACTTCAATTTACCTGCCGAATTATTGGCAGAATTTCCAGCAGAAAACCGTGACGAATCTCGTTTAATGGTGGTGAACAGAGCCAAAAAAACAATTGAACACAAATTATTCAAAGACATTATCGATTATTTTGATGATGGCGATGTAATGATTATGAACAATACCAAAGTTTTTCCCGCTCGTTTGTACGGAAACAAAGAAAAAACCGGAGCCAGAATCGAAGTGTTTTTGTTACGTGAACTCAATGCTGAACAACGCCTTTGGGACGTGTTGGTTGATCCGGCCAGAAAAATCCGTATTGGGAATAAGTTGTATTTTGGAGACGATGATTCATTAGTAGCTGAAGTTATCGATAATACTACTTCTCGCGGTAGAACCCTTCGTTTCTTATACGATGGTTCATATGACGAGTTTCGAAATAAATTAACCGAGTTGGGCGAAACCCCAATCCCGAAATACATCAATAGAGAAGTTACTCCTGAAGATGAAGAACGTTATCAAACCATCTACGCCAAAGTAGAAGGTGCTGTGGCGGCTCCAACTGCCGGTTTGCACTTTTCTAAACATTTGATGAAACGCCTTGAAATCAAAGGAATCAATTTTTCTGAAGTGACTTTACACGTTGGTTTGGGAACTTTCAATCCGGTTGAAGTGGAAGATTTATCCAAACACAAAATGGATTCTGAGGAACTAATCATTACTCAACAAGCTTGCGATGTGGTAAACAATGCTATCGCAAACAAAAAGCGTGTTTGTTGTATCGGAACAACCTCTATGAGAGCTATCGAAAGTTCGGTTTCTTCTGCTAAAACGTTGAATCCTTACGAAGGGTGGACCAATAAATTCATCTATCCGCCATACGATTTTAGTATTGCCAATTGTATGGTAACAAATTTTCATACACCTAAATCAACTCTTTTAATGATGATTTCGGCTTTCTGCGGTCATGATTTAATGAAAAAAGCCTACGAAGAAGCCATTAAAGAAAAATACAGATTCTATTCGTACGGTGACGCCATGTTGATTATTTAATCTCAACACGTTTAAAATCTTAAAATACAAAATCCCAATCTTTTCCGGTTGGGATTTTTTTTGGGCGTGACCACAAGGGTCGGGCTTTCGCCACTCGCTTTTTTATTTCATCCCGCCGGGCTGAAATAAAAAGAGCTCAGACAATGGCTCTATCCCTCACGCAATCTGTGCAACATAAAGTTTCAAATCAAAAGTTTATCAGAATTAGTGCAATCCCAAAATGCTAAAAAATTCCTATCTTTACCAAACAAACAAACTACTACATGAATTTTCAAAATACACGCGAATTTGCTCAACAATTAGACGCACAAGACGAACTTTTTAAGTACCGTGACGAATTTATTTTTCCCAGTATAAACGGTAAAAACGTGATTTATTTCACCGGAAATTCACTTGGTTTACAACCCAAACGCACTCAAGCGTATGTAGATGAAGTCATGAACGATTGGGCTAAACTCGCCGTTGAAGGTCATTTTTATGCCGACAAACCTTGGTGGGATTATCACGAACGTTTTGCTGTACCCCTGAGTGGAATCGTGGGAGCAAAACCCTCTGAAATTACGGTGATGAATACTTTAACAGTAAACCTTCACTTGATGATGGTTTCTTTTTATCGACCTACACCCAAAAAATACAAAATCATCTGTGAAGAAAAAGCCTTTCCTTCCGACCAATACATGTTTCAAAGTCAGGTAAAATTTCATGGGTACGACCCCAAAGAAGCCATAGTTGAAATCAAACGTAGAGAAGGAGAACACAACATTCGCCATGAAGATATCATTGCCAAAATCGAAGAAGTAGGCGAGGAGTTAGCATTAGTCTTAATTGGCGGGGTAAACTATTATACCGGACAAGTGTTCGACATCAAATCCATCACTGAAGCCGGTCATAAAACCGGTGCTTATGTGGGTTGGGATTTAGCTCATGCCGCCGGAAATATTGAACTCGAACTCCACGATTGGAATGTAGATTTCGCCTGCTGGTGCAGCTATAAATACATGAATTCCGGACCGGGTAATGCTTCCGGTTGCTTCGTTCACGAAAGACATCACCACGACAACGATTTGCCTCGTTTTGCGGGTTGGTGGGGACACAATAAAGAGCGTCGTTTCAAAATGGAACCCGATTTTGATCCGGTTAACGGAGCCGATGGTTGGCAAATCAGTAATTTACCGATTTTATCTCTTGCTCCTTATCTAGCTTCAGTTGAAATGTTTGCCGAAGTGGGCATGAAAAAATTAATTCAAAAAAGGAATCACTTAACCGCCTATTTAGAATTCATCCTCCACGAAATTGACCGCGAAATCGACGGAACCGAATTTGAAATCATCACACCTCATAACCAAGAAGAACGAGCTTGTCAATTATCCGTCTATCTTCACGGTCAAGGCAGAGCATTATTTGAATATCTTATGAAAAAC
>JAFLBT010000055.1 GCA_017302935.1 Flavobacteriales bacterium | reverse complement strand
AATTTTGATGTTACCATTGATTTCTTTCATTGGAGTTATTAAATTTCTTTCTGATAAAAATGAATATAATATTTTATCAAAGTTTCTAGTAAACTCTATAGCAATAATTAGCTTAATATACTTTTCGTTTTCGATTTATAAAACCTTAATTGACTATTCAAAATTCACTTCAATAGAAAATCTAAATATATTAGTTCTACCGGTACTTTTAAGCTTTTTGAGTTTACCTTTCTATTACCTAGTTGCAGTTTATAATGAATACGAACAAATATTTATGAGAGTAAAATTTATGACAAGTGATAAAAAAAATCAAAACAAAATTAAAAGACAAATCTTTAGGAGAGCCCTTCTTAATTTAAATACAATTTCATTTCTACGAGATAAACTGATAAACTTTGAATTATTTGAAACCGATGACATAAAAATCTATCTGGATAAAATAAAAAACTCAAATTAAAACCAACTGTTAAAACACCTAATCGTTTTACCCCACCAAAAAAAACAAAAATTCCTAAAAAACCCAAAACCAACCTCGTTAAACAAACGAGGTTTTTCATTAATAAACACTTTCCAACCCCCAATTTTCACTATTTTTGCCCTTCAAAATTTCACCATGTTACGCGTTAAAAAAATAAATGTTGTTGTGTTGCTCTTTTGGGTGGGGTTGGGTTATGCTCAGCTTACCACGGTTAAAAACAAAACCACTTATCCGTTTTGGATACAAGTGCCGGAGAAGCAACCGGAGGAAAAATTGCCGTTGTTGTTGTTTTTGCACGGTAAAAGTCTTTCCGGTACCGATATTAACCGAGTAAAGCGATACGGGGTGTTGCGAGCCATTGAAAAAGGCCGAAAAATTCCGGCTATAGTGGTGGCTCCTCAACTGGCAAGCGGCAGTTGGAATCCTGATAAAGTCTTAGAACTGATTGAGTATCTTCAAAAAAATTATCCCATCGACGAGCAACGCATTTATGTGTGTGGCATGAGTTTGGGCGGGTATGGAACGTTGCATTTTGCCGGTAAACATCCGGATAAACTCACCGCTGCTGTCGCTATTTGCGGTGGCGGAAACGAAAAAGACGGCTGTCGCTTGGCCACTGTCCCCCTCTGGATTCAGCATGGCGATGTAGATTATATTGTTCCCCTTTCGGAATCGCAAAAAATGTATGACGCCATAAAAAAGTGTAACATCAATGCCGATGTGACGCTAACCGTAATCAAAGGCGGCAATCACGGTAGTGTGGAACGCTTGTTTCATCAGGATGAATTGTATGAGTGGTTGTTTAAGCAGGTGAGGAAAGAGTGATTAGTAATTAGTGATTAGTGATTAGTTGTCACTACCCTAAAAACTAAACATTTCTTGACAAATAAGTATCCTAAATTAAAATGGAGAGTAGTAATACTTTTTCATTTTTAAAAAGATACGTTATTTTTGTAAAAAATTTCCAGCATGAAAAAAACGGTTTTGTTATTCCTCCTTTTACTACAAAGCTCTCTTATTGCTCAAACGATAAAAGAAAAATCGATTGAAGCTTCAATTGGTTTTGGATACGTATTTGTAGATGAGGATATTGATTTAGAAGGAACCGGTTTTTATATGCAGGGAGAATATGTGATGAAATTAAAATCGTGGTTTGAAGTCAGACCTTATTTTGGGTTAATCATTACCGATGCCGAAACCGAACGAAAAGAATCCTTTGAACCGGTTTATCGAGCGGTTTGCAATGCGGTATTGATTGGTGGGAAAGCACGATTGATAGCACCTATTCCCTATTTTGCTCCTTATTTTGAGATTGGTTTAGGAGCTTCTATCGGACAATTTGAAACCTTTACGCCGTTGGAAAATATTGACAAAAATGGAGTTATTTTCCATGTTCCATTAACTTTAGGTGTAGCGTTGGGTAAAAAGAATAATTTTGAAATTGAGTTTGCTTATTACATGCAGGATAATGTAAAACAAGTGGTTGGAGGAGCGGCAGTTGGATTCCGGTTTCCTTTGGAGAAACAAAAAAACACCCCAAAAACTTAACATTGCCGAATAAAATCAATCCGTATCTTTGTTAAAGTAAATTTTATTTTTGCTCAACTTTAACTAAACATTCGTTTTATGCAACATATTATTGACCGATTCATTAGTTATGTAACTGTTGATACAGAATCGAATCCCAATTCTGACACTACTCCCAGTTCAAAAAATCAATTGGTGTTGGCTCGTCAATTGGTAAAAGAATTAAAAGCCATCGGTTTGGAAGAAGTGACGATGGACCGAAAAGGATACATCATGGCCACTTTACCCGGTAATGTAGAACATGAAGTGCCGGTGATTGGATTTATTTCGCATTATGATACGAGTCCGGATTTTACGGGAGCGAATGTGAAACCGCAAGTGATAGAAAACTATGACGGAAAAGACATCGTATTGAACGCGGAACAAAACATCATACTATCGCCTTCTTACTTTAACGATTTGTTGCAATACAAAGGTCAAACCTTGATTACAACTGATGGCACTACCCTTTTAGGAGCCGATGACAAGGCCGGAATTACTGAAATTGTCACAGCGATGGAATATATGATTCAGCATCCTGAAATCAAACATGGAAAAATCAGAGTGGGTTTTACACCGGATGAAGAAATTGGTCGAGGAGCACATCATTTTGATGTAGAAAAGTTTGGTGCGGAATGGGCCTACACCATGGATGGTAGTCAGATTGGCGAATTAGAATATGAAAACTTCAATGCCGCCGGTGCGAAAATTACCTTTAAAGGTAAAAGTGTGCATCCCGGTTATGCAAAAGGAAAGATGATTAATTCGATGTTATTGGCTGCCAAGTTTGTATCGAAATTACCCAAAAAAGAAGTACCGGAGCATACGAAAGGTTATGAAGGTTTCTATCATGTAACCGGCATCACGGGTAGTATAGAAGAAAGTACCGTTTCCTTGATTGTTCGTGACCACGATAAAAAACTATTCAAAAAAAGAAAAGAATTTTTGCATGATTTGACGGCAAAATTTAATAAAAAATACCGTAAACAGTTTGGAGAAGAAATTGCGGTGATTGAAATCAAAGATCAGTATTACAACATGAAAGAAAAGGTAGAACCAGTATTTCATATTGTAAAAATTGCTGAAAAAGCAATGAAAAAACTAAACATCAAACCGATTATCAAGCCAATTCGCGGCGGTACTGACGGTTGTCAATTGTCCTATAAAGGCTTGCCGTGTCCGAATATTTTTGCGGGTGGACATAATTTCCATGGAAAGTATGAATATGTTCCGGTAGAAAGTATGCAAAAAGCGGTGGAAGTGATTGTGAAAATTGCAGAGTTAACGGCAGAACCGAAAAAATAAAATACCTGTTTTTTAAAAGCCACTGATTTACAAATTATCAAGTTGTGAATCAATGGTTTTTTTTTGACACGTATTACACGAATTTTTATTTATAAATTTGCTTGTCAGTAACTAATTTTTGCCACGAATTACACGAATTGCACGAATTTATTTCTTATAAATTTACTTAGCAGTCACTAATTATTAATCTGTGAAGAAGTGGCTTTTTTTGACACGAATTGCAAGAACTTTTATTTATAAATTTTCGTTTGGTTTACAAATTTAAAGTTGTGAAACAGTGGCTTTTTTTTTTGACACGAATTGCACGAATTTTTATTTTTAAATTTGCTTGTCAGTAACTAATTTTTGCCACGAATTACACGAATTGCACGAATTTATTTCTTATAAATTTGCGAATATGTTGTAAATTTAGACTATGGAAGACCAAAAAACCTGGAACAGAAACCAAAAATGGTTGGAAGAAATTGAATTACTAAAATCCATTATCGAAAAAACCGAGTTGGTAGAAACGGTAAAATGGGGCGGTATTGTTTATACTTGGAACAACCGCAACATCATTGGAATTGGAGGATTTAAAGATTATTTCACCATTTGGTTTTTTAACGGTGTATTTCTTTCGGATGAAAAAAATGTATTGGTCAATGCCGGTGAAGGTGTTACGAAAGGATTACGCCAATGGCGATTTACTTCGAAAGAGGAAGTAAATGAAAAACTGGTCCTTCACTATGTGAATCAAGCAATAGAAAATGAAAAAAACGGACTTTCTATCAAGCCGGAAAAGAAAGAAGTAAAACCGTCAGACTTTTTTCTTACGCAATTGAACCAAAGTACAGCATTGGTAGAAAAATTTAATTCCTTTTCTCCTTATAAACAGAGAGAATTCATCGAATATATCGATTCGGCTAAGCAGGAAAAAACGAAACTTGACCGTTTTGAAAAAATAAAACCGATGCTTTTAGCAAACATCGGTTTAAATGATAAATATCGGAAATAATTATTTTTTCTCTACTAATTTAGCACTCATTTCCATTGAAATAGCTGAGCGTTCCATTTTGATTTTTCCGGCCATGGTTTCGACTACCACAGTACCTTCAGATAATTCAGCTACTTTACCGTGAATTCCACTTTTAGTGATGATCCGGTCGCCTACTTTTAGGTTATTTTCGAATTCTTTTTCTTGTTTTGCTCTTTTTTGTTGCGGACGAATCATGAAGAAATAAATCACCACGAACATCAACAAAAAAGGAAATAAAGACTGGATATTTTCCATTATAATTGAGTTATTGAGTTACAGTTGTTGTTTCAGCCGGTTTAGCTTTTGGCGTTACATTGGCTTTGATAGAAAGCACATCTCTACCGGTTACGGTATTAGCAGTAATGTTCACCGATTTTTGTTGCATTCCCGGTTTTCCTCCACTATCAAACGTTACTTTCATTTTACCAGATTTACCCGGTTTGATTGGTTCTTTAGGATATTCAGGAACGGTACAACCACATGAACCGGAAGCATTTGTTATTAATAAATCAGCATCACCGGTATTGGTAAAGGTGAAAACTGTTTCTACTTTATCACCTTCGTTAATTACGCCAAAATCGTGTTCTTTTTTGTTGAAAGTCATTACCGGATATTTACCGTCCACTTTGTTTTCAACCGATTGAACAGCAGCATTTGGTTCAGTATTTTCAATTGGAATACCTGCTTCGTTCACCATTTGAGGTGCATACATTTCAACATCTTTACTGTTGGGATCAACTTTAGATAAAGCATCTTCTTTTTTACAAGCCGTTACTGCTAAAATTGCTGCAAAAGCAAAAGCATAAAATGAGTTCTTTTTCATTTTCTTTAGTTTTAAATTTTACATTAAACCGCGTCCGGTCTTATTGAGTTTATTTGTTTTTTGATATTCTTTTACGAGGTTGTCTAAGATTCCATTGATGAAAATACTACTTTTTGGCGTAGCATATTCTTTGGCAATTTCCAAATATTCATTAATAGTTACTTTGATAGGAATGGATGGAAAACGCAAAAATTCACAAATCGCCATTTTCAACATGATGGTGTCGATTTCAGAAATACGTTCAGGGTCCCAATTAGGAGTTCGGTCTAAATATTCTTTGGCCAAATCCTGTTCGTTTAAAACCGTTTTACGGAATAAATCTTTAGCAAAGTCTTTGTCTTCTGCATCTTTATACAAGGAAGGAATCCCTAAAATGAAAAGATTGCTTTCCTCCAAAGTTTTTAGCTGTTTTAAAAACATGGTATTCACCAAAGGAATATCATCCACCCATGTTAATCGGAAATCTTCAAGATAATCGAACAATTTATCGTTGGTAGCAATTACCTCTTCAAACAATTTTGCTACAAACTGTTTATCTTCTTCAAAAGAATTTTCTTTACTAGCCAAATAATCCAAATACAACTTGCTTTTTTTGGTTTCTTCCAACAACAATAATATCATGTCGTCGTTTTGCTTCCAATTGATGATTTTAAATTTTTCAAGATTATCGGCCAACAAGTTGTTTTTGTCTAACGAAACCAAGACACGATTTTTAATGAATTTTTTGTTTGGATTTTTATCCTTTTCGGTGGCAAGGTGTTTTTTGGCTGCAATTTCTAAAAATTCTTCTTCTTTTCTTCTGATTTCCATCAATACGGAGACCATAATCAAGTATAAATTCTGAATGCTTTCTAAGCTGGAGAATAAGAATTTTTCCTCCTTTTCTAACTCTTCAGAACCACTTTGATGCATGGCATAAATCGTTTGTAGAATTTTAACGCGTATATGTCTTCTGTTTAACACTTGATAAGAACTTTTAAAAATTAGTGACGCCCTGTAAAGAGCGTCACAAAAATAAGATTATTTATTGAAAAAAAAGGCAAAAATTATTTTCCGGCTTCTTTTTTACGTTGTTCAATTTTGTTTTGAGCAAAAGTTAACGCCGCTTGATGCGTAGTCATATTGTTTTTAACGGCAAAATCTAAAATCTCTAAAGTAGTATTATAAATGTTTTCGGTTCTTCTCATAGCTTCTGCTTTGTCGTAATGTGCGATTTCAGCATATACATTGATGATTCCACCTGCATTGATTAAGAAATCAGGAGCATATAAAATACCTCTTTCCTGTAAAATTTTACCGTGTACATTTTCATTCGCCAATTGATTATTCGCCGCACCCGCCACAATTGAAGCATTCAATTTATATATGGTCTCATCGTTGATGGTAGCACCCAACGCACAAGGAGCGTAGATATCAACCTCAGCACTGTACAAATCAGGACCGTTGAACACTTTTGCACCATATTTGGCACCCATTTCATTCAAACGAGCTTCATTAATATCCGCAATGGTAACGATCGCACCCTCTTTTGTTAAGTAATCCACGAGTGTTTCACCTACGTGACCGATTCCTTGAACCAACACTTTTTTACCGGCCAACACATCTGAACCGTATTTGAATTTAGCTGCCGCTTTCATTCCCATATATACACCAAAAGCCGTAACCGGAGAAGGATTTCCACTTCCACCTCTGGATTCAGAAATTCCGGTTACATAAGGAGTCACATCACGAACAGTGTCCATGTCTTCTGTTTGCATGCCTACATCTTCAGCCGTGATATATTTACCACTAAGCGAATGCACAAACTCCCCAAATTTACGCATCAATTCAGGTGTTTTTTGTGTTTTGGCATCACCAATGATAACGGCTTTTCCACCCCCTAAATTAAGACCTGTAATAGCAGATTTAAACGTCATCCCACGAGATAAACGCAATACATCGTTAAGAGCTTCCCATTCGTTGGTATAATTCCACATTCGGGTTCCTCCTAAAGCCGGTCCTAAAACTGTGTTATGAATACCAATTATTGCTTTTAATCCAGTATCTTTGTCATTGCAAAAAACAATTTGCTCATGGTTATCAAATGATACTTGACCAAATACAGGATCCATTTTTTGTAGCTCTTTAGGAGTAGTAACTTCTGCTATCATAGTTAAAAATTTAAAAGTAAAAAATTATGACTTTGTCAAAAAGACCTAACAAAAGTAGAATATAATTTAAAAGAACGCAATTTAATTTCAAAATTTTAATAATACGTTAATAAAAAAGAAAAAGAATAAAATCGCAATTCCTTTTATTATTCTCAATTATTTAACACATTTAAACACAATCATACCCCAATCTATAATTTACCATGAAAGAATTACAGTATTTAAACAAATATTTCGTCAAATATAAGTATAGGTTTCTGTTAGGAATTTTCATCACCATAGTGGCTCAAATCTTTTCGTTGTTTATTCCGAAATTAGTGAGTCATTCCATGAATATTATTGATGCGTATCTCAAAAACCCCACTTCTGATATTAGTTTTATTCGCAAAGAACTGCTCATTAGTTTAGGATTGATTTTAGGGGCAACGATAATTGCGGGTGTGCTGACTTTTTTAATGCGTCAAACCTTAATCGTCATGTCGCGATATGTAGAATTTGACCTTAAGAATGAAGTCTTTCAACAATACGAACGTTTGAGTCAGCATTTTTATAAAAACAACCGCACCGGCGATTTGATGAACCGCATTTCGGAAGATGTGGGTAAAGTGCGAATGTATGTAGGTCCGGCAGTAATGTACACCATCAACACCATTATTCGTTTTGTGATTGTTATTATTTATATGTACAATGTTTCGCCACAATTGACCTTGTACACTTTATTACCCTTGCCACTTCTCTCCTATTTTATCTTTAAGTTGAGTAAAGAAATCAACATCAGAAGTACCCGTTATCAGGAAAATTTATCCACTTTGTCCAGTTTTACGCAAGAAATTTTCTCGGGTATTCGCGTTATTAAAGCTTATGCATTAGAATCACAACAATACGATAAGTTTGGTGAACTATCTGTAGAAAGTCGCGATAAAAACATGAAATTAGCTTATGTAAATGCTTTATTTGGTCCGTTAATGATTTTATTAATTGGCTTAAGCAACCTTGTGGTTATTTATTTTGGCGGAATGATGTATATTAATGGAACCATTGCCAATATCGGAACCATTGCGGAGTTTATCTTATATGTCAACATGCTAACATGGCCGGTAGCTTCCATTGGATGGGTTTCTTCATTAGTGCAAGAAGCGGAAGCCTCTCAAAAAAGGATAAACGAATTTTTAAAGATTGAACCGGAGATAAAAAATTATTCTACAAAAGAAGAAGAAATTCATGGAACGATTGCCTTTAAAAATGTGAGTTACACCTATGAAGATACGCAGATTAAAGCCTTGAAGAATATTTCGTTTGAGATAAAAAAAGGAGAAACATTGGCTATTTTAGGTAAAACCGGATCGGGAAAATCGACGATACTCTCCTTGTTATGTCGATTGTATGATATAAAAGAAGGAGAAATATTAATGGATGGAAAACCACTTCATACGCTCAACTTAGAGCGTTTACGAAACAGCATTGGTATTGTTCCACAAGATGCCTTTTTGTTTTCGGATTCCATTCAAAACAACATCAAATTCGGAAAAGAAACCGCTACAGATGAGGAAGTGAGAGAGGCCTCAAAATTAGCTGTTGTGCATGACAACATCATGCAATTCAAAAACCAATATGATACTGTTTTGGGAGAAAGAGGAATCACCTTATCCGGCGGACAAAAGCAGCGTGTTTCGATTGCGAGAGCCTTATTGAAAAATCCCGATATTTTGTTATTCGATGATTGTTTATCAGCAGTAGATACGGAGACGGAAGAACAAATTTTAACGAATTTATTCCAATTTTGCCAAAATAAAACCACTATTATTGTGAGTCATCGGGTATCTTCTGCCAAAAATGCGGATAAAATTATTATTTTAGAAGACGGTGAAATTATACAACAAGGTTCTCATTTCCAATTATTAAATGAGGAAGGCTATTACAAAGAACTCTATTGGAAACAACTTTCTGAAAAAGAATTGTCATAATTTTTTTGCTATTTCAAATATTTTTTAGATTTTTGGTTCACTTACAACCTAAAATTTGAGCGAACGATTATGAGAGAAAATGACATGTTAGAAAAAGACGAAATTTTTTCTAAAGTTTTAAGAGCCGGAAGAAGAACCTATTTCTTCGATGTTAGAGCCACTAAAGCAGACGATTATTACATCACCATCACAGAAAGTAAAAAGTTCACAGAAGAAGATGGTTCATTTCACTTTAAGAAACACAAAATTTATTTGTACAAAGAAGATTTTGTAGCTTTCAAAGACATTTTAAATGAGATGACAGCTTATGTTTTGGATCACAAAGGTGAGGAAGTAATTTCTGAACGTCACCAAAGAGATTTCAAAAAAGAATATGAATCCACTTCTTCAGAAGACGGTGAAAACACCAAAGGAAGTTTTACCGATATTGATTTTGATGATATTTAAAAAGTATCCCTTCTGAAAAGAGGGGATTTTTTTTACCTATTTAAAAACATTTATAATTAAATCAGAGTGTACTTTTTTCTAAATTTTAATAAAAACGTAGTAAAAAGCAACATATTTACTAATATCTATTGCTTAAAGTTTAATGTTTTATAAGTTTTTGAGTCCATTTTTCTCCATTTATAACTTCAATTTGAAGAATATAATTACCCTTTATTAAACTCTCTATACTTATCTGTTCCATAAATTTCGAACTACCATTCAATAAGGTTCTACCACTTATATCAATAATTTTATATAAAAAATTATCAGTATTATTAGACAATTTATAAATTGAAATAAGGTTATTGGATGGATTTGGATAAATTGAAATTTCATTTACTTTTTTAAAGTCATCTAAATTAAGAAATGTTGAGTTTTTAGAAACACCAGCAAAAGTTCCAATCCATAGTTCAGAACCCATAAGAAATAATGATCTTATAATATTTGATTCCAAAGGCCCATTATAGTTTAATGTTTCAAAAGTAGTTCCATTAAATCTTGATAAACCGTTATTTGTGCCAATATATATATTACCATTTAAATCTTTTTCAATTGCTCTGACATAAAAGTCAGGTAATCCATTAGCTAAATAATAATTTGTCATTGATAAATTAGATAGATTATATCTGTCTAAAGAATTTGAACTAAATCCTATATAATGTCCTATCCATACATCTGAATCAGCCCCTTTTTTCAATACAAATGGAGAATTTGAAGAAAGACCATTACTAGTACTTAAAATAGACCATGAATTCAAGTTTTTCACATAAATACCTTCATTATGCACAGAAAACCAAACAATTCCCGTATCTACAAATTCTAATGTATAGACTGGTTTACCAATTAACTGTGGGATAGTAGTAAAAATATTATTTTCGTATGTGACTACACCATTATTTGTTGCAATCCAAATCTTACCATCAGCGTCTTTTTTTACAGAATTGATAAAGTTGGAAGGTAAACCATTAGAAGTAGTAAATTTAATAAATTGATTTCCATCAAATTTTGTAAGTCCATTATGAGTACCAATCCATAAGTTTCCATTATTATCATTAAGAAGACTACTAACTTCATTATGTAAATTTGGATCTGAAATTTTTACCCAATTTGTACCATCAAATTTTCCTAAACCATATGTTGTTTCCGATGATAAAAATACCCACGTTCCAACATAATAATCATCATTAAATTTTTCAATGCTGGAAATTGCACCATTAATTAAATTATCTGATGGAGTGAAATGCGTCCATTCTTGGGAAAATGTGAATTGAGAATAAATAAGAATTAAAAAGTAAAAGTTTTTCATATAAATATCTATTAATATTGAGTATAAAGAAAAAAAATATTTTAATTTATTTGTATTAATTATAATTCAACCCGTAATTTATCTTTCTATTTCAATAATTTAGAAATATATAAATAATCAAACTGAAGCAATAAAATTAATAAAAATTTACTTAAATAATTTATTAAGGATTTAAAAAAAACTATCAAAAGTTTAGTAATAATTAGAAAGATGTTTAAATTGATTAAATTAGGACAAACTATTTAGATTCAATTAAAGAAAAAATCAATTAAGCAATAAATAAATTCAAAAATATGTTAATATTTATATTATATAATCGAATGAATAAAATTACCCAATTCGCAAACCATTTTCCACTTTTTTATCTGAGGAAAGTAAGATTACATTATTGTCTTTTCCCAGAGATCCCATCACTAAACATTCGCTCATCCAATTGCCGATTTGTTTTTTTGGGAAATTGACCACGGCTACAATCTGTTTGCCGATTAACTCTTCTTTTGTATAGCATTGTGTAATTTGAGCAGAAGACTTTTTGACGCCTATTTCTTCCCCAAAATCTATCCATAAACGAAAGGCCGGTTTTCTGGCTTCCGGAAAATCCTGTGCATCGATTATGGTTCCGATACGCATTTCCACTTTTTCAAAATCTTCCCAATTAATCATATTTATATCTTGATAAAAAAATAAACTCAAAAATAAGGGTATTTGTCGAAAAATTCATAACTTTCAACAAAACAAAATGCATTCTTATTATCATGGCTAATACTGAATCAACAATGATTCCATTGGGTACGCTTGCACCCGATTTTAAACTGATGGATACCAATTCAAATGATGAATTTACTTTTGCTGATGTAAAAGGAGAAAAAGGAACCCTTATCTTTTTCATTTGCAATCACTGTCCGTTTGTGCATCATGTCATGGAAGAAATTATCATGATTGCCAATGATTATCGCGTGCAAGGTTTGGGTATGGCCGCTATTTGCAGTAATGATGCTTTACAATATCCGCAAGACGGTCCGGAAATGATGACTGAATTTGCTTTTCAACATAAATTCGAATTTCCGTATTTATATGATGAAACTCAAGAAGTAGCCAAAGCGTATGATGCGGCTTGCACTCCGGATTTCTTTTTGTTCAACAATCGTAATCAATTGGTCTATCGTGGTCAATTGGATGATTCTCGTCCCGGAAATGGTATTCCGTTAAGTGGGAGTGATTTGCGTGGAGCGATTGACAGTGTTTTATACAATCGAATCGTGAATCCCGTTCAAAAACCAAGTATGGGATGTAATATAAAATGGAAAAAATAAATGGAAATTTTTCACCTTAGTGCAGAATGTTATCCGGTAGCCAAAGTGGGCGGTTTAGGTGATGTTGTGGGTGCGTTACCCAAATATTTAAACCAACTAGGCCACTATGCCAAAGTGGTCATGCCCGGTTATGACAATAAATTTGCCAAAGAAAATGAATTTGATGTGATGCATCAAGGTCAATTGCGATTGGGGTATTTTGTGTTTACTTATACCATCTTAAAAGAAAAAACCAACAAACTCGGTTTTGAATTGTATTTGATTGCTATTCCTGAATTGTTTGACCGGCCGAATGTTTATTCCTATGAAGATGATACGGAGCGATTTACTGCTTTTCAAGTGGCTTTTTTAAATTGGCTAACCGAAACCAATCAAGTACCGGATATTGTGCATTGCCACGATCATCACACCGGATTGATTCCGTTTATGATGGCTCATGCTCCCATTTATCAACAATTGAATCGTGTTCCAACCGTATTAACCATTCATAACGGGCAATATCAAGGCTGGTTTGGATTTGATAAATTGAATTATTTACCACAAGTTAGTTCGAGTCGTTTAGGTTTTTTAGAATGGAATGGTATCATTAATCCGTTGGCTTCTGCCATAAAATGTGCCTGGAAAGTCACCACCGTTTCGCCAAGCTATTTGGATGAATTGAGTGAAAAAGCAAACGGTTTAGAAAATCTCTTGCGTTTTGAACGTCCGAAGAGTTTGGGTATCCTTAACGGAATTGATACTGAAGTGTGGAACCCAAACACAGATGAATTGTTACCACACACCTACTCTACTAAAAACTATAAAACCGGAAAAGCAAAAAATAAAGCGTACTTGTGTGAACAATTTAATTTAGACCCTACCAAACCACTTTTCACCTTTATCGGACGGTTGGTTGGCGAAAAAGGAGCCGATTTGTTACCCGAAATGTGTAGTATTGCTTTAAGTCGTAATCCAAACGAAATTAACATTTTGATTTTAGGCTCAGGCGATCCGCATGTTGAACATCAATTGACTCAATTACTTCCGTTTTATCAAGGTAATTATAATGCTTATATTGGTTACAATGAAAAATTAGCCCATATAATTTATGCCGGAGCCGATTATTTATTGATGCCATCACGAGTGGAACCTTGTGGATTGAATCAATTGTATGCTTTACGGTATGGCACCATTCCAATAGTTAGAAGAACGGGAGGTTTGAAAGATACCGTGATAGACATTGGCGATGGTGGTTTTGGAATTTGTCACGATCAAACCAGTGTCTTTGATGTAAATCATTCCATTACTAGAGCAATTGATTTGTATTATGACACCCTATTATTTGATCAAACCCGAAAAACCATCATGCAAATTGACCACTCTTGGGAAAAAGTGGCAGAAGAATATATAGCGGTTTACCAATCTTTAAAAAATTAGTTCTATGAATAAAAAAGAAGTTTTAGCCATCATTTTGGGAGGTGGACAAGGTTCACGATTGTATCCGTTGACGGAAAGTCGATCAAAACCGGCCGTGCCTATAGCGGGAAAATATCGTTTGGTTGATATTCCGATTTCCAATTGTATCAATTCCGATATTAAACGAATGTTTGTATTGACGCAATTCAACTCCGCTTCGTTGAATCAACATATTAAAAACACCTACCATTTCAGTTATTTCAGTACCGCCTTTGTGGATATTTTAGCCGCTGAACAAACACCGGACAACCCTACTTGGTTCCAAGGAACAGCGGATGCGGTTAGACAATGTATGCAACACTTTTTGAATCACGAATTCGATTATGCCTTAATTCTATCCGGTGACCAATTATATCAAATGGATTTTAACCACATGATTAATGCACATCAACAAAGTGGAGCAGCCATAACAATAGCAACTTTACCCGTGAATGCAAAAGAAGCTCCTGAATTTGGTATCTTAAAAACCGATGAAAATAGTTGGATTACATCATTCATCGAAAAACCAAAGGCAGATTTATTGCCACAATGGACATCGGATGTGAGTGAAGAAATGCGACAAGAAGGCAGACATTATTTGGCCTCAATGGGTATTTATATTTTTAATCGGGATTTATTGATTGAATTGATGAACAATCCGGATACCAAAGATTTTGGAAAAGAAATCATCCCACAAGCGATAGGTCACCAAAAAGTATTAAGTTATCAATACGAAGGATATTGGACGGATATTGGAAATATTGATTCCTTTTTTGAAGCGAATTTAGGTTTGACGGATGATATTCCAAAATTCAATTTGTTCGATAACAGCAGTAAAATTTACACTCGTGCAAGGGTTTTACCACCCGGAAAAATACTGGGCAAAACGACTATACAGCAATCTATAGTAGCTGAAGGTTGTATTATCAATTCGGCTACTATTGAACATTCTGTGGTAGGTATTCGTTCGCGAATAGATGAAGGAACGTTGGTTAAAAATTCCTATATCATGGGTAGTGATTACTATCAAAATTTAGATGAATTGAACCATAATATCGCTCACAATATCAAGAATATAGGTATTGGGAAAAGATGTTTTATTCACAATACAATTGTAGATAAAAATTGTAGAATCGGGAATGATGTATATTTGAATGGTGGTAAACATTTAGAAGATGTAAATACGAAACTATACACCATTAAGGAAGGGATTATCGTTATCAAAAAAGGAGCGGTAATTCCGGATGGATTTAGAATTGAATAAATCAGAAAGCCGTTGAACAAAAATCAACGGCTTTATTTTTTTTCTAAAGTTACCTCAATCGGTCGATTCGTTCTGGGCCCGAATTGTTGTGCTTGACGTTCGTTTTCAGAAGAACACAAAATATACATGTTGAAAGGATACAATTGAATAATTTGTGTTTCAAACCAACCTCCATTCTCTTCACCATCAATGTCTTCAATTTTTATTGAAAAACTATCCGCTAGAAAAGTATTGACTACAGATAGTAAGTAATTATCTTTAGCAAAAGGAAAAAACCATTTGGCATCAGGATCATCGTTGGGTACTTTTTCTCCGGCTTTGTTGAGTTTATAATTGGGAGTAAAAAGTAAAGGTTTATTATTGTTTACCCAACTCCAACGGTTGTTTTTATTGATAACTTCGTTGCCAACACTATCAACAATGGTAATTCGAAGATTTTTAATGTTTTCTTTTTTCCCTTTTTCATGCACATTCACTACTAAATAAGAAGTAAAATCATAGCCACAATGCGGTGCACTGATGATTTGAGCATTCACTGTGTTAGTTAGAATCAGAAAAAAGATAAAAAAGTATCTCATTATTTTGTTGAAGTGGTAAAGATAAGAAAGCAAAAGTTATTCCAAAATCAATTTAAAAAACTAAATCATATACTGCCTGCGTTGCAGGAGATTTCTATTTCGACTTCTTCATCTTGCGAAATAACAAAAGTAGTGCAAAAAAAAAAGCACTCTTTTCAGAATGCTTCTATTTTTTTAATGGAACACAGATTATAAAGATTTAATGGATTTCCGCGAATATTAATAGCTTAGCTATAATGGATTAAAAGGATTCATTTGGTGAAAATTTTCTTTTAAAACACAATTCAACTTGAAACCTGAAACTTGAAACTTGAAACCTTTAACTCCCAACTACTTCACTCCCATCAATTCTACATCAAAAATCAACGTTGCATCGGGTGGAATAACTCCGCCGGCACCTCGAGAACCATACCCTAGATACGATGGGATAACGAAACGAGCTTTGTCACCTACTTGGAGTAATTGAATACCTTCATCCCAACCTTCAATTACATGACCCATTCCCAGAGGAAAATCGATGGGTTGTTTTCTTTTATAGGAAGAATCGAAAACCATTCCGTTTTCTAATGAACCTGAATAATGTACAGAAACGGTTTTGCCTTTTTCAGCTTGCTTTCCGTTTCCTTTTTGGATGATTTTATAACGTAAACCGCTTTCTGTTTTTTCAAAACCGGCGGCTAATTTTTCTAACGCTTCTTCTGCTTTTTGTTTTTCTTCAGCGATTCTTTTTTCACGCGAACCTTCAAAGGTTCTGAACGCTTCGATGGCATTCCATTTTTGAGCTTCCTCGCCTACTCTTACAATTTCTAAACTTTCGATTAAATCGCCTTGTGCAATACTGTCTACCACATCTTGACCTTCTACTACATTACCAAAAACGGAATGTTTTTTGTCCAACCATGGTGTAGCTACATGGGTAATAAAAAATTGAGAACCATTAGAACCCGGTCCGGCATTGGCCATGGATAATACTCCCGGTCCGTCGTGACGTAAATCAGGGTGGAATTCATCATCAAATTGATAACCCGGTCCGCCTGTTCCAATGCCTTGCGGACAACCGCCTTGAATCATAAAATCTGAAATTACACGGTGGAATTTTAAACCATCATAATAGGGTTTTCCCATAGGTTTGGCTTCATTTTCTAGTTGACCTTCGGCTAAACCTACAAAGTTTCCTACTGTACCCGGTGTTTTATCGTGTGTTAATTTGACTAATATTGTCCCTTTTGAGGTATTGAATTTCGCGTAAATTCCGTTTTCCATTGTTTACTTTTTTGAATTGAAGTGCAAATTTACTATTTTATTGTGGATTTACTTTAAAATTGTATTTTTGATTCTATCAATTACAAAAAAGTGGAAGAATCAAACGATTATATCAAAATCAACAAAGCAACTTGGAATAATAAAACAGCAATTCATATTGCTTCCGATTTTTATGACAATACATCTTTTTTAAATGGGAAATCCTCATTAAATAGTTTTGAGATTGATTTACTTGATAATGTTTGTAAAAAAAACATACTACATCTTCAGTGCCATTTTGGACAGGATACGCTTTCCTTAGCCAGATTAGGTGCGAATGTTACAGGAATTGATTTTTCTGAACAAGCTATTGAAAAAGCAAAAGAATTTTCAAAACAACTCAATCTAGATGTCACTTTTATCTGTTGCGATATATATGATACCCCAAATTATTTAAATGAAAAATTTGATATTGTCTTTACCAGTTATGGAACTATTGGATGG
>JAFLBT010000054.1 GCA_017302935.1 Flavobacteriales bacterium | reverse complement strand
TTAAAATTTCTTGAATTTCTTACATCCGTGTTCAAAACAATTAAGGAACACAGATTAGAACAATTGGAGAAATTGGAATAATTTTCTTTTGTTATTTTTAAAATTTCTTGAATTTCTTACATCCGTGTTCCAATGTAAGTTATGTAAATTTGTACGAATGAAAATTAATTTTTGCTTAAGATTTATTTTTTTAACAGAATAAATAAAAATAATTTCAAATTTTGTTAAAAAATTTATCTTTATGAAAACAAAATTGATATTGTTTTTTACACTAGTATTCGTATTTCAAAATTGTGGCAAAGTGAACAAAAAGCCTTTAAATATCGGTCATCGCGGAGCGATGGGTCATGAAACGGAAAACACCATTGCTTCGGTTAAAAAAGCATTGGAGTTAAATGTGGATATGATTGAAATTGATGTTTTTTTGATTAAAAGCGGTGAATTAGTGGTTTTCCATGACGAAATATTAGATAGCCTTACCGATACCAAAGGTAAGATTGAAGATTTTACGTGGGAAGAATTACAAAAAGTGGTCGTAAAAGGAAATCATCAAATTCCAACCTTAGACGAAGTCATTGAAACCGTTGATAAATTGGTGGTTTTGAATATTGAACTGAAAGGAAAAAACACAGCCCAACCTACTTTTGAAGTATTGGAAAAATACTATCAAAAAGGATGGACAAAAGAAGATTTTTTGATTTCCAGTTTTCTGTGGGAAGAATTGGAAACGTTCAGAAAATTAGATAATGAAATTCCCATTGCCGTTTTGACTGAGGAAAATCCCTTGGATGCTCTTGCAACCGGAAAAAAACTGAAAGCAGTTGCCATCAATCCGTGGTGGAAAACTTTAACTGAGGAAAATGTTGAAAAACTGCACAGCGAAGGTTTTCAAATTTATACCTACACCGTAAATGAACCGAATGACATAAAATTGGTAACCGAATTGGGAGTAGATGGAATTTTTTGTAATTTTCCCGAAAGATTACATTGATGTATGATGTATTGATTGTTGGTGGTGGAGCAGCGGGTTTTTTTACCGCTATCAACATCGCCGAAAAAAATCCTCCCGAAACTTCGGGATTAAAAATTGCGATTCTCGAACGAGGAAAAGAAGTACTCACGAAAGTACGTGTTTCCGGTGGTGGACGTTGCAACGTGACGCATGCCTGTTTTGTTCCCAATGATTTAGTAAAATTTTATCCGCGAGGCGAAAAAGAGTTGCGTGGGCCTTTTCATCAGTTTTGTTCGGGCGATACGATTGAATGGTTTGAAAAGCATGGAGTGGAATTAAAAATAGAAGAAGACGGCAGAATGTTTCCGGTTTCCGATTCCTCTCAAACCATTATTGATTGTTTTTTGAATGCCACCAAAAAATATAAAATTGACATCTTAACCGGACAAAGTGTGCAATCTATTTTCCATTCAGAAGATAGCTGGAAAGTCGAAACGAATCAGCAAACGTTTCATTGTGAAAATTTGGTGATGACTACCGGAAGCAATCCCAAAATGTGGGAAATGCTGGAAAAATTAGGTCATACGATTGTTCCTCCGGTACCTTCCCTATTTACCTTTAACATCAAAGACAAACGAATTAAAGATTTAATGGGGGTATCCGCTTTTGCTTCTGTTAAAGTCAAAAACTCCAAACTTTCAGCTTCGGGACCTTTGTTAATTACCCATTGGGGCATGAGTGGTCCAGGTATTTTACGTCTATCCGCATGGGGAGCACGCGAATTATTTGATAAAAATTATCAGTTTATTTTGGAAGTCAATTGGTTGAACGATGCCACTTTAGAAGAAACCGAAAACCAGTTGAAAGCACTCAAATTGGAACACGCAAAAAAAGTGGTAGCTAAAAAATCGCCTTTTGATTTCCCCAACCGATTGTGGGAAAGTTTGGTTTTGGCTTCTGAAATTTCATTAGAAACCAAATGGGCCGATTTATCCAAAAAACAGCTTCAAAATTTAGCCTTGCAACTGACTAATGGCCAATTTCAAGTGAATGGAAAAAGTACATTTAAAGAAGAATTTGTGACCGCCGGCGGAATCGATTTAAAAGAAATTAATTTCAAAACGATGGAAAGCAAACTACTTCCAAATGTATATTTTGCCGGTGAAATTTTGAACATCGATGCTATAACGGGTGGATTTAATTTTCAAAATGCTTGGACAGGTGGATTTATTGTGAGTGAGCATCTTGCAAATTCTCATTCATAACTGAAAAATTCTCATTAAGAACGCTGTAATTGATTAAAAATCAATTATATTTGATTACCTAAACCAACAATAATGAAAACAAAACTACTCTTTCTGACCTTTTTTTTATTCTTATTTACATTCGGAGGTCAAGCACAAGTCCAATTAACCGCATGTGACACCAATTTTAATGGCACTCAAAATTTTGATTTAACAACAGTAATTCCTCAATTGCTGGGCAATCAAAATCCAAATGATTTTACCACTACTTTTCACATCAGTCAGACCAATGCACAAGCAAATGTCAATCCAATTTCTAACCCTACGAGTTTTTTAAACACGAGTAATCCACAAGTTATTTGGGTGCGATTTGTGAATACCACAACCAATGAGGTTTCTTTTAATTCATTTTCATTACAAGTTCTTCCTGTTCCTAATCTTGGTACTGAAGTGGCTGTTGCTTGTGATGACAATAACGACGGTATTGCAACTTTTGATTTCACTTCTGCCATGATTCAAATGTATCAAGCCAATAATGCTACACCAAATACATTGCAAATCACATTTTATGAAACAGAACAAGATTTACAAACACAATCAAATCCGCTTGGTATTACGTACACAAACACTTCACCCAACCAAATTATTTTTGTTCGTTTAGAAAACCTATTAACGGGTTGTTTTTGGAGTGGTGAATTCTTCTTATTTGTTCAAAATTGTTCCACTAGCTGTGAAGTTCCAACCAATTTAAATGCCACTGGTATAACTGAAACCATTGCTGTTCTTGCTTGGATTAATCCATCAGCTGCCAATTTTCAAACAGAAGTATTGTTACTCCCACTTGGTTCACCGGAACCTAATCAAAATTCTCAGGGTATAGTAACTACCTCTAATCCTTTTACTATAGTTGGATTAACTTGCGGTACTTCTTATACTTATTATGTTCGAACCATTTGTGATAATCAAACCACAACCGATTGGTCTAGTGGTTTTTCTTTTACTACATCCGATTGTGGTTCAACTGTAAATCCTTTTATAAGTGTAAATACCTCTTCTTTTACTCCTGAACAAATTTTGAATAATATCATTTTAAATTCCAGTTGTGGCGATATTGAAAATGTAGTTACTCAAGGTCCATGTGGAGTGGGATATTTCAATGCCAATGACAGTGATTTCCCTTTTGAACAAGGAATGATCATTAGAAGCGGACAAGCCATGTTGACTCAAGGCCGCTATCAACAAAACAATACGAGCTCATTAACTTCTACTTGTTCGTCGATGGGTGACTCTCAATTGAATACTATTATGCAATCAACCGGACAAACGGGTTCCATCAATGATGTTTCATTTGTGAAATTTGATATAATTCCTACCTCCAATATTTTAAGTTTCAATTTTATTTTTGCTTCTAACGAGTATGGCCAATTTCAATGTCAATATTCTGATGTTTTTGGTTTTATTTTGACTGACTTAACTACAAATGAAGTAATCAATATTGCAGTTGTCCCCGGAACTAACACCCCTATTTCAGTTACAACTATTAGAGATATGCTTCATAACACGAGTTGTGCTTCAGTAAATCCTCAATTTTTCAGCACTTATAATGTCAACAATCCAAACAGTAGTATGAACATGAGAGGTTATACCATGCCAATGACTGCTATTGCTTCTGTTATTCCAAACCATACTTATTCTTTAAAACTTTCGGTTGGTGATTATCAAGATAGTGCATTTGATTCTGCTGTTTTTATTGAAGGTGGAAGTTTAGCTTTAGGAAATCAGTGTAGTGAAAACATACAAATTATTACGTTTTTAGACAGTAACAATAATGGTGTAAAAGATGCCGGTGAACCCAACTTTTTAAATGGTACTTTAAATTATCAAATAAATAATGCCGGCGATATTGTTTCCGCAAATTCTTATAATGGTGTTTACTATATTTTTCCGGAAGATACAGACGATTCATATGACTTTACGTATAGTATTTTTAGTGAATTGGCCGGTTATTATGCACAACCTAATGGATTTGAGGATATAGTATTTTCTGCAACTGGCACAAATGTTTATTATATTCCAATTGTAAACACTACACCGTATAACGATGTAACGGTTTCTTTGGTATCAACCAACCAGCCTGCAGCCGGTTTCAGTTATACAAACAAGATCTACTATACGAATAATGGTATTGCTCCAGCTAGTGGCACAATTAGTTTTACAAAAGATGCCGCTTTGAGTATAACCAATATATCCGTTTCTGGCACAACAAATTTACCAACCGGTTTTACATACGATTATACCGATTTGATGCCTGCTGAAACTCGTTCGATTACTGTAACGATGAGCGTGCCACCTATTCCGACAGTTGCTATTGGTGACTTGGTGACCAATTCAGTTGCGATTTCCAGTTTGAGTACAGATGCTAATCTAAATAATAATGAGGCTTCACTCACCCGACCAATTGTTGCTTCGTATGACCCGAATGATAAAAATGAAGCTCATGGGAACAAGATTGCCATTTCTGATTTTACGGATGGAGATTATTTATACTACACGATTCGTTTTCAAAATACCGGAACCACTAATGCTACGTTTGTTCGTGTAGAAGATGTATTAGATGCTCAATTGAATCCGGAAAGTTTGCGAATGTTAGCCGCCAGTCATCCGTATGTATTGGAACGCATTAATAATGAGTTGGTATGGAAATTCGACAACATTCAGTTGGTTCCACAAATTGTTAATGAAAATGCAAGTATCGGTTTTATACATTTCAAAATTAAACCAAATTCTGGTATTGCTGTAGGTGACATCATTCCAAATACAGCAGACATTTATTTTGATTTTAATCCTGTGATTGTGACAAACACCTTTGAAACAGAATTTGTTGAAAACTTAAGTACACCTGATTTTACAAATTCAACCCTTGTACTTTCTCCAAATCCTGCGAAAGACCGCCTCCAAATTCAATTGAATGGAAGCGATACAATTGTCGAAATTTCAGTGTATGATGTGGTTGGAAAACGAGTTTATTTTAGAAATAAATTAGACGTAAATACAACATTTGTTGATTTTTCAAACTTACACCAAGGTGTTTATATGGTGGAAGTGATTACGGCTTCCAATCAGAAATTGGTGAATAAGGTGATTAAACAATAATTTCAGTAAATTATATATAAAAAAGGGTGAAAGAAATTTTGCCCTTTTTTTATGTGTAATTTTCTTTTAATAAAATTTCCTTTGAAGCATATCTCCCCTGCCCGGGACTGAAACGGAAAGCCTGGAGCTAAGTAGCTTTAAAATGCTTAAAGCCTCAAAGCGACCAATCCCGATAGCTATCGGGGCTCTTGCTTGTTTATAGAAAATTGTTTTTTTTGCGATCCCGATAGCTATCGGGATGAAGAGTAAAGCCCGATTAGGCCCAAAAAATTAAAATAATTCGCTTCGGTATTCCCACACTTTTAAAAGAAAAAGGCCAAAAAACACTATTGAAACGACAAATTTTATAAACGTAGAGGCCAAAAACCCCATAAATGAACCCGTTGCAGCTTTGAATGCTTTTTGCGAATCGTTGGAATCATTGATCATTTCTCCGATAAAAGCTCCTATAAACGGACCAATAATAAATCCAAACGGAATCGGCACCAAAATGCCTACTACTAAACCAATATTGGTTCCCCAAATGCCGTATTTGCTTCCACCAAAACGTTTGGTTCCTTTTGCCGGAATGATATAATCGAGAATACCAACTACAATGGCTACAACTAAAGTTATACCCAAAACAGTGTAACTAATAGGTACTGCTTTGGTCAGATAAAGTAACAACAATCCGACCCAACTGATGGGCGGACCGGGTAAAACCGGCAAAAAACTGCCCAGAATGCCAACGATCATTAAAATAAATGCGATAATTAAAAGTGTAGTATCCATAAATTATTTATTACTTTTGATACATAAAAATAAGTATTGTTTAGATACAAACGAATAATGAGCAAATTTCATTCCGTTTTTTTTCTGTTTTTTTTCTTGGTTTCCTGCCAATACTTCGAAAAGTCTATTCCTTCGGAGGAAGAATTATTACAAAAAAGAATAAAGGAAATCAATTGGAACGAAGTAACAAATTATCCATCGGTTGCGGAATGTGACAGTATTTTGGATAAAGAACAACAAAAAGCCTGTTTTTTTAATTATTTGTCTACTATTATTCACCAAAAAATGGCATCAGATTCTCTTTCAACTCCAACTAAAATTATGGACACATTGGATGTAAGAGTGACTATTTTTCCGGATGCCACATTATCTTTTGAACCTGTTTTTAAGAAAGACAGTGTATCGTATGACAAACAAAAAATTGATAGTCTAATTAAAACTAGACTAACTGATTTTCCAAAAATTGAACCGGCTTTAAAAGAAGGCATTCCGGTGAAAACCCAATTTATATTACCGGTAATTTTAAAAATGGAATAATTATTTCAGTTTATTTAAATACATATTGACTACATTTTCAATACCCAAATAAAGCGATTCACTAATCAAAGCATGCCCGATTGAAACTTCCAAAAGGTTAGGAATATTTTCTTTAAAAAAACGAATATTTTCCAGACTTAAATCATGTCCGGCATTAATGCCAAGACCCAATTCATTCGCCAATAAAGCCGCTTCAACGTAGGGTTGAATACCTGCTTTATTTCCTAAACTAAACTCATGAGCAAATTGTTCGGTATACAACTCAATACGGTCGGTTCCTGTTAATTTTGCACCTTCTATCATTTTTAAATCAGGATCCACAAAAATCGAAGTACGAATATTATTTCGTTTACATTCTTTGATAATTTCACTCAAAAAATCTTTATGCAAAAGGGTATTCCAACCCGCATTAGAAGTTAACGCATCATCAGCATCCGGAACCAAAGTAACTTGTGTAGGTTGCACTTCCAACACCAAATCCATGAACTTTTTAACAGGATTACCTTCTATGTTAAATTCTGTATGAACAACCGGTTTTAAATCACGTGCATCTTGATAACGAATATGTCTCTCGTCCGGACGAGGATGAATGGTAACTCCTTCTGCTCCAAATTTTTGAACATCGATGGCAAATTGAACAACATTAGGTACGTTTCCTCCTCTTGAATTTCGTAAGGTGGCAATTTTATTGATATTTACACTCAGCTTAGTCATGCTTGTTTTTCTAATTTTTTTTCAATGACAAAAATACAAACTAAAGCAAGCAATTTTGTCGTATATTTTAATTAATTTGCAACGAATTTACAATTGCCATGTTAGAGATTACCAATTATATTCATTCCGATTTTAAGCCGTTTGACAAAAACGAATCGATTCAGTATGTAAAAGATTTTTTTGCCGACTTAACTTTTTCGCATTTTCCTGTAACGGAAGAAGGCGTGTATATTGGATGTATTGCCGCAGATGATGTGGTAACTTTTGATAATCCGAAAACCATTGCTGATTATCGCTACACCCTTGAAGGCTTTTTTGCCAGAACCAACATGATTTGGTTAGATGTTTTAGAAATCTTTGCACAAAACAACACCAATATTCTTCCGGTTTTAGATGAACATAACAAATATGTAGGCTATTATGAACTAAATGACATTGTTCAGTTTTTTGCCGAAACCCCTTTTCTACGTGAACAAGGTGGAATAATTATTATTGCCAGACACATAAAAGATTATTCCATGAGTCAAATTGCTCAAATTGTTGAATCGAACAACGGAAGAATTTTAGGCATTTTTGTCTCTGAAATGACGACTGAATCGGTTCAAGTAACGATAAAAATTTCTCTCGGAAGCATGAATGAAATCATTCAAACGTTTAGACGATACAATTATGAAATTATTTCTGAGCACCAAGAAGATACCTATTTAAATAATTTGAAAGAACGCTCTGATTATTTAGACAAATACCTCAATATTTAAACCATGAAAATAGCTATTTTCGGACAATATTATCAAAATGATACTCGACCAATTATCAGAGATATTTTTGTTTTTTTAAATAAAAATGAGGTTGAATTGGTGATAGAAAAAGAATTTTTAGCGATACTTTACCATCATGAAATCCTCAAAAAAGAATACAAAACATTTACTTCTTATGCCGATTTAGATCAAAGCTTTGATTTATTTATCAGTATTGGTGGAGATGGAACCATTTTGAGAGCCATTACTTTTGTTCGAAACAGCGGCATTCCGGTTTTAGGAATTAATGCCGGAAGATTAGGTTTCTTGGCTAAAGTGCAAAAAGAAAACATTGAATTATTTCTTCAATCCATTATTCATAAAAAATTTACGGTTTCCAAAAGAACGCTTTTGAGTATTGAAAGTAAACCAAAAAACAATGCTTTTAAGGAAATTAATTTTGCCTTAAATGAGATTTCTGTCAGTCGAAAAGATACAACTTCAATGATTACCGTTGAAACGTATTTAAACGAAGAGTACCTTACTTCTTACTGGGCAGATGGTTTAATCATTTCTACCCCAACGGGTTCAACCGGATATTCATTAAGTTGTGGTGGTCCTGTTTTAACACCTGATGTTAAAAGCTTTGTGATTACTCCAATAGCTCCACATAATTTAAGTGCAAGACCATTAGTGATACCGGACAAAACTGAAATCAAATTAAAAGTTAGCGGAAGAGAACCACAATATTTAGTTTCGCTTGATAGTAGAATTGCAACAGTTGACAATGAAACGACATTATTCATTAAAAAGACCTCTTTCAAAATAAATATGGTTGAAATTCAAGACGAAACTTTTTTAAAAACCTTACGCAACAAGCTTTTGTGGGGCGAAGATAAAAGGAATTAAATAAATTAACGTCCGTTTCAATACTATCCCCTTTTTATTTCCGTTTTTTTTGATATTAATTTGTGATAAATAGTAATTATATAGCTATAAACTGCTGATAATTGTTATATTTGCACGCTATTTTAAAAGGGATGAATAGAGTAAAGTTAGCATTGTTTTTTACGTTCCTAATTTCCGGAGTAAATGCCCAAATAAATGAGGTTGGTTTATTCTTGGGAGGCACTAATTATATTGGAGATGTTGGTCCTACCACTTATATCGCTCCTAATGATTTAGCCATTGGATTTGTATATAAATGGAATAGAAGCACCAGACACTCTTATCGGTTTTCATATACTTACGGAACGATTGAATCCAACGATAGTGATGCTGATTCACCAGACAGAACACTGAGAGGATTGGAGTTCAAAAACAGTATCCATGAATTTTCAGTTGGTTTAGAATTTAATTTTTTTGAGTTTGATTTGCATCAATTAAAGCCGCAATTTTCTCCCTATGTATTTACCGGCATTAATTATTTTGCCTATGATGAATTATTTTATACCGGTAAAGAAGCCCGTGAAGATTATAAAGACAGTGCTTTAGCAATTCCTATGATTGTTGGTATAAAAGCTAGGTTAAACCGTGATTTTATAATTGCTTTTGAGGTTGGTGCCCGTTATACATTTACAGACAATTTAGACGGAAGCAATCCAAAAAATAAGAATTTAGCTCCTTATCGACTAGGAAATTTGAATAGTAATGATTGGTATGTCTTTTCAGGACTGACTTTAACATACACTTTTGGAGAAAATCCATGTTTTTGCCCAAAATAGAATGAATGTAGAAAAACAAATAGATTTAAACAGGCTACCGTCCCATCTTGCGATTATTATGGACGGCAATGGTCGTTGGGCAAAAAAGCAAGGAATGTTGAGGGTTTTTGGTCATGAAAAGGGCACACTTGCAGTAAGAGAAACAGTAGAAAGTTGTGCCAAATTAGGAATTTCATTTTTGACACTTTATGCTTTTTCAACTGAAAATTGGAATCGCCCAAAAGCAGAAGTGGATACTTTAATGAAATTATTAATCAAATCATTAAAAAAAGAATTGCCAATTCTTCAAAAAAACAACATTCGATTAAATTCTATTGGCAATTTAGACCTACTTCCTAAAACTGCTCAAAAAGAACTTTTAGAAGTAATTAACAAAACCAGCGAAAATAATCGAATGACTTTAACATTGGCTTTAAGCTACGGTTCCCGTGAGGAATTGATTTCAGCTGTAAAAGCCATAAGTGATAAAGTTAAAAATAATATAATTTCAACAACAGCTATTGACGAATCAATTATTAATCAACATCTTTACACGCAGAACATGCCAGATGTTGATTTATTAATCAGAACCAGTGGCGAACACAGAATCAGTAATTTTTTGCTCTGGCAAATTGCCTATGCTGAATTATATTTTACAGAAGTTTTGTGGCCGGATTTTAGAGAAGAACATTTACATGAGGCTATTATTAGTTATCAAAAAAGAGAAAGACGTTTTGGAAAAACAAGTGAACAAATTAAATAAAACAATATTGTTAAAAAATTATTTATACATCTTAACTTTGGTTTTTGGGTTACATTCATTTAACTCAACTGCTCAAGAAACACCTTTTCAAAGAGGTTCTCAATATATATTAGGAGATGTTGAAGTAACCGGAAAAATCAGTTTTAATCAACAAACCGTAATTACGTTTGCCGGATTAGAAAAAGGTCAAAAGATAATTGTTCCCGGTGAAGAAATCAGTACTGCTATCAAAAAGATTGGTAAACTTGGTTTATTTAGTGACATTGATTTTTACATTAATGAAATCAAAGGAGATACGATTTACCTTGAATTGAGTTTAGTTGAACTTCCAAAACTAAACGAAGCAAAAATTAACGGCTTAAAGAAAAAGAAAGCAGAAGAATTATTAAAAGAGGTAAATCTTACCAAAGGAAAGGTTGTAAACGAAAATTTAATCACTACTACCAAAAATTTCATTGAAAACAAATATAAGAAAGACGGTTTTTATAGTGTAAAAACGGCTATTAATGTAATTGCCGACACAACTTCGGGAAATGAAGTTAAAATGGTTATTAATGTTGACAAAGGAAACAAAATTAAAGTTTCGACTATTGAAATTGAAGGAAACCAAATGTTCACAGATGGGAAAATCAGAAAGGCAATGAGTAATACAAAAATTGCATTTCCCGGTCGCTTTTGGAAAAGATCAAAATACGTAAAAGACAAATACAAAGAAGACTTAGTAAGCATACTTGACAAATACAAAGAAAAAGGATATCGTGATGCTAGAATTATTTATGATAGCGTTGCTTATAATAAAGGAAAAGACAAACTTGATATTAAAATAAAAATTGAAGAAGGTAGAAAATATTATTTTGGTGATATTAAATTCTTAGGAAACACTATCTATACAGATCATGGACTTACGTCTGTTTTAGGTATTAAAAAAGGAGATGTGTACAATGGAGTACTTTTACAAGAAAGAATTTCAAACAAGAAAAACCCTGATGCAGATGATATTACAAATTTGTATCAAAACAATGGTTATTTATTTTCAAATATCAATCCTGTAGAGGTAAAAACAGCAAATGACACCATTGATTTCGAAATCAGAATAGTAGAAGGTCCTTTAGCTTATTTTAATAAAATTTCAGTTGTTGGAAACGACAAGACTAATGACCATGTTATTTATCGCGAATTGCGAACTAAACCAGGTCAAAAATACAGCAAAGACGCTTTAATCAGAACTATTCGTGAAATTGGACAATTAGGGTTTTTTGATCCTGAAGCTATTGACCCACAATTTAAAAATGTTGATCCAGCAGCAGGAACACTTGACATCGAATACAACTTAGTTGAAAAAGGGTCAAGCCAAATTGAACTTCAAGGCGGTTATGGAGGTGGAGGATTTATTGGAACTTTGGGGCTTTCATTTAACAATTTCTCCGTTAGAAATATTTTCAAAAAAGATGCCTACAAACCTTTACCGATGGGTGATGGCCAACGTATGTCACTCCGTTTACAAGGAAGTTCATTTTTTCAAACGTATAGTTTAACCTTTTCTGAACCTTGGTTAGGTGGTAGAAAACCTGTTCAATTTTCTACCTCCATATCGCATAGTAAACAATATTTGAGTAATTTTAGAACACGTGATGTAGATAGAAGTAGAAGTTTCAACATCACATCTTTATCTTTAGGATTAGCAAAACGATTAACCGTTCCAGATGACTTTTTTGTATTATCGCAAGCCATTTCATTTCAATATTATGATTTGAATAATTATAACACTGGTTTATTTACTTTTGGAAATGGGACTTCAAGAAACTTATCTTACACCATTGGATTATCTAGAAACAACAAAGGAGTAAATCCAATATATCCGGTTTATGGATCTGAGTTTTCAATAAGTGCAAAATTTTCTCCACCTTATTCATTGTTTAAAAAAATAGACTATAATAAACTAAGAACTCAGGAAGAATATAAACTAAGATATGATGGAACTCAGACACTTTCTTCAACAATTGGTCCTGATGGTTTTTCAGAAATTCAAAATGGTGATTTTTTACAATTAGAAAGTTCAACTTCAAATGGCAATATTTATCGAAGTATTGAAAATAACGATTATACGCTTGCTGCAGCTGATGAAGGTAAAATTGATCAAAAAAAGTTTTATTGGTTAGAATTTTATAAGATTAAATTAAAAGGTGATTGGTACACAAAAATTGCGGGTAGTAATCAACGTGCACTTGTATTGAGAACATTAGCTGAATTAGGATATTTGGGTGCTTTTAACGATGAGAGAGGTATTATTCCCTTTGAACGATTCTTTCTTGGTGGAGATGGGTTGGCAAACTTTGCCATGGATGGAAGGGAAATTATTCAATTAAGAGGTTATCCAAACAATTCTCTTTCAAGTATTGATGGTGGCTCTATTTACAATAAATTTTCGATGGAGCTACGTTATCCAATCACATTAAAACAACAAGCTTCTATTTTTGTCTTAGCCTTTGTTGATGCCGGAGCAGCTTTTGATGATATGAAAAAATATAATCCTTTTGTATTACAAAGATCTGCCGGATTTGGTTTACGTGTATTTATGCCGGCCTTTGGACTATTGGGAATTGACTTCGGACATGGATTTGACGCTTTACCTGGTCAGACACAAAAAAATGGATGGGAAACACATTTTATCATCGGACAACAATTTTAATTGTTAATTTCTGTTATATTTACAACATAATTTAATTAATATGAAGAAATTAATTTTTTTACTACTTCTTTCACTCCCTATTATTGGACTATCACAATCCAAAGGAGTTAGGTTTGGCTATATTGACATGGAATACATTCTTCAGAATGTACCGGATTATACTGAAGCAAAAAATCAATTGGAATTAAAAGCTTTAAAGTGGAAATCAGATATTGAAGAAAAGAAAAACGAAATAAACAAATTAAAAGAATCTTTAAAAAATGAAAAAGTACTTTTAACAAAAGAACTATTAGAGGAAAAAGAAGAGGAAATTGCTTTTTTAGAAAAAGAACTTTCAGATTATCAAATCAAACGATTTGGTCCTAATGGTGATTTAGTTGTTCAAAAAGCGGTATTGGTAAAACCAATTCAAGATCAAGTTTTTACAGCCGTTCAAGATATAGCAGAAGCAAAAAAATATGATTTTATTTTAGATAAATCTTCTGATTTAACCATTCTTTTTGCGGCAAAAAGACATGATATAAGTGACCAAGTTATTCGTTCTTTGACAAGAGCTGCTAAAAGAGAACAAATGAGCAAAAAAGAGCTAAAAAAACTTGAGGAACAAGAACGCATTCAAGATTATAAAGATGATAACAATCCTGCGTTAGAAGAAAGAAAAAAAATTCTTGAAGAACGCAAAGCAAAAAGAGATAGTGTTACAGAAGCTCGAAAAGCATTGGTTGAAAAAAAGAAAAAAGATTTTGAAGATAGACGCAATCAACTAAAAGAAGAAAGAGAAGCAAAAAAAAGTGGCACAGTTTCTGCTAAGACTAAAAATGAAGAGGATAAAACCGAAGAAAACAACACTTCTGAAAACAAAGAAGCTGACCCAAAATTAAAAGTACAAGAAGCAAGAGCAAAACTAGAACAAGAAAGAAAAGAAAAATTAGACGAACGAAAAAAACAAATTGAAGAACGTAAACAAAAGATTTTAGAAGAAAGAGAAGCGGCAAAAAAAGCCAAAGAAGAAAAACAAAACGAAAACAAAGATTAAATAATAAATAATAATTAGAAATGATGAAACAATTTAAAACTTTATTAATTGCTACCCTTATAGTATTTGGAACAACTCAATCTATTACTGCACAAACGAAAATGGCACATGTAGACACTAATGATTTGATAACCAAAATGCCTGCAATGATTGAAGCTCAAAAACAACTTGAAAAATTGAGCAAACAATATGATGCTGAATTTAAAGCAATGGCTGATGAGTATTATGCGAAATTGAAAAAGTATGATGAAGAAGCTGCAACGGTTGGTGATAAAGTAAATGAAGAAAGAGCTAAAGAAGTGCAAGAAATGGAAAAAAGAATTCGTGATTATAGAGAAACTGCTCAAAAAGAATTGCAACAAAAAGAAAGTGACTTAGCTAAACCTTTAATGGATAAAATTAAAGCTTCTATTGCAAAAGTTGGAAAAGCTAAAGGTTTTAACTATGTTATCGATGTGAATTCAGCTATTTATGCTGATGGGATAGATATTACGTCTGATGTTAAGAAAGATTTAGGATTCTAATCTGACCCCTTTAAAAGTAATTTAACTGCTCATCTATAAAAGATGAGCAGTTTTTTTTTACTTTTGAATCATGAGTAATAATAATCCTATTGGGCTGTTTGATTCCGGAATCGGTGGAACTTCTATTTGGAAAGAAATCCATCAATTATTACCACATGAAAACACAATCTATTTAGCAGATAGCAAAAATGCACCTTACGGATTAAAATCCAAAGAAGAAATCATAGCACTTAGTTGTAAAAATACTGAGCTTTTGCTGAAAATGAATGCTAAAGTTATAGTAGTAGCATGCAATACCGCCACAACTAATGCAATAAAAGAACTTCGAGCAAAATATAATGTTCCTTTTATTGGAATTGAACCGGCTATTAAACCCGCCGCAATTCATTCTGAAACGCACACAATTGGCGTTTTAGCTACAAAAGGAACCTTGTCAAGCGAACTCTTTAATCAATCTGTTCTCAACTATCCAAATACAAAAATAATTGAACAAGTTGGTCATGGGCTAGTACAATTAATTGAAGAAGGTAAAATTGAAACAAAAGAAATGAGGACGCTTTTAAAAAAATACCTTGAACCGATGATCAATCAAAATATAGATTATTTGGTTTTAGGTTGTAGTCATTATCCTTATTTGATTCAAGAAATAAAAAAAATAATACCTTCTAAAATTAAAATAATAGATTCCGGAGAAGCAGTTGCACGTCAAACAAAAAACATTTTGATTGAAAAGGTTGGGATGGCAAATCAGGTAGAAAGTAAACAACTATTTTATACCAATAGCAATCCTGATGTTTTAAATGCTATACTGGAAAATAAATATGTGGTTTCTGTTAAAGATTTCTAACGAATCTCTTCTTTAAACCAACTTGAATACATAACATAGTTAGTTGAAATTCTGTCAATCTCACCTGCAAAATCAGATTGATTAATTTCTTTAACTTTTTTTGCAGGAACTCCTGCATAAATTGAACCGGATTCTACTCTAGTATTTTGGGTAACAACTGCTCCGGCAGCAATAATTGAATTACTCTCCACTACACAGTTATCCATAACAATTGCTCCCATTCCGATTAAAACATTGTCATGAATTGTACATCCATGAACAATTGCATTATGACCAATGGAAACATTATTTCCTATTTTAGTGGGATGCTTTTGATAGGTACAATGTATAATTGCTCCATCTTGTACATTTACTTTATTACCCATTTCAATTGAATGTACATCACCTCTTACCACAGCATTAAACCAAACGCTACAAGCATTACCCATTTTAACTTCACCTACAATTGTTGCATTGGGTGCAACAAAACAATCTTCCGGAATTTCAGGTGATTTACCTCTTACTGATAGTATCATAATTCAATAAAAAATCCCGCATTAACGGGATTTTGATAATATTATTAATTAATTGCAGGACAATTACATTCAAATTTTTCTCGTTTACAGAATAGATTTATTCCTAAGGTAATTTGATGAAAACCAGCATTATCAAATTTTACATTTCCAGCTAAATAAGAATAGGTATAAGCGAACATATATCTATCGTAATTTAATCCTAAAATTGGCGTAATGTACTGTAATTTTTGATCACCTCTGTTACCACCAGTTAAAAACTCAGCACCATCTAAACTTCTTCTATAAGAAAGTCCACCCCAAAGTTTACCAAAATCTAAATTTTTATACACTTTTAAGTTCAAATCAAAAGATTTCTCTTTGGTTGCCTCCACCATTTGGAATAACACAGAAGGTTCCCATTGTAATCGGTCTGCATCGCCAAAAACATATCCTGCAGATAACAAATATTTTCTAATATTGTCAGACTCAAATTCAGAATATAATTCTCTTCTGAAATTATTCATTACATTTTTTACCGTAAAGTGAGCGTAAAATTCTAGATAGTTGTACGATGCACCAATATCTAAATTGAAATATGAATCTTTTTGTGTTATACCACCAATATTTGGGTCAAATGGTTGATTATTTAAAAAATCAGTTTCATCCAATTGGCTTTGAATTAATGCTCCACTGATACCAAATGACAATTGATTCAAATCTAATTCATTTCGTGAGAACATAATATGGTGAGCATAAGTTAACTTCATCCCTTTTTGAGAATGATAACCATTCTTATCCGAAAATAATATTGCTCCTAAACCTGATCGTTCACCAACACTTGAATTAAAGCTTAACGTGCTTAAAGCGGGTGCATCATCTTGTCCAAACCATTGTGCTCTTGTTGTTAATCTTACTTTTCCACAATTTGCAGCTCCCGCCATTGAGGGGTGAATTAAATAATAATTGTCCGTTAAATAATCGGAGTAAACTGCAATTCCTTCTTGAGAATAACTAAATTGTGATAAAAAAATTACTAAAAATAAATAGCTTCTTTTAATGTTTAAATTGAGATTCATGGGCTTATTTTTTTAACGAGAAATGTGCTTTAAATACTTTATTTTGTCCGTTTTCTTGATATTCTACACTAAACCAGTAATCGGTTGATGGAAGCTGTTCGCCGTTGTAGGTTCCGTTCCATCCGTTTCCAGCCGGACTGATTTGCTTGATGAATTTTCCATAGCGGTCAAATATATAAATTTTTGCGTTAGGTTGTGTCTCTCCTAAGCTAAATATATTCCATGTATCGTTTATTCCATCACCGTTTGGCGTAAAGA
>JAFLBT010000053.1 GCA_017302935.1 Flavobacteriales bacterium | reverse complement strand
GGAATTTCCTGACCACCACGATTTTACCGAAAGTGATATCCAAACTATTCAAAAAAAGTCAAAAAATAAACCCATTATTACTACCGAAAAAGATTTCGTTCGGCTAAGAGGAAAAGTAAATCAGGCACAATTATTTTATTTGCCCATTCAAAGTGTTTTTCTTTCTAAAGCTGAACATTTCAATAAACAAATTTTCAATTATGTGGAACAAAGTACAGGAAACCGTTCAATTTCTTAAAAATAAAACCAATTATTCACCTGAATACGGCATCATTTTAGGTTCCGGTTTGGGTACATTTACAGACGATATCACCATCGAATTTACTATTCCGTATGCTGATATTCCCAACTTTCCGGTTTCTACTGTGCAAGGACACAAAGGTGCCTTGGTTTTTGGAACAATTGGGAACAAACAAGTGGTGGCCATGCAAGGAAGATTTCATTATTATGAAGGATATGATATGCAAACCGTTACATTTCCGGTAAGGGTTTTACATTATTTAGGCATACAAAATTTGATTGTTTCCAATGCTTCCGGCGGTGTGAATCCAAATTACAAAGTGGGCGATGTCGTTTTGATAAAAGACCATATCAATTTGTTTCCCGATCATCCGTTACGTGGTGCAAACGATGAGCGTTTTGGTCCACGCTTCGTAAACATGAGCGAACCGTATTCCCGCAGCTTACAACAAAAAGCGAAGGCCATTGCTTTGCAACACAACATTGATTTAAAAGAAGGCATTTATTTAGGTCTTCAAGGCCCAACTTTTGAAACCTTAGCCGAGTATAAAATGGTCAAAATTTTGGGGGCTGATTGCGTAGGAATGTCCACTGTGCCCGAGGTGATTGTAGCCCGCCACATGAATTTAGATTGTTTAGGAATTTCGGTTATAACCGACATGGGAGACGAAGATAATATTGATGAAGTCAACCACGATGAAGTTTTGCAAGCTGCCAAAAAAGCCGAACCGGTAGTTAGAAAATTAATTAGAGAGTTTATTCTTAAGGATTAGGAAGCTATTCCGATTAACCGTTGCATTCCGATTGCTATTGGAATTAGCCTTCAATCTATTTTTCTAAAGTTTTTTCGTGGCTTGATAAATCACCGTAAAATAACAAAGAAAAATTAGCTTTTAGTCCTGCGGGGTTTTCTCCCTTAACTTCGGGACTAAACGTGCTGATAAGTACATCCTAGAAAGAGAATTGAATTTTTAACTCAACAATTGAGCTATCGATCGATAAAAATTATCCGGATTAAAAGGTTTCGTAACCACATCGTTCATTCCGAAAGACAAAAGCATTTCGCGGTTTTCATTTAAAGAAATGGCCGTAAGGGCAATAATTGGTAATGTTTTATTGAATTCCCTAATTTTTTGCGTTGCTTCCGTTCCGTTGATGCCCGGTAGATGTACATCCATGAGCACTAAATCAAAATGTTGGTTGCGTATCAATTCAATGGCATCTTCACCATTATCTATGATTTCACATTGAATGGATTTGTTTTCAACCATTTTTTTGGTAATCATCTGGTTGATTTTATTGTCTTCAACAATTAGTATTTTTTTGTTTTCAAAAACACTTTCGTCATAGTGTTTTTTGACTTCTACAAATTGTTGTTCGCCAACAATAAAGTTTACATCAAACGAAAAAGTAGAACCAATTCCTTCTGAACTGGTTAATTTGATTTGACCGCCCAAAAGTTCAACTAATCGTTTTACAATAGCTAAACCTAAACCGGTTCCTCCGTATTTTCGATTTATTTCTACAGAGCCTTGTGAGAAACTTTCAAAAATAGTGGCTTGTTTTTCAGGAGAAATTCCAATTCCGGTATCGGCAATGTCAAAATGTATGGCACATTCTTCGTCTTTAGTTTCAATAACGGATGCTTTAACGTATACTTTTCCGTTTTGTGTAAATTTTAAAGCGTTATTGATGAGGTTGATGAAAATCTGTGATAATTTTGTTGGATCGCCAATCAAATTTTCCGGTATATTTTCATCCATTTCCAACACAAAATCATTGTTATTTTTAGACGCTAAATCTTTAAATGAATTATGTAGGTCACTTAGTAATTGTTTGATGTTTACATTGATTTTTTCAATTTCAATGTTCTCACTTTCTACTCGGTTAATTTCCAAAATATCATTAATGAATGTTAGCAAATAATCACCGGAAAATTTCAGTGAAGTCAAATACTGCATTTGTGATTTTTTAGGATTTTCTTCCAACAAAAGATGTGTAATACCGTTGATGGCATTTAATGGCGTTCTTAATTCATGACTCACGGTTGATAGAAATTCTGCCCTTGCTTTAGAGGCTTTTTCAGCTTTTTCCTTTGCTTGAATTAACTCTTGATTTTTATCCTGAAGTAACTTATTACTTTGACTTCTGATGATATTGTTTTTATATAATGACAAACTCAATAAGGACAAAATTGAAATCAAAGCAATACTCAAAATACTGATGAGCTTGGAGAACTTATTAGCTCTTTGTTGTTCTTTGTTTTCACGATTCATTTGCTCAACCGCTTTTAATCGTTCGGCTTCTTTGAAACTTAAGAAGTCTTCAGTTCCTACTCTTTTACTATTTAGGACTCTTATGCTATCCCTTAAAGCTAAATGCTGTTTTAAGTATTTATGCGATTGTTTTATATCAATCATTTCTTCAAAGATGTTGCTTAATGACACCGAAATATCAGCAGACAATTGTAAATCTTTATATTTAGAACTGAGTTCTAATGCTTTGTTGTAATAATTGATGGCTAAATTATTGCGATTTCTTTTCGCTTCAATTTGACCAATATAATGGTACGCTTTTGACTTAATTTTTGATTGGTCTTCATCATCCGGTTTTGAAATTAAGGTACTAAAAATAGTTAACGCTTTGTCATCATCACCTTTGATTTGATGAAGGATTCCTTTTTGAAGATTAATTAATTCTTTTCCTTCCGGAACATTGATGAGTTCATAGATTTTCTCTGCCTCATTAAAATAGTTTTCTGCTGTTGAATATTCTTTTTTTTCAGAATAACATAATCCTAAATTATACAGAGTATAGGCCTGATTTGCAGTAGGTTTTTGTTTCGCATAAAGCGGAATACTTTTATTGAAAATTAAAATCGCATCATTAACTTTTTTCAACTCAAAATAAACATTTCCTAAAAAAGAAAAAGCATTGGCTTGAGCCAAATAATCTTTGTCTTTTTCAGCTGCTTTAATGGCTTTTTGAATGTAATCCATTGAACTACCAAAGTTGTTGTTCTTTTTGTGAAAATTGGCAATTTCAATGTAATAAGTAGTACTGTCAATTTCCTCTTTTTCTTTTTTCTTTTGTGCAAAAAGAGAGATTGTACAGAAAAATATCGTTAAAAAATAATATTTCATACTAAAAGGCGTGCTTTTATTTAGCGTATAAAAATAATTATTTATTTGAAATATATGTAATTAAGTCTATAATTCTCGATGAATAACCAATTTCATTGTCATACCACCCCACAACCTTTACCATTTTATCAATTGTTGATGTTAATTGAGCATCAAAGAGACAAGAATGTGAATTACCGATAATATCAACAGAAACAATCGGGGCTTCGGTGTAAGCTAAAATTGATTTGAGTTCATTTTGAGAAGCCTTCAAAAAAGCAGCATTAATTTCATCAATGGTTACCACTTTTGAGACATAGCATGTGATGTCAGTTAATGAACCATTTGGCACAGGCACACGTATTCCACTTCCACCTAGTTTTCCTTCCAGTTTTGGAAAAATTTTTGTCAAAGCTTTTGCTGCACCGGTGGTAGTTGGAACGATAGATTGTGCCGCACCACGAGCTCTTCTTAAATCTTGATGAGGTTGATCGTGCAAACTTTGATCGGTAGTGTAGGAGTGAACCGTAGTAATATATGCTTGTTCAATTCCGCAAAGTTCATCAATGATTTTTATCATTGGAGCGGCGTTGTTGGTAGTGCAACTGGCATTGGAAATAATCGTTTCCGTGCCGTCAAGAATAGATTCATTTACTCCTAAAACAACTGTTTTAATATTATCATCTTCCGGTGGTGCTGATAAAATGACTTTTTTTGCACCGGCATTCAGATGAGCTTGAGCTGCTTGATACGTTTTAAACTTTCCGGTGGATTCGATAACAAAATCAATTCCGCTCCAGTTTAAGTTTTCTATATTTTTTTCTGAATAGTATGAAATTTTTTTTCCGTCAACAATCAGGTTTTTTTCATCAAAGTTAACGTCTTCCTTTAAAATGCCATGAATGCTATCGTATTTAAGCAAATGAGCCATGGTTTTTACATCTGCTAAATCATTGATGGCCACCACTTCAATGGTAGGATGGTTTAACAATAAACGGAAAAGATTTCTTCCGATACGACCGAAACCGTTGATGGCGATTTTTGTTTTTTGCATAAAAATTATATTCACTAGTAAAAGTACAGATTTAATTGCGATTTCTTTGATTTTAAAAAGAAATCAAACCATAATGTACTTATATTTGTATTAAATGATTTATATATGAAAATTTATTTATCTCTGTTTTTGGTTTTATTAGTGTCAAATTTATCACTTTTTGGACAAACTAAAAGTAAAACCATATCCTCAAAAATTGAAAAAGTAATTGTTTTTACTGAGGGAGCTCAAGTTGTAAGAACTGCAAAAGCAACATTTTCAGGTGGTAAGACAGAATTAGTTTTTTCAGGTATTTCTCCTAAAATTGACAAAGAAAGTTTACAAGTAAAAGGCAAAGGAGCTTTTACCATTCAATCTGTTGTGCACCAAAATAATCATTTAACAATTCAAAAAAACAGAGAGGAAATTGAAAAATTACAATCTGCCAAATTGCAACTAAATAAGAAAAGAACGTTTGAAAATAATGTATTGACCATATTAAAGAATGAGGAATCAATTTTAGCAAAAAATCAGGTAATTGGTGGAACAAATTCAGGACTGAAAATGACAGATTTGAGAGAGGCTGTTGATTTTCAACGCCAACGATTGATAGATTTATTGAAGCAAAAATCTGATGTAGAAGCGAAAATGTCTTCTATAGACAGTACAATAACCAAATTAGACAAACAATTAAAGTCATTAAATGAGTCAAATGAAACTGCAACAAGTGAGATTGTGGTAACGGTATCTTCAAAAGGAGAAATTGCAAATGCCTCTTTCGAAATTACCTATTATGTCATGCAAGCAGGTTGGTATTCTAATTATGATTTGAGGGTAGAAGACATTAAAAATCCGATTGAGTTGTTATTTAAAGCTAATATTTTTCAAAGTTCAGGTGAAGATTGGAATGATGTTTCTTTGACCATTTCTAATGGAAATCCAACTGAAAGTGGAGTAGCACCAACTTTACAACCATGGTATTTGAATTTAAATCAACGAATTAAACCTTCCGGTTCAGTACAAGCTTATGGTCAATTAATTGGCAATACTATTTCTGGTGTTGTTTCAGAGGGTGGTATTCCGTTGCCTGGAGCAAATGTAATAGTTAAAGGAACATCAATCGGGACATCAACAGATTTTGATGGCAAATACAGTATAAAAGTACCCAATCAAAATAGTGTTTTAGAATTTTCTTTTGTTGGGATGAAGTCTCAATTAGTAAATGCAAATTCCAAAGTAATTAATGTTAGTTTGGATAGTGATACTCGATTAGAAGAAGTAGTGGTTGTGAGTGGTTACAATAGTTCAAAAAAGAAGCAGGTTCAATATGAGGAAGAAAGTATTGCATTACAAACCGCAGTTAATTATCAACCTACTACCATTACCTATGAAATAAATGAGCCTTACACAATTTTAAGTGATAATAAAAAGTATACCGCCGAAATCAAACGATTTGAGTTACCTGCTCAATTTCAATATTTTGCTGTGCCAAAATTAGATGAAAGTGTTTATTTAACAGCTAAAGTTACCAATTGGCAAGAGTTAAATTTATTTGATGGTGAGTTGAATTTATTTTTTGAAGGGGCTTATTTAGGTAAATCACTTTTAGATTTACAATCAGCATCAGATACATTAGATATCTCTTTAGGAAAAGATAAAGGAATTTTTATTCAGCGTAAAAAATTAAAAGAATTTAGTTCTAAACAATTTTTAAGCAACTTTAAAAAAGAAAGTCGTGCCTATGATATTGTTGTTAAAAACAACAAGCCTTACGCAATAAATTTAACTGTATTAGACCAATTGCCAATTAGCAACAATAAAGAAATAACAATTGAAGACCAATATTATAGTGAAGGTGAAATGGATAAAAAAACAAATATTGTTACATGGAATCTAACTATACCCTCTAAAACAGAAAAGAAAGTACAATTCAAATACCAAGTAAAATACCCTAAAAACGAATTTTTACAATTGGAATAAATTCACAAAATATGTTTCTGAGCATGATAAGAAGATCTTACCAACGCACCACTTTCCACATGGCGGAAACCTAATTCTTTTCCGATTTCTTCGTATTTTTTGAATTGTTCCGGAGTGATGAATTCTTTTACCGGTAAATGTTTTTTGCTCGGTTGAAGGTATTGTCCAATCGTCACAATATCTACGTTTACAGAGCGAAGGTCTTTCATGGTTTCAATGACTTCTTCTTCTGTTTCGCCTAAGCCTAACATGATTCCGGATTTGGTTCTACGGATTCCTTTTTCTTTTAAGTAGCGTAAAACTTCTAAGCTTCGGTCATATTTTGCTTGAATACGCACTTCGCGAGTTAAGCGACGTACTGTTTCCATGTTATGTGAAACTACTTCCGGATTGGCCTCAATGATTCGATCGATATTTCTTTCCACTCCTTGAAAATCAGGAATTAAAGTTTCTAAGGTGGTTTGCGGATTCATTCTTCGGATGGACAAAATCGTTTCATACCAAATAATGGAACCCATATCTTTTAAATCGTCGCGGTCCACACTAGTTACTACCGCATGTTTGATATTCATGATTTTGATGGAACGAGCCACTTTTTCCGGTTCATCCCAATCTACCGTTTCCGGACGACCGGTTTTTACTCCACAAAATCCACACGAACGCGTACAAATGTTTCCGAGAATCATAAAGGTTGCCGTGCCTTCGCCCCAACATTCTCCCATGTTTGGGCAACTTCCTGAGGTGCAAATGGTGTTCAATTTATATTTATCAACCAATCCTCTTAGCTCGGTATATTTTTGTCCGGTTGGCAATTTTACTCTCAGCCATTTCGGTTTTCCAACCGGTGGTTGAACATGGTCTAAAACAGTATTCATATCCTTTTTATTGAAGTACAAAGATAACAAAAAACGAAATGTAAACTCAAGAACTCAAAAATTAGGATTTCTTTATTATTTGTTGAATTAAGCGAACTTAATCAATAAAATCTAAATCGGAATTGTGCGTTTCTGCTATAGTTAATGTAGCATAAATTCCCAGTCCAAAAACAACTGCTCCAACAATAGCTGCGGACCAAATTACACCATAATCTACTTTGAAAAAATCAAATCCGATGAGCATTACCGGTAATAAACCTCTCACCATATTGGGGACAGTGGTTGTGGCTGTGCTTCGAATATTTGTACCAAATTGTTCTGCTGCAACAGTTACAAACATGGCCCAATACCCGGTTCCTAATCCGAGCCAGCAGCAATAGAAATAATACATGTTTTCGGATTTTTGACCACTAAACAAAAGGAGTAAAACACCAATAATGGTGAAAAGCATCATGTAGAATATGGCCTTTTTTCGTGAATGCAATGCATGAGAAATAAAACCACTGGCAAAATCTCCGGCAGAAATTCCGATATAGGCCCACATGATCGCTTTTCCGGGTTGAATGGATTCAATTCCCATTACACCGGCAAATTGATTGGCCATGACGGCTAAAATTCCAATGCAAAACCAAGTGGGTAAACCAATCGCAATGCATCGTAGGTATTTTATAAATCTATCTTTGTTAGTAAAAAAAGAGATAAAATTACCTTTTGAAACCTGATGACGATGTTGAATGTCTTTATAAATACCACTTTCCACTACACCAATTCGTAGAAGTAAAAGAGCTAAACCCATGGCACCACCAATAAAATAGGCAATGGTCCAACTTCCGGCCAGTTCAACCGTTAATTGGGCTACAACCGCTCCTAATAATCCAAATCCCGCTACAATGGAAGTGCCAATTGCACGTAATTCTTTTGGTAAACTTTCTGCTACTAAAGTGATGCCGGCTCCTAATTCACCCGCTAAACCCACTCCGGCAATAAAGCGTAAAACAGCATACAGCATGACTTTGTCTTCCATTGGAAATTGAGGTAAAAATCCACACGCAATATTGGCCAATGAATACACCAAAATGGAACCAAATAAAACAGAAAGACGTCCTTTTTTGTCGCCAAGGACTCCCCAAAGAATGCCACCGACCAGCAAACCGGTCATTTGAAAATTTAGAATTGTTGTTCCGTCTTGGTCAACATTCATTCCTAATTCAATAAGACTTGGCACTCGCACTATTCCGAAAAGCAATAAATCATAAATGTCCACAAAATAGCCTAAAGCAGCCACAATAACAGGAAGACTTAAAAGATGTTTTAGTTTTTCAGCTCGCGTAAAAGTTGTCATATTTTGTTTGTTGAGAAAAACAAAAATAACAAAATAGTATTATCGTTGTTGAATGATTTCAGCGAGTAATTTTTTTGCTCGAAGTAGCTTCACTTTTACATTGCTGAGAGGTTCATTCAATTGTTCAGCAATTTCCTGGTAACTTAATTCCTGAAAATAGCGAAGTTGAATAACTTCCTGATAATGAGGTTTCAATTCCTTGATATAACTCAATAATCGGGAGAGATTTTGTTCCGTAATTAATTTGTCTTCAACCGTTGGTGTAGTATCCGCGACATTATACATCGGGTGATTTTCTTCATCAGAAATTTCTACAAATGGTGTAATTTTCTTTTTTCGTAAAGCATCAATATGTACATTTTTGGCAATCGCAATTAACCAAGTATTAAATTGAAATTCAGGATTGTAACTGTTTAGTTTGTCAAATGCTTTAGAAAATGTTTCTATGGTAATGTCTTCTGCATCCGTTTCATTTTCTGTTCTTTTCAGCATAAAGCCATAGACTTCATTCCAATACATATCCAACAGGGAAGTAAAGGCTACTTGGTCGCCATTGATGGCTTTTTGTATGGTTTTATTTATTTCCAATGGACGGGTTTTGAGAAAATATTACTCAGAAAAACATTTAATTGTACCATTAACAAAGCAATTTCCATGAATGGATACCAATAGATAACGTCTTTTTCATTCAATTTATTAGCGGCATAGCCCATCACTAACCAAGCAATTAAATAGCGAAACAATACGATGGGTAAAACAATCATCCATAAATATTGAAAAGACAAAAGTAAAATAGCAAGTAGCAAAAAAGAAAGTTGTGAAAAATAGAACAATCCCAATTGAAAACGGTCAAAACCTTTGTAATAAGAGGCCGTTGAAACATGTCTTCTTTTTTGGGTAAACCATTCTTTGAAGGTTGTTTTAGGTTTCGAATACGTAAAGCTATCTTTAGAAAAGCAAATGGTTGTGTTGGCTCCGTTTGCCGCTTGATTGATAAACAAATCATCGTCACCGGAGCGAATTTTCATGTGGTCAATAAAGCCGTTTACTTTGAAAAATTCTTCTCTTTTGTAGGCTAAATTTCGACCAACTCCCATGTAAGGTTTCCCTATTTTAGCCCAACCAAAATATTGGGTAGCGGTTAGTAAGGTTTCAAAGCGAATTAACTTATTTAAAAAGGAATTTTGAATTTTTTCATACGCTCCATAACCTAAAACAATGGTTTTTTTGAGTGTAAATTGTGCACTCATTTCTTTAATCCAATTGGGTGAGGTAGGATAACAATCAGCATCTGTAAACAAAAGATATTCAAATTTTGCGGCTTTGATACCCAGCGTTAAAGCAAATTTTTTATTTCCCCAAAAGGCTTCATTGTTTTCAACTTTTACCAATTTAATATTGGAATATTGTTTTTCAAATGCTTCAAAAATTTCTAGTGTGTTATCAGAAGAGGAATCGTCAATTAATACAATTTCAAATTCAGGATAATTTTGTTCTAAAAGAAGCGGTACAAATTTCTGAACGTTTTCCTCCTCATTTTTAGCACAAACAATCACGGAAATCGGAATTCTTTTTGGTGTAGAATCATTAGATTTTAGAAAAGAGAATTTTCCAAAAGCTATCAAATAGTAAAAAAGCTGAATGATTCCAATACCAATTAGAGCATAAAATAATAAGTGCAGCATAAATCTTTATCGCTTATGAATGACTTGGTTCTGAACAATCTTTCATTTCCTCGGGTGTGCGACCACAAAAACTGCAGTTTTCACCGTCTTTATTTAAAAATGGACTTTGACTTGCACACGTTCCTGAGAATTTACCGTCTTTTTTCAACCATATTTTTATTGCTATTCCTGCAAAAGCCAAAGCAAGAAGACCAATCGTTAAAAGTATCAATTTCATTTGTCGTAATTTTGACGGCAAAGGTACAAAAAAAGAAAGAAATTTTAGTTCAAAAAGAAGGGTTAAATAATGTTAACTTCTGCCTCAATCGAAATACCGAATTGCTCAAAAACAGTTTGTTGAATGTTTTTTGAAAGGGCATAAATTTCCGCTCCGGTTGCCTTTCCATAATTAACCAAAACTAAGGCTTGAAATTGATGGATTCCGGCATCACCAAAACGTTTTCCTTTGAATCCGGCTTGTTCAATTAACCAACCTGCAGGCACTTTTACTTCCGTTTCAGAAACGGTATAGCTAGGCATTTCGGGAAATTTCACTTTAATTTTATCATAATCCGCTTTTAGAATAACAGGATTTTTGAAGAAACTTCCGCTATTTCCCAGTTCTTTTGGGTCGGGAAGTTTACTTTTTCGAATGGCAATAACCGCATCACTTACATCTTTAATAGTGGGTTGTAGAACTCCGTTTTTCGCTAATTCAGCATCAATCGCACCGTAAGAAGTATTCAGTTGGTGATTTCTTTTGGTAAGTTTAAAAACAACAGATAAGATAATAAATTCATCTTTGACTTCATTTTTAAAAATACTTTCGCGATAGCCAAACTGACATTTTTCTTTGGTAAAAATCAGGTTTTCAGTTGTTTCGATATGCATGGCTTCGCATAGCACAAAACTATCTTTCATTTCAACGCCATAGGCACCAATATTTTGAATAGGAGTGGTACCCACATTTCCGGGAATGAGCGAAAGATTTTCTAAACCACCAAAATCCTGGTCAATTGTCCAAAGTACAAATTCATGCCAATTCTCCCCGGCTTGAGCTTCTACCCACACAAAATCATCATTTTCATCAATGATTTTTTTGCCTTTTAAATCAATGTGAATGATCAAAGCATCAATATCTTTCGTTAAAAGCATGTTACTTCCACCACCCAAAATAAATTTTTTTGCGGATGGAAATTGCGTTAACACTTCTTTTAATTCACCTTGATTTTGCACGGAAACAAATTCTTTTGCTTTCGCTTCAATACCAAAAGTATTGTAGTTTTTTAATGAAAAATCGGTTAATATTTGCATGATTCAGTTATTCAACGGTTTCTAATGCTCGGTTCAAAAATTCGTTCAAAGGTTTTAATAAGAGTAACTTATCCGCTATTTTTTTAGCAAAATCAGCATCAAAAAAGTCTGAGTCTTTGATTGAATACGTAGCAGTGTAACTCTTTAATTTCAGATGCTCAATGGCCGGATGATTCGGTTCAACATCTTTTGGGGCTTTTTTCAACACATTTTGTTCTTCGCGATCAAGTGCATGAAAGGTATTTTTGAAAGCTACATCATTTAAAATGGTGTCTAAGTCTTCATAAAAAAAAGCAATTTCTTTTCTTATTTTTTTTACCTCTTCCGGTTCCGGACAATATAATCCACCGGCAATGAAGCTTTTACCCTTTTCGTAATGAACATAATATCCGGGTGCATTTTTATGGTTTTTTCGGGTATAAAACCAAATGCCTAAATTGGTTTTATAAGGCGATTTATCTTTCGCAAAACGAATGTCGCGATTGATTCGGAAAGTACAATTTTTAACTTCTAAATCACTTAACATCGGGTCTCCTTTTTTCATTTCCTCCAACAAAGCTGCAATTAGTGCATGATATTCTTTTTTGAATAGTTCATATTGCTTTTTTTGCTCATGAAACCATTCTTTGTTATTGTTGTTTTTCAACTCTTCTAAAAACTGAAATGCGTCTTTTAAAGCCATATTTAATAAATTTAATGAAGGCACACAAAGGTAAAAGAACCATTTTAATTTGAGTAGAAATCAACATTAATTTTTAGTGGAAGATGAAAAGTTTAGGATAACGTAAACAGCGAATATTTTTGTTTTGTTTTTTTGACAATTAACTCGGTGCGTTCTTCATGAGTGTCAGAAATAAACAATTGACCAAATTCATCTTGATTGACCATTTCTACAATTTTAGCGACACGGGTTTCATCTAGTTTGTCAAAAATATCGTCTAATAATAGAATAGGTTTTTGCCCGCTTTGTTTTTTTAAAAAATCAAACTGAGCCAGTTTTAAGGCGATTAAAAATGATTTTTGTTGCCCTTGTGAACCAAATTTTTTGATGGGATATCCTTTGATTTCAAACGCTAAATCATCTTTGTGAATACCCATTGTGGTGTATTGAACTATTTTGTCTTTTTGAATGGATTCGTCCAATAATTGATGTAAATCCTTATCAAAAAGGTGGCTTTCATACCGCAAAGAAACTTCTTCAACTGAATTTGTTATCGATTGATGATGCTTGTTAAAAATGGGTAAGAATAAATCAATAAATTCTTTTCGGGTTTCAAAAATGGAATGCCCTAATTGATGCAATTGTTCATTATAAATGGAAAGTGTTTCTCCATCAAAAGTATGATTAAGAGCAAAATACTTCAGTAATGCATTTCGTTGTTGCAGAATTTTTTGGTAGTGAATCAATTGATTTAAATAGGTTGGATTCAATTGCGAAATAACGGAATCCATGAATTTTCTTCGGGTTTCGCTACCTTCTATGATTAAATCTGTATCATAAGGTGAAATAATTACGAGAGGAATTAATCCTAAATGTTCAGAAAATTTTTCATATACTTTTCCATTGCGTTTTAAGGTTTTTTTGAACCCTTTTTTTAAGCTACACACAATTTGTTCGGTGCGATCGTTTTTATCAAAATCGCCTTCAATTACAAAAAAATCTTCTCCGTGTTTGATGTTTTGTACGGCCAATGGATTAAAGTAGCTTTTTCCGTTTGCCAAATGGTAAATTGCGTCCAAAACATTGGTTTTTCCTACGCCGTTTTTCCCCACAAAACAATTGATTTTGCTCTCAAAATTGAATTCAATTTCGGAGAAGTTTTTATAATTGAGTAAAGAAATTCGTTTTAAATACAAGGTAAAAGAACAATTTTTCGGATTAAATTTTGAACAGCAAAAATAATCGGATTTTAAGTAATAACTACACTATTATGGAAAGACTTTTAAATAATTTAAAAATATCTCGAAAATTACTTTTAAATAGGAATAAAAATTTTATTTTTGCCGCTCATTAAATTTAGAATAAATGGCAACTTATAACAAAAGAGGATTCAAAACACCTAAACCTAAAGAAGTTGAAGATATTGATAATGATGTAGAAGTTGATATCGATGCAAAAGACAGTACAACCGCTGAAGTTTTTAACACCTTAGACGAAAGTGCGTCAAGAGCAGAAGAGTGGGTTGTTCGCAATCAAAAATATATTTTTGGAATTGTTGGTGCAATTGCTTTGGTTACGATTGGATATTTGGCATATCAAAAATTTATTGTTGAACCAAAAGAATTGGAAGCGGCAGATGAAATGTTTTTAGCTCAACAAAATTTTCAAAAAGCGTTAGATGCTACTACCGGACAAGATAGTTTATTTAATGTGGCGTTGAATGGTGCGGATGGAAAATATGGTTTTGTTAAAATAGCTGCTGAATATTCAGGTACAGATGCAGGAAATTTAGCGAATTATTATGCCGGAATGGCTTATTTAAATACTGGAAAAAATACTGAAGCTATTTCTTACTTAGATAAATTTTCCTCTGAAGATATGATTTTAAGTGCTTTGGCAAAAGGAGCTGTTGGTGATGCGTTTGCTCAAAAAAATCAGTTAAAAGAAGCGTTAGAATATTATAAAAAAGCGGCAGAAATGAATCCAAATGATTTAACTACGCCTCGCTTTTTATTGAAAGCCGGTCAAACTGCTTTTAGTTTAGGTCAAAAAGCGGATGCTTTAAAATATTTTACAGAAATTAAAGAAAAATACGAAGCGACACCGGAAGCTAGAAATATTGACGGATTAATCGGAATGGCTCAATAAAGATGGCAACCGAAAATAAAAATTTATCACAATACGATAAAAGCACACTCCCAAACGTTAGTCAACTTTCGTTTGGGATTGTTGTTTCTGAATGGAATGAAACGATAACAGAAGGACTTTATAAAGGAGCTTTGGATACTTTATTAGATTGTGATGTTCATCCTGATAATATCATTCGATGGAATGTTCCCGGCAGTTTTGAATTGATTTATGGTTGTAAAAAAATGATGGACAAACATCCGGATTTAGCCGGAATTATTGCTATTGGAAGTGTCATTCAAGGGGAAACCAAACATTTTGATTTTGTTTGTGAAGGTGTCACACAAGGAATCAAAGACCTAAATATTTTAGGGAAAATGCCCGTTATATTTTGTGTATTGACGGATAATAACATGCAGCAATCGCTTGATAGAAGTGGAGGAAAGCACGGTAATAAAGGCGTAGAAGCGGCAGTTGCGGCAATAAAAATGACGGCTTTATAGAAGAATTATTTTAAAAAAAAACGCTTAGCCAATGTCGAATGATTTTGGCTTTTTTTTCATGTAAATCTCATTAATTAATGCTTTTACACCTGACAGGTTTTAAAACCTGTCAGGTGTAAGAACAACCTATTTATAAAAACTAACAAAACTTTCACACGGTTAAATTTTCTAGTCTTTTTAGAATTGCTTAACTTTGAATGTTAATATTGAAAACATGTTAAAGCGATCGTTATTTAAATTACCTAAAAACAAAAGTTTTAATTACACTCCCCGCTACTATGAAGGAAAGGAGCAAGGTAATCTATATGATTTTGACTCCGTTTTTTATAAAAATAGAGATTCAGTAAATTATAACGATTATCGCTCTCATTGGAGTGATGCACGTAATGAAAGCCGTCATAGAGGGAATAGAGAAATTAATTTTAGGTTAATTGCCATCGTTTTAGTGTTAGTATTATTGTTTTTAATCGTTATCGATTTCGATATATCCATCTTTAGACAACGATAATGTCGAGTGTTATTCATTTACTTCCCGATCATGTAGCTAATCAAATTGCTGCCGGTGAGGTCGTTCAGCGGCCTGCCTCGGTGGTGAAGGAATTATTGGAAAATGCTGTAGATGCCAAATCAACTAACATCAAATTAATAGTAAAAGATGCCGGAAGGTCACTCGTTCAAGTGATTGATAACGGTCTAGGAATGAATGTGACGGACGCCAGAATGTGTTTTGAGCGTCATGCTACTTCCAAAATTCGTCATGCTGAAGATTTGTTTTCACTCTATACCAAAGGTTTTCGTGGTGAAGCATTGGCTTCTATTGCTGCAATTGCTCATGTTGAGTTAAAAACGAAGCAAGAAAATGATGAATTAGGTACACATATCATCATTGAAGGGAGTAAATTTATTTCGCAAGATCCTGCTGTTTTACCGAAAGGAACCTCTTTTGCTGTCAAAAATTTATTTTTTAATATTCCGGCTCGTCGAAATTTTTTAAAATCAGAAACGGTTGAACATCGTCATATTATTGATGAATTTCAGCGGGTAGCTTTGGCACATCCTGCCATTCATTTTACCTTTATTCATAATGGAAGTGAATTATTTAATCTTCCTTCTTCCAATTTACGTCAGCGAATTGTAAACCTGTTTGCCGGTAAAACAAATGAAAAATTGGTGCCGATTTCTGAAGAAACAGAAATTGTGAAAGTACAAGGTTTTATTGCAAAACCTGAATTTTCTAAGAAAAGCAGAACCGAACAATTCTTTTTTGTGAATGATCGATTCATTAAAAGTGGTTATTTGCATCATGCCGTCATGGCTGCATACGAAGGCTTGTTAAAAGACGGTATGCAACCGGGTTATTTTATTTATTTGGAAGTTCAGCCAAATACTATAGATATCAATATTCATCCCACAAAAACAGAAATTAAATTTGATGATGAACATTCGCTATATGCGATTTTGCGTTCAACCGTAAAACATAGTTTAGGTCAGTTTAATGTTGCTCCGGTGTTGGATTTTGAACGGGATCCAAATTTAGACACACCGTATCATTATCAAGAGAAAGAGGCTTCCGTTCCATTGATTCAGGTAGATGCTAATTTTAATCCGTTTGCTGATGATAAGCCTTCAAAATCATATTCTGGTGCGAGCTACAGAGAAAAAAGAGCAGATGCTCCGGCATGGGAAAGTTTGTATGTGGGTTTAAAAAATGATGTGCAAGAGATTGATGAGCATTCGTTTGAACAAGTGGCGGTCTCCAGTTCATTGTTTAATGATGTTGATTTAGAAGAATCTCAAAACAGAACGTACCAAATTCATAAAAAATATATTGTAAGCTCCATTAAATCCGGAATGATGGTGATTGACCAACAACGGGCTCATCAACGGATTTTATATGAACAGTATTTAAAAAATATGACCGTTCAACAAGCATCAAGTCAACAGTTGCTTTTTCCATTGGAATTGTATTTTTCTGTGCATGAGATTCAATTGTTAAATGAATTGAAACCATCTTTAGTTACTACCGGATTTGTTTTTGATTTGATAGAAAATGATAAAGTAATCATTTCAGGCATTCCCGTTCATATTACGGAAAGTGAAGTTTCCATTGTATTAGAAGAACTGATGAATGATTTACAAAGCGATACTCCTGAAAACAGTTTTAGTTTAAATGACAGTATTGCCAAATCAATGGCTAAAAGTTTAGCGGTTCGAACAGGAACCTATTTGACCGAAAAAGAACAGGAAAACATTGTCAACAGTTTATTTGCCTGTAAAGAACCAGATGTTTCTCCATTTCATAAACCCACATTCATCACCATTAGCGTAGATGATTTAGATAAAAAATTTGCTATATGATGCGAATGACTGAAACCGTTAAGCAATTGGTAATTATCAATGTAATTTTTTATATTGGATCTAATACCATTGCACCTGCTGCCTACGATTATTTGGCTTTACACTATCCATTGAGTGAAGCTTTTAGATGGTGGCAACCAATCACACACATGTTTATGCATGCCAAAATGCCTAATTTGATGCATATTTTCTTTAATATGTTTGGTTTAATCATGTTTGGTTCAGCACTAGAACATTTTTGGGGTTGGAAAAAATTCTTATTTTTCTATATTTCTTGTGGTTTAGGAGCTTCTTTGTTGCACATGGGAATGACTTATTATGAAATTCATTCTTTGATGGCAAAAGTTTCAGATTTAAATTTAACTACTTCTGAAATTGATTATTTGTTAAAGGCAAATCATTTTCAGCATTTTGATACTAATAATAAAATTATCCCGGGACAGTTGAATGATATTCTTGAAAAAGTGAATGCTAATCAAGATCAGTATAATATAATTGCG
>JAFLBT010000052.1 GCA_017302935.1 Flavobacteriales bacterium | reverse complement strand
AGTAAATCATTATCAAACTCACCATAGATAAGTGGTAAATTGGAACTTGTATTCTCTATATATAATCTGTTTGACCCATTTAGAAATTGTCCTGCCGAGTTACCCAACAATACATTATCAGACCCAATGCTTGATCTTCCACTAGCATACCCAACAAAAACATTGCGATCGCCCGAAGTTGCATTTTGAGCAGAAAAATTTCCTATGGCGGTGTTACGTTCGCCAACGCTTAAATTTTGAAGCGACATAAATCCCACAGCTACATTATTGACCCAAACAGTATTTTGCGACAAACTCAAGTCACCAACAGCAATGTTTTGACTACCAGAGGTATTTGAGTTTAATGATGATCCTAGAGCGGTATTGTTTCTGCCACTTATGTTTAATCTTAGTGCTCCTGAGCCAAGTGCTGTATTTTGATTACCTGTTGTATTGCTATACAGTGCATCGTCTCCTATGGCAACATTATTTTCTCCTACATTTGTGGCAAGTGCATTATACCCAAAAGCTGTGTTTTCGAGACCATTCTGATTGGTTGCGATACCAAAAGAGGTGTTTTTAGCAGTTATATTTGATACAAACCCTGCAAAAATATTATTTCGTCTAAAAGTGAGATTAACATCATTTACTGAACCAATGAAATTAGACGCATTTATGGCATTACCGGATGTTAACCAAGCACCCGCCAAATTTGGATTTTCCCAAGTAGCTCTGCCGTTTACATCGCTTGTTAGTACTTTTCCAGCGGCTTGATTACCATCAACCATCCTAATATTTCCCAAAATGTGAAGTGCATCTGATGGTGCGGTTGTTCCTATACCTACACGTCCATTAAAATCCCAGGTCATAATGTTAAATGCACCGGGAGTTCCTCCGTGTGATATGCTAAAACGACCATTATTATCATTTTGAAGATGCCACCAAGCAGCACCTGTACTTGGGAAAAAGGTAAGTTGCCCAGCTGTGTCAGAATTTTGCCCCAATGCAGCTCTGCCTCTCACATGTAAAGGAAAAAGAGGTGTGTTTATACCAAAACCATTATTTCCCAAAGTATATTTATTATCGGTAATGTTCATTGGGGTTTGATTTGTAGCAACCGTTAAAAAATCGACGTCTGGTTTTGTAGTAATTGATTTCCAGGTGGTTGAAAAATTATCCCAATAGTAAAAACCAGCCAAGTTTGAGCCAACATCATTTTTTAAATACACCATCATACCTTGTTGATTAGCCGTTGGGTTAACTAATGGAAATTGATCTATTTTTGGTATTATGATACCATCGGTGTTACTTGGATTTGCTTCATTAGCTATTTTTATTTCAAGTGTTGCATTGGGTATTGTTGTGTTTATTCCTACCTGAGCAAAAATGATTTGTGAAAATAATAGAAGAACTAATCGTTTCATTTCAATTATTTTAAGGATTTTTTACTGTTTCAAAATATTCTTCCAAAATTTTTGTTGGTCGTTTATCATGATAAACATAAGTTGCTTTTATATATCCTACATAATTATTGGTTTGCCGATGATGTGTATAACTAATTTCAAACGTGCGTTTTGCCACATTATCAGTGCTAGAAACCGTCATTTGATATTTGGTTCTTCCATCCCCATTAAAGGTTTGTTGAGCGGTTTTATTAAAAGCATACAACGGTTTTACATCGCTACCCACTTTGGAAAAAATGGTGGTTTTTTCACCCCAAAGCACTTCAAACTTGGGCATATTTGAAGTAGGATTGGTGTTCCAAAACTTGAGTTGAGCTTGTGTTGTATAACTCATCAATAGAATGAAAACAAGGTGTTTCATAAATATTTAATTTACGGCTACGATGCTATAAAAGATACCTAGATTATATTTTGCTTTATTGAATCGAATGTAACCCGGACGAGTAGATGAATTGGCTGAATTCTTCGCTTGGGCTAATGAAACCGGATTTATTTTGGCATCTTTAAGAAAAATTATAACATCTTGTTTTCCAACAATTTCATCGTTTATAGGTTTATACACTTTTATTTCATAAACGACTTTGAAATAGGCATTATCCTCCAATTCTTTCATCGTTTTATAACCATATTTTGCAGGTTCAAATTGAAAACGAACTTTGGTGTTCATCAACGATTTTACATCCCCGTTACTTACTCTCATTCCACCGTTTCTAGGCACTTCAAAAACTCGACCATAATTCCCCAAATATGAAAATCCGGTGGGTTGAATTTGGTCTTCGTTTCCGGTAATTTTATTTTTTACGAATAATCGACACCAGCCAATACCGTGTACACTTTCTGTTCCTACATTAATATTTTGATTGATGGTATGGGCCGCTAACCAATCGAATTTGAAATCGTATTTTACCATTTGAGGTAAAGATTGAGCAAAAGAAGTTGAAACTGTAACTACTAAAAGTAGTATTGATAATTGAATTGTTTTCATTTTTTTAACAATTTAAAGTTTATTGATAATTAATTGGATTATTATAGTTTTATAAATTCTACCCGTCTGTTTTGTGCTTTTTCTGCCGAAGTCACATTTTTATTAAGTGGCTGACTTTCGCCTTTTCCATCTGTTTCCATTCGATTTGCATCAATACCATAAAAACTAGATAAAGCGGTTTTTACAGCTGCAGCTCTTTTTTGAGAAAGTGATAAATTGGCAGCATCGGCACCATCACTATCGGTATGACCAATGATTTTTACGCGAACGGTTGGGTTTTCCTGAAGTGTGGTGGCCATTTCTTTTAAAACAGTTCCACTTTCGGGTTTAATGTTGTCGCTGTTTACGTCAAAAAGAATTCCATTGGTTACAAAACGACCTTCTGTGATGAGTTTGTTTCTCGTATCGGCACCGGCCACTGCAAAGCGAATGTTGGTTAAGTATATTTCGCAATCATAAAAGAAACTTCTAAAAAAAGAAAAATCATAATTGGTAGTTTCTGAGAAAAAACGTGGAATATCGAGTAATTTATCTTCATTTGCATACACTCGCAAACGACTTTTTTGACGCCATAATGATATTTTTACCATATTATCATTTGTGCTAACGTTCCATTGAGGCATTTTTACATTATTGCTCATCTCTGATCCATTTTTAGGATTGATAAAAATTGATGCCTCACCAGCTCCCGGGTGCAAATAAACAATTGATGTTCCTTGAGAAAAGAACATTTCTTTCATTAAATCGTCTTTTTGAGTAGTAAAGTTTAGCCCAAACCCCGAATAATTATTAGAAGGATCGCCATTGATTGCCACTTCAAACTCCAAAGTAAAATTTTCAGGAAGATTTTTAATGTTATCCGGAATAAAGGCTCCGTTTTTGGTCATCGACAACCATTTCCCTGATTGCCCATTTACATTTACTATTTCTCCACTGGCATTGGTGTTGAATTCTGCCGGAAAATCACCAATACTTAATCGATTAAAATTGTCGAAATACAATTCCTTTTCACCTGCTACGAAATCAAATTTTGAATTGGATTTTACTGCTTTTTTAGAAGAGGAAGTTTGAGATTGTACATCCTGATTTTCATCAGATGTTTGTTCACTGTTTTCTTGTTGTTCTGTTTCTTCTTTCTTTTTCTTTTTCTCTTTTTTCTTAAATAAACCTGAGATTCCTTCCTCTACTTTGTTCAGAGCATTGTCAACGGTTTGGTCACCTTTTTGTTCTCCTCTGCCATAGGTTTTATCTTTTGCGTTTTTTAATACGCGTTCACCAACTGTAGTTTCTTGTGCGAAAGAAAATTGGCTAAAAACCATAAAAACTAACACGGCTAAAAGTTTTTTCATTAGTATAAAATTTTAATTAAACATTCATTTGTTTTCCCTTTAGTGTGAAGAATAAAAAAAGGTAAACATGTGAGTAGAAAAAAATTTTACATAGCTTTGTTTACTTTCAAAAAATAGTTGCACTAATGATAAATGCCCCAAACTTGATTGAGCAGTTAAAATGCGGTGACGAAAAAACCATTCGGAAAATTTACGAAGACAATAAAAATGGTTTCTTCCTCTTTGCTCATCGTTATTCATTAGAAAAAGATGAACTTACAGATATTTATCAAGATGCCATAATTGCTTTGATAGAAAATGCCAAAAAAGGTAAGATTGACGAGTTGAAAAGTAGTTTGACTACTTATTTATTTGGTATTGGAAAGTTTATGATTTTTCAACGATTGAAGAAAAATAAAAAGACCATTCCAAGTGATGAACTAGAACATTTTGAATTTGAATATGATGATTATTCCGAAGACGAAATTAATATTCAACTAATCACTTTAAGAGAAAATCTGAAAAAATTAGGAGAACAATGCGTAAAAGTGTTAACTCTATTTTATTATGAAGAGAAAAAGTTAGATGAAATTCAAACACTTTTGGGTTACACGAATAAAGATGTTTTAAAAAGTCAAAAATCACGTTGTTTGAAGCAACTGAAAGACTTAACAAAAAAATAAATTAGCATGGAAAATGATGCCTTACTACATAAATATTTTGAACAACAACTTTCTGATGAAGAAAAAGTGCTGTTTGACTCTTTATTGCAAAATGATGCTGAATTTGCAAAGGAAGTAGCCTATCAAAAAAACGTAAAGAAAGCCATTACATTAAACGAACGTGAAGTACTTAAACAAAAACTAAAGTCGTATGAAGCTAAACCAAAATTCCGCTCCGCTTATTGGTTTAGTGCAGCAGTAGTTATTTTGTTTTTGGGTGGATTAACTTGGTTTCAATTACAACCTTCTTCTCCTGAAAAACTGTATCAAGAGTATTATCAATCTTATCCAAATGTGGTGGCTCCAACGGTTCGTGGTGACAGCGAACGCAATCTAAAATCGGATGCTTTTTATGAATACGATAGTGGGAATTATGAAAAATCGCTAACCTTATTTTCTAAAATCTATGCTGATGAAGGTGTGGATTATGCACTTTTTTACAAAGCCATGTCGTTATTGGAATTAAAGCGATATACAGAAGCCATTGCTTCTTTTGACGAATTTAAAACAACTGATAATAATGCTTTTTCACCATTTGTTAAATGGTATAAAGCATTGTCATATCTCAAACTTAATGAAAAAGAAAAGGCTATTCAGCTTTTAAAAGAATTGTCTGAAAAGGAAAATCCGCAACAGCAAATGGCAAAAAAGCTACTAGCTGAATTAGACTAATTTCTTTCTAAAAAGAAAAATCAAGAACCCAATTACTAGCCCAATTCCGATAAACAACCACCAATTCGTACTTTCTTGAATTGGCGAAACATCACCATTTACTACAAATCCTGCCCAATAAAACGGGTGATTCTTCATTGGATTGTTTTGAATAAAATCACGTTTTGCATTGGCTAACGCTTCATCTTTCGACTGCCCCTCTTTTAAATTTTGATAGAACGCAATCATAATTTCCGAGGTTTCTTTGTCTGGAACTTGCCAAAGGCTGTAAACCGATGATTTTACACCGGAATAGGTTAAGGCTCTCGACAAACTCATCATTCCTTCACCACCTTCCAATGCACCAATACCTGTGTTGCAAGCACTTAAAACCACTAAATCTGAAGGGAAATTCAATTGATATAATTCATCAAAAAACACTCTCTGGTTGCTCGAAAAAACCAATGAAGATTTAGTATAATCCTCCTCTAAAACAGAATGCATGGCCAAATGATGTAGTGAAAAATTGGTAGTAGCCTGTAAAAAATTATTCCTATTGGCTTCTTCATTCAAATAGAGTTTACCATCCAATAAATCACTGATTTTTTTTGCTTCATTCTTTGCTTCTACCAAATCAAACAAATCGGCTCTTCGTAAACCTCTCACTTGCGATGCAGTCGGGATTTTTGGATAATTCGGAGCAAAAGACACAAATTGATTATCGCCGTCAGTATCCTTTTTATCTTTGAGTATTTCCCATAATTTTAAAGAATATGCATAACTTGACTGATGCTTTTCAATACACAATTTCCCTTTTTTATCTATCAATGTTTCAAAAGCTAAAGCAGTTAAAAAATCTTCAGGTATAAAAACTATTTTTGAAGTTGTGCTTGACGGCAAAACGGGTTCTATACACTTATCATACAATTTTTTCCCAGTTTTTATATAATTGGATTGAATAGAATTGATGTTTGTCAAATGATTTTTTACGAGCTGATTTAGTTCGGAAGTATCACCAATTTCAACCATTTTAATGTTATGCAGTTGAATAGAATAGGCATACACTTTTTTATTGGTCACCACATATTTGATAATCAGTTGGTCTTCCTTTAACTTTTTTTGAACGTTTTCAATCGAAAAATTAGCTGATTTAAAGGTTTCAAAAGAAGGATCTTTTTGGTAAATTTCTGCTTTTACTTGAGCAATTTTTTTATCTAAAACGACTAGTTCATTTTTGAGTTGTTTTGTTTCATTTGAAAGTTCAAGTTGCTGTTCAATTGTATTTCTTTCAAAAACCAGTTCATTTAAATTTCTGATAAGTGATGTCGGTATTTTAAGTTGCTGACTATTTTTAGACTCAAAAACATTCCACAAATGTTGTGAAGCATTATTTTCAATTCGATTTAAAATCGATTTAATTTTTTGTTGGTCATTCGGATTTATTAATAATTGCGTTTTTAATAGTCCAGATGCAATTTCTTGGTTAAACGTTTTTAAAGAAGCATTGTATTTCCCTTTTTGATAAAATTCAGTAAACATATCAGAGGCTAAAAAATAAAGCGTATTTGAGACTACTAAATCTTCTTTATTCTTCGTCTTTTCATATAGTAAAAAATAAATCGCAGCAGCATTTACCGTGTTCCTTAAAAATGTGCTACTGTTGAAATTTTTAAAATCTGTATATTTGATTTTCTTCAACGATTGAATTTTTTTGTCTTTAGGCAATAATTTTTGAAAGGTGTTTACCAAAACTTGTCGAGCCTTTTCATTATTGCCTTTTGCTTCATTGACAGTAGCTTCCAATACTTCGATAGAAAACCTTGAGGCATTAAAGAACGTTTCATTAATGTTTTTTGACGCTTCGATTACGGTTAGTGCTTCATCAAATTTTTTATAGCGATTACAAGCAATTGCCAGTTTTAAATACGCTACTAATTCATCATGTTTTGATTCGCTAAATTTTGCAATTTCAAGTGTTTTCTTTAAAAATTTTATATGTTCATCTTGCTTGCTTTGCTCTTTTTTTACAAGCGAAACATATAAATATTCAAAATCATAGCGTGCTAATAATAATGTATTATCGATTTTTTTTCTGCTATCCGGATATTTATCAAATATAAATGCGACAGAATCCAAGTATTTTTTTGACTCTTCTACCTTTTCATCATACATCTGAATTCGTAGATTAGACAAATACAATAGTGCCCTAAAATGAAGATGATACTCCTTAAAATTTCCCGCATCGGTAGTGGCAAAATTCTTGTTTTTATACCAACGGTAGAAATTTTTATTTAAAGTAGTTAACACATCTCTCGCCTTGTTTACATCACCATAATCTAAATTTTCCCAAATTACATTGTTCATTGAATTTACCAAATACGCTTTGTCTTCAGAATTGTCTTTTTGATGAAATTCCATACCTTTTGTATAATGGTAGAGTGATTGATTATGTATATGCAAATCAGAATACGCAATAGCGAGTAAATTGTGCGTATAGCCTAAATTCTCATAATCATTTGGTGTTAAAAGATTGATTTTTTTAATGGCTTTTTCTAAAGCTACAATGCTTAGTTCATACCTTCTCAATCTTCTGTACATATCTCCTTGATCCACCAAAAAACTAATCATATTTTGATCATTTGGCAGATATTTTTGAGTATATTCTAAACCTTTTTTATTGATTTCTAATGCCTCTTCCCACTCCCCAAAACAATAGCTTAACTGCAAATAAGTGTTGCTCAACCATTTTTGTATTTCCTTGGTTTTCTTACATCTTAGAAAATGCTTTTCTGCTTGATAAAAAAAACGTTTGGCTTTTTCATACTCCCAATTGTCTGCCTCTAAAAATCCATTTACAAAAGCAAATCTCCCTGAGTAATATTCAAAATTAACCTCTTTTGGATTTGAAATAATTGATTTCCATAGCACACTAGACTCTTCGTACTTTTTTAGTTGGTCTAACGAATCTGCTCTTTTCACCATTTCTCCAATTTCGCTTTTTTGACCAAAAATGGTACTGTTAAAGAGTATTAAATAGATAAAAAATAATTTTTTCATGTTCAAAACTGTTTAAACTCGTTAGTGTCATTATTCGAGTAAAGTAAACAGCTAAAAATACTATTTTTTTTGAAGAAAAATTGTTTTGTTACAATTTTGAAAGGAGTTCTCTGAAAATAAAAAAAACCTCCCATTTCTGAGAGGTTTTGTACCCGGAGTGGGAATCGAACCCACACACCTAAGTACACGAGTTTGAGTCGTGCGCGTCTACCAATTCCGCCATCCGGGCAAGGATGCTTATTTGTGGGTGCAAATGTAAATAATTTTTTGAGACATTTTCAAGAAATTTGTGTAAAAATTCCTTTCTAAGTTGATTTTTATTTCTAAATTTGCACCTCGTTTCGGCGACACACAACTAACTAACTACAAAACAACCATTTAAAATGTCACACAACGAACCGGAAGCAAAAATTTTTGCTTGTTCAAAAAGTGTATACTTAGCTGAACAAATAGCTCAACACTATGGAATTCCGCTAGGTAAAGTAACGTTCTCTGAATATAGTGACGGCGAGTTTCAACCGTCTTTTGAAGAATCCATTCGCGGATTGCGGGTGTTCATCGTTTGTTCCACTTTTCCAAGTGCAGACAACTTGATGGAACTATTGTTAATGATTGATGCTGCAAAAAGAGCATCGGCCAGACACATTACACCAGTAATTCCTTATTTCGGATGGGCTAGACAAGACAGAAAAGACAAACCAAGAGTGCCAATTGGAGCAAAACTAGTAGCTAAATTACTAGAAACTGCCGGAGCAACCCGAATCATGACAATGGATTTACACGCTGATCAGATTCAAGGTTTTTTTGAAAAACCGGTTGACCATTTGTTTGCTTCTACCATCTTTTTACCATACGTAAAAAGTTTAAAATTGGAGAACTTAACCATTGCTTCACCCGACATGGGCGGTTCCAAAAGAGCTTACGCCTACTCTAAATTTTTAGAATCGGATGTTGTAATTTGTTACAAACAACGAAAAGTTGCCAACGTGATCGACACAATGGAGCTTATCGGAGAAGTAAAAGGAAGAAACGTTGTTTTGGTAGACGACATGATTGATACCGGTGGAACTTTAGCAAAGGCAGCCGATTTAATGATAGAAAAAGGAGCTCTAAGCGTTCGAGCCATTTGTACACATGCCATTTTATCCGGCGATGCATACGAAAAAATTGAAAAGTCACAATTGAGCGAATTAATAGTAACCGATTCTATTCCGTTAAAGAAAGAATCAAACAAAATAAGAGTAGTGAGTTGTGCACCGCTTTTTGCAGAAGTAATGCACATGGTGCAACACAACAATTCCATAAGTGGAAAATTTTTGATGTAGATTTATGAATGGTGATGGGTAATTGGTTAAAGGTAATTGTAAAAAACAGACAACTGACAACTGATAACAGTAAACAGATTACCGACAACCGACAACAGAAAACGAATTTTTATTTATTAATTATATATATTTTACAATGAAATCGATTACGATTAAAGGATCAGAAAGAGAAAGCGTAGGCAAAAAGTCAACAAAAGCTTTACGTGATGCTGGAATGGTTCCTTGCGTTATTTACGGAGGAAATCAACCAGTACATTTTGCAGCAGAAGAAAAAGCGTTCAAAGGCTTGGTTTACACTCCAAACGCACACACTGTTGTAATTGAATTAAATAGCGGTAAAAAAGCGGATGTGATTTTACAAGACATCCAATTTCACCCGGTATCAGACAAAATTTTACACATTGACTTCTACGCGTTAAAAGACGATAAAGAAATCATGATGGAAATCCCGGTTAAAATCACCGGAACTTCTCCTGGTGTATTAGGTGGTGGTGTTTTACGTTTAAACCAACGTCGTTTAAAAGTGAAAGCTTTACCAAAAAACTTACCGGATTATGTAGAAGCTAACATTTCAGAATTAGAAATGGGTAACAAATTATATGTTACTAAAATTGAAACCAACAATTTCAAATTAATGCACCCTGACAACACTGTGGTTTGTCAAGTGAGAATTTCACGTGCTGCCATGAAAGCCGCTCAAGAAGCTGCAAAAGCAGAAAAAGGTGGAGCAAAAAAGAAAAAATAATATCCATTTTCTCAATATCAAAAGCATCGGTTCACGCCGGTGTTTTTTTTTATTCTAAGCTTGTTTCAAATTCACAATCCAAAAAAACTCCAAACTAAATACTCCTAACTCTCAACTGAAAACCTAGACTATAATCTGTAAACAGAAAACTCACTACTCCATACTAAGATTGAGTAATATGATAAATTTCGTACTTTTGCAACATGATTAACTGGTTTACATCACTTTTTCAAAATCAAAAAACAGTCTCAGTACCGGATATGAAAAAATTTCTAATTGTCGGACTCGGAAACATCGGAGCCGAATACGTAAATACTCGCCACAACATCGGATTCAAAATACTCGACCATTTTGCCAAAAAAGAAAGCATCAGTTTTCAAACCGCAAAGTTGGGCGATGTAGCCGAATTCAAAATCAAAGGACGAACATTACTTCTTTTAAAACCCAATACTTATATGAACCTCAGTGGCAAAGCAGTGAAATATTGGATGGAAAAAGAAAACATAGAAAAAGAAAATATCTTAGTTATCACCGATGATTTAAACCTTAGTTTTGGCACCATCCGCATTAAGACCAAAGGAAGCGACGGTGGCCATAACGGATTAAAAAGTATTCAAAGCTTACTAAACACCTCTGAATATCCGCGTTTTCGTTTTGGTATAAGTGACCAATTTAAAAAAGGGCAACAAGTTGATTATGTGCTTGGCGAATGGAATGAGGACGAAAATGCAAAACTTCCTGAACGATTGGAAAAATCGGCTGAAATCATAAAATCTTTTGCATTAGCTGGACTGAATAATACGATGAATGAATTCAATGGCAAATAAACTTAGAATGCGTTAAAAACATGAAAAAGACAGGAGTTTTATTTAGTCTACTTTTACTTTCATGTTCATCACAAAAGCATAATGACATTATTGATATTCCTATTCAAAAAGAATGCCCTCTCGATGGTTTATGTACACTTTCTGTTTTTAACAATAAACAACTCATTTTACTAAAAGATGGCTTAGGTGGGTTATATTATGATATAAAAGAAAACAAAGGAACTACCGTAATTCATTATCAATACAATAAAACCACACAAGCTAATTTGCAAGACGGTCATTATCGTGAGGATGTTCTTTTCGAAATCAAAAACACTACTACATCATTAAATATAACCGACTCAGAACTCCAACAAATCAAACTGATTTTTGGGCGTCATTGTTTTTGTAAAGGTCAAACCGGATACTTTCCAATCATTAAAGGAAGCTTGCAATTATATCAACAAACTTCATTCGCATTTGATTTGGAATTTGAAACTGATAAAGTGCCACAACTCATTCATCGTGTATCCTTACCTCAAAAAAAATAGCCCTGCAAAATGCAAGGCTATTATTATGTTATTTAAACTTAACTTAAATTAGTTTACAACGATACGTTTTACTTCTTTTCTTTCACCATCTGTCACACTCAATAAATACACTCCTGATTGAGCATTGTCTAATTGAATGTTTTGGCTAAATGAATTTCCACCTTCATACGTTTTTTCCATTACCAAACGACCTCTCATGTCATGAACTGCTAATTTTACTTCGTTTTGAGTAGCATTGCTAAACTGAACAGTAAAATTACCATTACTTGGATTTGGATACACTGCAAAATCATCAAAACCATAATTTGGCGTAGAAAGTGTAACTTGTTGAGAACAAATTTGAATAAAGAAAGAAGCAACATTTCCTGTATCATCAGCTGCATTATCATTAAATCCAACAATCCAGTTACCGGCAGAAGACTGACCATTATAAGCAGATAAAGCTTGGAAAGGAGCATACGTTCCTTGCGTTGGTGTAGCACAAACAATCGCAGCACCTGAATCATCAAACGTAGAATTTAAGTTATCATTACTTCCACATTGTCTGCTAAAGACATTTACTTGAGTATTCCCTGGGCTTAATACAGCTACTAGCACATCCGCTAAATAAGTATGTGTTAAGTTAACCCCAACATTTACATCACTAATCGTTACATTATCCGGAACTGCAATTGTTCTCGTTGTAAATGTTGTAGTATTGTCTGGAATAGCAAAAGGAGTCGTGAAATTATACGTATTACAAGTATTCGTAATGGTATAACCAATAGCAAATGGTCTGCTGTTTAAAGCATAATAAATATTCCCTGTTGGTTTTATCATAATTCTACAGAAAGGTGCAGCAACATTTGGAACAGTAATCGTTTCAGAACCGTCGTTAGCTGTGTTTGAAGCTAAAACAGTTGAAAAAGTTTGACCACCATCAGTTGAAAGTAAAATATCAACATTTGTAGAACCAACTAATGAAGTTGTATTGTTCACGTTCCAAGTGATGGTTTGAGTTGAACCTTGATTCCAAGAAATTCCATCAGTATTTTGAGAAGATACTGAGAATGGACCAACTGCAGCATTTACAGTAATTGATGCAGTAGCAGTAGCCGTTTGACCACCATTAGCAATATTATCCCTAGCTGTTAAAGTAAAACTTAATGTTCTTTGAACCGTAGAAACAGATTCCCAAGTTGTTGATAATTGTCCGTTTAACACAGAACTAAATGCCGGCATGTAACGAACTGGTGTATCAGAAGGAATTACCGATCTAAAGTTTGGCCCTAATGCTTTTGTTGGGAAACAAACACTATTAGCACCAGTTACAGTATTATCTGCATTATTATTTTGCTCCCACGTAAATGTAGCACCCGGATTATTTGATGGATTTGTTCCCGTCAAAATAAAAGCTGTTCCTTGAGGTATTGTCCAGTTACCACCTGATGTAAGTGTAATGGCAGGATTAGTAAGGGTAGTATTTGTTGGACATGTTTTATTTAACAAGTTAGTTTGTACTTGTAAAATACTTCTGTAAGCAAAATAATCATCACTGTTATTTTGAACATTATAATCCGTAATACCGGCATATCCCATAATGGTAGAACCACTACCTGGTTCAATGTTAACACCTGTTCCCTCAACATTTACTGAAAAAGTATGGTTTGCACCAAATTGGTGACCCAACTCATGAGCAACATAATCGATATCAAATGTATCACCTTGTGGAACACCGTCTGCTGGAGAAGTGATTCCGCTTCCTTTTTGACCATTTACGCAAACACAACCGATACAACCAGCGTTACCACCACCACCTGTAGCACCAAATAAGTGACCTACATCATAGTTTGCTTCACCAATTACGTTTGTAAGTGTTGTTTGAAGTTGACTATTCCAGTTATTCATTCCAGAAGCCGGAGAATACGGGTCTGTAGCAGCATTCACATAAACTACAGCTGAATTGTTTGCAATGATATTCATTCTAACCGCAAAATCTTTTTCAAAAACACCGTTTACACGGGTCATTGTTGCGTTCATCGCTGCTAAAGCTCCTGCAACAGTGCCTCCATGAAAAACACCATACTCACCTGTACAAGAAAGAGCTAAACGAAATGTTTTTAATACTAAATTTGAAGCTTGTTCAACATTAATGTTTTTATCAGATAAAATACCAGAAGCAGTATTGTGATCCACTGTAGAACAAGTAAAAGGCATCTTTCCTTTCGTTCTTGAAGAAACATAAAAAGCATAAACACTACCGTCTGCAGCATAAGGCTCCATAAATTCTGTTCTTCTTCCTGATCTAAACGTCATTGTTTGAACGCCTTTGGGATCAACACTAAAGCGAACTTGTGCTTTAACATCATCAATACCAATTCCTACATAGGCTCTAATTTGAGGAAATTGTGCTTGTAATTCCGGCTCAAAGTTTGAAGCTTCAAACACTTCAAAACGCTCGAATTTTCCATTTGCATTTGGTATTGTTATCACTAAACCTTTTTCATTTGAAAAACGGTCTGGAGCATTGTTTAATGCTTGTTTAAACGCATTCACATTTAGCTCATACAAATTGAAATCAGAAGGAAAAGATTCTCTCTGTGCATTTTTTGCCACTTCACTCACAGAAGTTGCTGCCTTCCAATACTTATCTGTTTGTGCTATTCCGGATAGCGAAAAAACAGAAAACAAGGCAATTAGTAATGTTTTTTTCATTTTTAGTTTTTGTAATTAATTAAAACACAAATATATCACAATTTTATAAATTTTCAATATTTTTTATATTCTATTCCTTTTTAACAAAAAAAGAATGTGAAATCGATAAGTTACTTTTCTTGTTATGTGATATCGATTGCTTAATTTTGTAAAAAAAGATTTTTTGAAAACATTTCAATCCATTTCCAAATTTTCTTGTCAAAAACACACTGTTGTTACAATTGGAACCTTTGACGGCGTTCATATTGGACATCGAAAAATCATATCAAGATTGATTCAAGCATCTGAAAATACTGACTTCGAAAGCTTAGTCCTCACTTTCTTCCCGCATCCAAGAATGATTTTACAAGATAATCAAGAACTTAAATTATTGAATACAATTGAAGAAAGGACAAAATTATTATCCGATTGTGGATTACAAAATCTTGTGATACACCCATTTGATCATGCCTTTTCGCGATTAACGGCAGAAGAATTTGTTCAAACCATCATTGTTGAACAATTCAATTGTAAAAAAATGATTATTGGTTATGACCATCGTTTTGGAAGAAACAGAACAGCAACCATTGATGACTTAATCGTTTATGGTGAAAAATTTCATTTTGATGTGGAACAAATTACTGCCGAAGAAATACATGATGTGACTATAAGTTCTACAAAAATTCGCAAAGCATTAGAAGAAGGAAATATAACTTTAGCTAATTCTTATCTAGGTTATAACTATTTATTAACCGGAAAGATTGAAAAAGGAAAAGGAATAGGTAGAACCATTAACTTTCCAACGGCCAATCTTTTTGTGGAAGAAACGTATAAACTTATCCCCAAACAAGGTGTTTATGTGATTCAATCCATATGGAAAGACAAACTTGTTAAAGGGATTATGAATATTGGATTTAACCCCACGGTAAATGGGGAAAAACTATCCATAGAAGTTCATTTTTTTGATTTTGATGAAATTCTATATGATAAAAAAATTCAAATTCAAGTGATTCATCGATTAAGAGATGAAATTAAGTTTGAATCATTGGAAAAACTTAAAATGCAAATTCAGCTTGATAAAGAAAAAGCCCTAGACTATTTCACTTCTAAATGATTTTAAAAAAAGCATATCAACCCATTGACAATTCACCGTTAATAGTTTTTAGAATTCTATTTGGGCTGTTGATTTTTGCTGAAAGTTTGGTTGCTTTAACTACAGGATGGGTTAAAAAAAACCTTGTTGACACCATCGTTAATCTTCCTCATATTGGAATGGACTTTTTAGTTCCGCTACCAGGTAACGGAATGTACTATTACTATATTTTGATGGGATTAACAGGAATTTTAATTGCAATTGGATACAAATATCGGTTTAGTGTAGGTTTGTTTACCATTTTATGGGCAGGGGTATATTTTATGCAAAAAGCCTCTTATAACAATCACTACTATTTACTATTATTAGTAAGTATAATTATGTTATTCTTACCAGCTAATACGTATGCTTCAATAGATGCAAAAATCAAACCCGAAATAAAGCGTTACAGTATGCCACGATGGACTAGTTGGGTAATGATTATTCAAATGACTATTGTGTATTTTTTTGCAACTATTGCAAAATTTTATCCAGATTGGCTTGATGGATCCTTCACCGGAATTTTATTTTCAAATCTTTCGGGCTTTCCAATTTTGGGTACAATTTTTACAGAAAAATGGTTTCATCTGTTTATTGCTTATGCAGGTATCTTTTTTGATGGATTAATTATTCCCGCTTTATTGTGGAAAAAAACAAGGAATGTTGCCTTTTTAGCATCGTTGTTGTTTCATTTATTTAACTCCGTTACTCTAAAAATAGGTATTTTTCCCTATTTTGCACTTAGTTTTGTTTTGTTCTTTTATTCTCCTGAAAAAATCAGAGCTCTTTTTTTGAGAAAAAAACCAATCCTTGATAAAGGGCTTCATACTTCATTTCAATTTGAAAATAAAATTGCCTTTTTCTTTATTCCACTTCTTGTTCTTCAATTGATTTTACCTGTTAGACATTGGTTCATTAAAGGTGATGTACTTTGGACTGAGGAAGGTCATCGGTTAAGCTGGAGAATGATGTTACGTGACAAAAATGGTATCACTCGGTTTAAAGTAATAGATGCAAAAACAAACTTGGAAATTCCTTATGATATTGGTCAAAAATTAACAAAGAAACAATTGTCTTTGGTTACAAGTAAACCTGATGGAATTTGGCAAATGGCACAGCATATTAAAAAGGAATTTGCTCAACAAGGTGTTCCAGTCAAAATTTTTGTAGATTCACAATTATCTGTTAACCGAAAACCATACAAACGCTTTATCGACCCTGAAGTTGATTTTGCTCAAGCCGAATGGAATTACTTTTTTCATAATGATTGGATTTTATTGTATGACTCAAAAGGTGAACTACAATAAAAAAAGAGAATTAATGTTTCTTATTAGCATAATTTCAATTCTCATTTCAAAAGAACCTCTATTTAAACCATGATTTTAAAAAAACAAAACCTGCACAAGGCAGGTTTTAAAGCTATATGTGAATAATCTTATTTCACAATAATTTTCTGAACTAAACCAGAATCAGTTTTTATAAAATATATACCCGTTGAAAGGTTTGATGTATCAACTTCATCAGAATTTTGTACACTAAATAATTTCTTTCCATTATAGTCATACACATCAAAAGACAACAATTGATTCAATTTCACAATTCCTTTAGTTGCTGGATTTGGTGAAATCAATAATGCGTTTTGATTTTCAAAACTAAGCAAACTTAAAGAAGTTTCAGCGGTTATAGTTATCATATCAAAACGTACAGTTCCGCCAGTTCCATATGTAGAAGTTGATCTAGCTGCTCTGTAATCATTTGTAGTAGGGTCAAAAGCACTAACAATTCTGAATGCAACATTTGGATTATTATTCAAATCAGAAACTGATGTTAAATTAACGGATCTTTGGTTGTACCAAACATCACCGGTTCCTGTTTCAGCAGGCGTAAATGTGAATGTTTCAGCATCAATCCAATTTGAGCCATCTGTTGTGTATTGTACTACATAAGTATTATTAGCGGTATTACTTAAACGTTGATCAAATAAAAACTTGATACCTTCATAGTTTACTGTACTTACATTAAATTGTACTCCACGTAATTTGTTTTCTGTTCCTATTGCTGCATAAGTTGAAGTATTCCAACCATAGTTATCCGGAGTTGTTATTACCGGATCACTTGAACCACCTGATGCCGTTCCTGATGCAAAAGTAGCAGTAACTCCATTTAACAAAGAAGCAGAACCATTGCCTTCTGAAGGTGAAGGTGAAGTTGTTCCTCCTGCAACAGCATCAGCAGCTGTTCCATTAAAGTTCCAACGTGTTACTGTAATTTGAGACCAAACACTTAAGCTAGTTAATAGCAAAAATGTAAACGTTAAAAGATTGTAATTTTTTTTCATAAACTTCACAATTAAATTATTTACAAAAGTATAGCAAAATTAATTTAAATAGGTTATCAAATTGTAAATAAAAAAACCTCCGATTTCTCGGAGGTTTTAATGTTATTACGAAAATTTAAATTATCGTTTCACCACACGAATCACGCGGGTTTCGTCTCCTTGGGTAACAATTGCATTGTATACGCCTGCTGGATAACGTTCTCCGATTTTTTGTGATGATAAATCATCTGCTTGGATGTC
>JAFLBT010000051.1 GCA_017302935.1 Flavobacteriales bacterium | reverse complement strand
GGGGTTAATGAATTGAAATTACCATCATTTTAATATTTTTAATATGTATCATTCTTTTATATTCCTTTTGCTTACCTTTTTAAATTGTTCAATAAATGACAACCATCATGTAGATTATTGTCAATTAACGGGAAACATTTATAAACATTCAAAAAAGGAGCAACCTAGTCTTAATAAAATTCTAACTTACAACAAAATATCAAAAATTAATGATATTGCAATCACAAGTTATTTGATGGAAAATTCAGGAAAATTTAATGATTATAATTTTAATAATTATTTTAATAACTCAAGTCATGAAATTAATATTGTTTTAGAATGTAGCACCATTGATTTTAAGATGTTTGAAGTTTCCAGAGAACTTGAAAAAAACGATTTTTGGGAAAAATTCAAAAGTTTATATGGAAATAATGATTTTATTATATATTATGAACCTATTTTTAATAATGATAAAACTGAATTTATTTTATGTTACGAGAGGTATATTTTTAATTTAGGTAGTTATACTTCTCTAGAAGTTTATGTTTTTGAAAATGGAAAATCAAAACTAAAAAAAGTACTCATTAAATCTACATTTTAAGAAGTTAATTAAAGTTAGAAAGTATATTTTGTTTATATACCTTGAATTATTTATATCAGAACATTTTGCAACTCATGAATCTTTTCGTGTGGTTCTAATAATTAAAAAAGGTTTCCATGTTTGAAATAACAGATAAGTGCTTTTTGTCATAGAATGCGGCAGCGAGGGGTCTCAGGATAGAGAAATTACTATAAAGAAGAATTTAATTTAAATATGAAAAATACAGGAAGAAAATGGAGGCTATAAAATTCAGTGTTTATTATATTTTTTTATTAATTCTAATTTCATGTAATAAAAGTAATGATGAAGTAGAATTAGTTGTAGTCAACAACAATCTTGTCACTTATTCGAATCAATTCAATAGATTGAAAGACACGCTGAATATTATTAAATACAAAATAGAAAATAAGACAAAAAACAATTACTTTTTCTATCTTATTGATGACAACATTAGTGCTGTTTATTTTGATAATTACACAAAGAACTTAAGGGTTTTTGAAGAAAAAACTAATAATGAAGTAAAATATAGTCAAATTTGGATTAACAATATTTATGATTCCTGTGCAATATGTAAAAGAGAAGAAACAAAAAAAATCAGAGCAAATCAATCGTTAAATAAAATGTCACAAGAATATTTCGGTCCAAATAAAAATAATTATTTTTTCTTAAAAAGTGGTGAGTCAAAATATTTTGAAAGCATCGTTAAAATACAAGCAAAAAAACCAATTTTAGATAATGAAAGCATTACCTATGCAATCATAGACAATAAAAAAAGTTATTATGCAAAATTATACATGAAATCAAAAAATATAAATTTAAATATATTGTCATGGTCATTAAATAAAACAATAAAGGAAAATAACTATAAAATATATTCCAACCAATTAGTTTCTAAAAATCAAATACCCATTAAAATAATCGACAAATAAGCAAGGATTAGAACATGAAAAAAATAAAACTTATCCTTTTAACTCAAATTTTAATTTTTTTAGGATGCAACAAAAGCAATAAAATAAATCCAAAAGAAAATGAAGAAATTATGGTTGAAACGATACAACCCTCAGAAATGAATACTGAACTCCTTAAACAAAAAATAATAAAAAGTAAGGATTTAAATGCTTTTAAATATTATTATATTAAACAAAGAGAGAAAGATTTTGATGAGGATAATATAAAATTATCTAAAATTATTTTTGATGAGCACAATTTTAATCCAGCTTTAGACTTTTTGATTTTTAGTTATTTTAAAAAACATAATCCTGATTACAATTATTCATTTGAGAGTAAAGAGAAATATTTTAAAAATATTCCGAAAGAAGATTTAAATGTTTTATTAAAATATATCAATATTGGTGTTGAAAAAAATGATTATTCATGTATACAAAAATTATCAGATTATTATAAATTTTTAGGTGATAAAAAAAAATCAAAGCAATTGGAAGAAAGTATAAATATATTAATAGAAAAAGAACATAAAAAAGTTAAGGATTCTTTAGATAATTTAAAAAATACAAAAGAATAAAATAGAGAATGTAATATTTTGACTTGGTTTAGCCAAGGCTCCGCAAAGTATTCAAAACAAATTTCCTATAAAAAGCTCCGCATTCTATGACAATAAAAAGTAATTTTTTTATTGCTTAACATCCAACGCATCTCTTAATGCGTTTCCGGTCATCATAAAGGCTAACGTAATGAGCATGATGGCCACACCGGGCACTAAGGCCAGATACGGTTTTCCGAGAATAATATAATTGTAATGGTCTTTTATCATTCCGCCCCAACTTGGAATAGGCGGTTGAGCTCCTAAACCTAAAAAGCTTAAACCGCTTTCTACTAATATAGCCGACGCAAAATTGGCCGCAGAAATCACAATAACAGGAGCCATGATATTGGGAATGATATGGTTCCAAATGATTCTAAAATCGGAAAAGCCTAAAGCTCGTGCAGCGGTTACATATTGCATTTGTTTCACGCTAATGATTTGTCCGCGAACTACTCTAGCTACTTCCACCCACATGGTTAATCCGACAGCTACAAAAACCTGCCAGAATCCTTTTCCTAACGCTAACGTAATGGCGATGACCAATAAAAGTGTAGGGATAGACCAAATTACATTGACCAACCACATGACTAAAGCATCTACTTTCCCGCCATAATAACCGCCCAATGCCCCAAAAAACAATCCAACGATAACCGAAATGAAGACCGCCACAAACCCAATGGAAAGTGACACTCTCGAACCGACTAACATTCTGCTTAGCAAATCACGACCGTATTTATCAGTACCGAGGTAGAATGTTTTGGAAGAAATCAACTCCTTTTCCATTTCCTTTGCGGAAGAAAAACCCGGAATATTTTGAAAAAGAATTTCCTTTTGCAAATTGAGACCATCCGTTTCACTGTATTCGGTGTATTGGATACTGTTTTGGGTGAAAGTATACTCGTTAATGGGTATTTCGGTGATTTGATGGGTATGCCCGAAAAAATAATTTTTTATTGATCTTGGTTGTTTTTCTTCTATGGGTAAAGCCAACATTTTAACCGTAAATCCGGGAGGTTTAGAGTGGATGGACAAATGCATTTGATTGGCATTTTCGGAATCATCCGGAGCTAAAATATAAGCAAAAATGGCCAACAAGCACATCAAAACGATATAACCAAAACTAAAAACACCCCAAAAATTCTTGGCGAATTTTTGAAGTGCTATAGTTGATAAGGATTGATTACTTTTCAAAGTTTTTGAGTTGAAATAGAGATTACTTTGATTTAACCACTTTTTTCTTCAAGTTAATGTCCCCTTTTGTCACCGGTTTACCTTGTAAATCATCCAACACATTTAAGGCTTCTTCTACATAAATATCTTTGGATAAACTTTCAAACCAACGCTCTCTTTTTTCTTTGAACGATTCATCTTTTTGCATCAGTTGTTCGTCTTCAGGAATTGCTCTAAACACTAATTCATTTTGATAATCGGTTATCGGTTTAAATGCTTTGCTTTCCGCTTCAATTTTTTCTTGTTCTTTTTTGAATTCATCAAATTTAAGACTGTAAACAGCGGCATCTTTTCTTTCTTTGGTCCATTTTGCATTTTTCTCAATCAATTGAAAATGCTCGTTTAAGGCCATTCTGCTTTTGCTGTTTTGTAACGCTTTTTCAAAATTATCTTGCTTTTTCCAGGTATCATAAGGAGCCGCATCAATTTTTGACCACGGCATTGCGTTTTCTAAATCCCGTTCTCCAATGTTGATATGCGAATAACGATCGGGCATTACTACATCACTGGAAACTCCTTCTAGCTGTGTTGAGCCACCATTAATTCTATAGAATTTTTGCGTCGTTGTTTTTAACGCTCCTAAATCTCCTACAGTATTTCCTCTCACAAATTGATTCAAATCGATTACGTTTTGAACAGTTCCTTTTCCATAGGTTTGTTTGCTACCGATTACAATTCCTCTTTTGTAATCTTGGATAGCCGCAGCTAAAATTTCAGAAGCGGAAGCTGAGAAATTATTCACCATAACCACTAAAGGTCCGTCCCATTGCACTTTCGCATCACGGTCATATAAAACTTCTTTTTTCGTACCGGCTGATTTAATTTGTACCACCGGTCCTTGTTCAATGAACAAACCGGTAATATCTACAGCTGTTTTCAATGAGCCACCGCCGTTGTCACGCACATCCATGATGATTCCGCTAACGCCTTGTTGTTTTAAACGTTCCACTTCAATGGCTACATCTTTTCCGGCATCTCGGCTGTCTTTGTTTTCAAAATCGATGTAGAATTTGGGTAAATAAATGATTCCGTATTTTACTCCATTTCGTTCTACAACACTTGATTTAGCATATGTTTCTTCGGTTTCTACCATGTCGCGAATAAGCGAAATGACTTTGATGGTTCCATCTACTTTTTTCACCGTTAGGCGAACTTCTGTTCCTTTTGGTCCTTTGATTTTTTTCACTACATTATCTAAACGCATACCGGAAATATCGACCGGTTCACCATCGCCTTGAGCTACTTTTAATATCACATCTCCGGGTTCCAATTCTTTTCCTCTCCAAGCCGGACCACCGGAAATGAGTTCAGTAATTTCAGTAAAGTCATTTTTCTTTTGTAAACGAGCTCCAATTCCTTCGAATTTTCCACTGATGCTTACATCAAAACGTTCTTTGTCATCGGGAGCCATGTAGTTGGTGTGTGGGTCAAATCGGGAAGAAATCGCATTCACAAACACTCCAAACCAATCGTTTCTATCTAATTCAGAAATGAATTTGAAATAATCATCTAAGGTTTTTAACGAACTCTCTCTCGTTTCTTTTTCTAACTCTTCAAAGGATTTTATTTTTTTATTTTCTGATTTGTCTTCTTCTTGCAATTTAATTTTATCGGTTAAAGAAGATAAGGTAGAAAGTTTGATTTGCTTTCTCCAACGTTCTTTTAATTCCGATTCATTTTTAGCAAAAGGCAATTTGTCATAATCGGTATTGATGGTTTCATCTACTGAATAATCAAATGGTTTTGATAAAATATCTTTATAAAATTTTTGACTTTCTTCCATTCTTTTCACGTAAGTGGAATAAGCCAAATCAAAAAAGGTAAACTCTTTGTTTTTGATTTGATCATCAATTAAGGTTTCATGTTTGGCTAATTTGTCAATATCCGATTGAATAAAATAACGTCTGGATGGATCTAATGCATCAATAAAATCTTTGTAGATTCCTTTTGAAAGGTTATCATCAATACTTGCCGGGTCATAATGTCCTCTTTCAATTACAAACATTAATAATTCAACCAACAATTTGTCTTTCTCGGGGTCGTGTGAGGAAGCTTTACTCATTTCATACGCTGAAAAAGCAAAAAGAGAAACAGACAATAGAATGGTTACAACAACCAGTTTAATATTTTTTTTCATAAACAGAATGATTGAATTCATTTTCATTTTTTCTTATGACATAAAGTATGCCAAAAATAGTGCAATTTTTATGTAAATTAATTCTAAAAAATTTACATCTCCAAACAAAGTTATAAAATTAGATACGTCTGCAAAGTTTAAATTTAGTTAATTTTGTCTATTTTACAGTTGATATCGGTAAATTTGATTTTTGATATGTCTTTTATTGACCCATTAGTGAATCATTTTCTGAAAACGTTACATTTTTATGAGAAAAAGACCTTTGATTTTAGTAACCAATGACGATGGAATTTCTGCTCCCGGAATTCGGACATTAATTAGCGTAATGAAAGAGCTAGGCGATGTAATTGTAGTTGCTCCTGATAGCCCGCAGAGTGCTATGGGTCATGCGATTACCATCAATAATACCTTGTTTGTAAACAAAGTGCAATTTGATACTGAATTAAAAGGCGAATTCAGTTGTTCAGGTACTCCGGTTGATTGTGTAAAATTAGCGGTAAATGAATTAATTAAAGAAAAACCTGATTTATGTGTTTCTGGGATTAATCATGGTTCCAACTCTTCCATTAATGTGATTTACTCCGGAACGATGAGTGCGGCAGTAGAAGCCGGAATTGAAGGCATTCCCGCCATTGGATTTTCATTATTGGATTATGATTGGAATGCTAATTTTGAACCATTCAAAAAATATGTACGAAAAATTGCTACTGAAGTATTAGAAAAAGGTTTACCCGAAGGGGTGATTTTGAATGTCAATTTCCCAAAACGAAAAGAGGAAGAAATCAAAGGAGTAAAAATTTGCCGACAAGCAAAAGCCTATTGGAAAGAGGAGTTTGATAAGCGAAAAACACCTCAAGGCAAAGATTATTATTGGTTGACAGGAGAATTTATTAATCAAGATAAAGGCGAAGATACTGATGAATGGGCACTTGCAAACGGTTATGTTTCTGTAGTTCCGGTGCAATTTGATTTAACTGCCCATCATGCGATTCAACAACTCAACACCTATTCATTTTAATGAAATTATGAAAAAATCAGATTTATTTATTGGCATCGTTATCGGAATCATTGGTGCTTTTTTAGGCGTTTATTTGTTTATAACCTTATTTACGGAATATGGCTTTTTGGGTGGCATTAGAGGATTAAAAGCTCAAAATGCTTTAGGAAAATTAATTGCGTTAGGTGCTGTTTTAAATGTTGTTATTTTCTTTATCTTGTTGAAATACAACAAAGAGTTAATGGCAAGAGGAGTAGTATTGGCTACTATCCTCCTATCAATCATCACTTTATTTGTGTAAAATGAAATACTATATCATTGCAGGCGAAGCATCGGGAGATTTGCATGGTTCGAATTTGATGAAAGCCATCCACAAGGAAGATACTCAGGCAGACATTCGGTTTTGGGGTGGCGATTTGATGCAAGCAGCCGGCGGAAAATTAGTCAAACACTACAAAGCATTAGCTTTTATGGGCTTTGCAGAAGTTTTATTTAATTTAAAAACCATTTTAAACAATATTTCTTTTTGTAAAAAAGACATATTGGAATTTCAACCGGATGTACTCATTTTTATCGACTATCCCGGTTTTAATATGCGAATTGCTAAGTGGGCAAAAACGCAGAACATTCCCACTCATTATTATATCTCGCCTCAAATTTGGGCTTGGAAGGAAAATCGCATCAAGGATATTAAACGTGATTTTGATCAATTGTATGTCATTTTGCCTTTTGAAAAAGACTTTTACGAAAAAAAACATCATTTTCCGGTAGAATTTGTAGGTCATCCGTTGATTGATGCAATCCACAACCGCAAAAAAGTGGATGAATTGACGTTTAGAAAAGAACATCAATTAGACGAAAGACCAATTATTGCTCTTTTACCGGGAAGCAGAAAACAGGAAATCAGCAAATTGCTGCACGAAATGTTGGCTATGGTGGATGATTTTCCTGATTATCAATTTGTGATAGCCGGTGCTCCCGGACAAGATTTCGATTTCTACCAACAATTTTTAACCAACAAAGCGGTTCATTTTATTTCGAATAAAACCTATGATTTATTGAGTGTTGCTCATGCTGCTTTGGTTACTTCCGGAACAGCAACCTTGGAAACAGCTCTTTTTAAGGTTCCTGAGGTTGTTTGTTATAAAGGAAATTGGATTTCGTATCAAATTGCCAAAAGGATCATCACACTGAAATATATTTCTTTGGTCAATTTAATTATGGATGAAGAAGTCGTTACCGAATTAATACAAGGTGATTGCAATTCCAAAAAAATTAAAATAGAACTTTCAAAAATTTTAGAAACAGATTACCGAAAAAAACTCATCGAAAAATATGACCAATTAGAAGAAAAACTAGGTGGCGAAGGTGCAAGTAGTAAAGTAGCCAAGTTAATTGTTCGTCAAATTTCTTGATTTTAATTTTTGAAATTTTTACCTTTGTACATCTATGCAAAAATTAAAATTCATATCCTTTTTTACATTCTTGATTTTGTTAGTTAGCTGTAAGCCAACTAATTCTGTCATTGTTACCAATAAGGATGAAGCCATAAAAAAAGGTATATATAGCACACCTGTTGCCCATAAAAAACCAAACGACAAACCCTCTCAAAAAGCTGTAAAACCTGTAGCAGAAACAACTAAAAAAGACAAAACTGTCACCAAGAAATCGGTTTTAAACGAATCTGACAATACTGTTTATACGGATAACAGTAATGTTTCGTATTATGTCAAACAATTGATAAATAAAGCGATGCAATACAATGGCGTAAGGTATCGCGGAGGAGGAACAACTACTGAAGGTATGGATTGTTCCGGTTTAGTTACCACTGTTTTTAAATCGTATGACATTTCTTTACCCAGAAGTTCATTTGATATGGCTAAAGTTGGAAAAAAACTAAACCGAAATGACATTCAAGTTGGTGATTTAGTTTTTTTTAAAACCAATGGGAAAAAAGTGATTAATCACGTTGGTTTGGTTACAGAAATAAAAGATGATGAAATCATTTTCATTCATTCTACTACTCAAAGGGGCGTAATTTTGTCTTCAACCAAAGAACCTTATTATCAACGCACTTTTGCTCAAGCCAATCGTGTTTTGTCTGAAGATTACTTTTAATTTTTTTTGCAATAACAAGAATTTTACTATTTTCGCAGAGTGAAGGTAGTAAAATTTCCAGCCTTAAACATCGCGATTTGCGTTGTACTGGGAATTTTGTTTTCAAATGAATTCAGACCCGGTATTGCTCACTCATGCTTACTGATTACGGTTTCATTTTTACCATTTTTGTTATTTTACCTTCTTTCTAACCGTAATAAAAAATATCAGTTTCCTTTTCAACTCGCTACTCTTTTTCTGAGTATTTGTATTGGAATTGCGACTTATTCTTTTCATTTTCAACCTAATCATTCCTCTCATTACACCTCTATAAAGAAAAATGAAAAGCAACTGGTGGAAGGAATTATTATTGAAAAATTACGTTCAAATCCCTATTCGTTCAAATATTATTTATCGGTAAATTTTGTTGATTCTATCCCGAAAAAGGGAAAACTATTGATAATTCAATCGAAAAAAGAAGAACGTCCAGCATTACAAGTTGGTGATAAAGTGTTGGCCTATTGTCCTATAAAACCAATCATTCGCCCTCACAATCCAAATCAATTTGATTATGCTAACTATTTGGAAAAAAAAGATGTCTTTGATCAATTGTATTTAGAAAACAACAATTATCGTTTGGTAGTAAAAGAACAAAACCGTTTGGTTTTTCTTGAAAAAATTAGAAATAGGATAACAAATTTCTTTACTGAACTTTCAATCGATACTGAAATTGTAAACATCATTAAAGCATTATTTTTGGGACAACGACAAGATATTGACCAAGAAACACTTAATCGATATTCTCAATCAGGAGCTATTCATATTTTAGCTATTTCCGGATTGCATATAGGAATTTTGCTTTTCTTTTTTAAAGGTTTATTGAAACCTTTGGAACGAATCAAAAACGGAAAAAAAATAGTTCCCTTTTTATTGATTCTTATCCTTTGGGGCTTTGCCATGCTTTCCGGTTTATCAGCATCAGTAGTTCGAGCGGTTACAATGTTTTCATTTGTTGCCATTGGTTTGTATATGAAAAGAGAAACCAATATTTATAATACGTTGTGGTCTTCTATTTTAATTTTAGTATCAATTAACCCTAATTTTATTTTCGATGTAGGATTTTTGCTGAGTTATAGTGCGGTTTTTTCCATTGTTTCTCTTCAGCCGCACTTATCGAAAGTTTGGCAACCTAAAAACAAAATCATAAGCTATTTTTACGACATCATAACGGTTTCAGTTGCTGCTCAAGTGGGAGTTTTACCGTTGAGTTTGTACTATTTTCATCAATTTCCGGGATTGTTCTTCATTACTAATTTAGTTATCATTCCGTTACTTACTGCCATTTTAGTAGTAGGATTAACCGCCATTATTCTTTCTTTACTTGGTTTAAAGATTTCATTTCTCTTTTTCACTTTGGCTGAGTTGATTCGTTTTATGAATGCTTTTATTGAAAAAATAGCTTCTTTTGAACAATTTATTATAACATCAATTCCATTTAATTCTCTATTATTATTTAGCAGTTTATTAGTCGTTTGGTCTATTATACTATGGTTTAAAGATTCTAGTCATAAAAGATTACTTTTTGTTATTGCTTCACTATTTATACTTCAAATAAGTTGTATAGGTTCCATTGAATGGAATAAAAATAAAAATGAATTTATTGTCTTTCAATACCCCAAAAAATCAATACTGGCTAAGAAAATCGATGGAGAAATCTTCTTAATCAGTAATGATTCTACTCCCAAAACTAATTATGTAATTAAAAACTATATTGAATCTAATTTTGGAAAAATTAAGGCTATTCAACCCCTTAAAAATCTAATTAGTTTTAGTAATAAAAGAATGTTTGTCATTGATGAAAAAGGAATTTATCAATTACCGGATAATACCAAAGTAGATATTGTTTTACTGACACAATCGCCAAAAGTTAACCTAGAACGATTGATAAAAGAATTAAATCCCAAGTTGATCATTGCAGACGGGAGCAACTATAAAAACATAACATCCAGTTGGGAGCAAACTTGCTTAAAACAAAAAATCCCTTTCCACTCTACTAGTGAAAAGGGATATTATAAGTTTAAATTACCTTAATTTGGTTTTAAAAACGGATTAACTGATTCAATCCATTTTGTTGGTCCACCGGCAACATATCCGGTTTTACCCAATTGTTGAAGGTTTATTTGGTCTCCATTTTTTTGAGGAGTCACTAACCAAATAGTAGGAAATCCGTTTACTTGAAAAATTTGTTGCAATTGTGTATTTTGCTGTTTCAATTTTTCTTCCAATTGTGTTTTCTTTGGAAAATCGAGTTCAACCAAAACGACATTTTTGGCCCATTGCGAAAATTCAGGTTGAAGGAAAACTTCTTTTTGAAGTTTAATGCACCATCCACACCAGTCACTTCCGGTAAAAAATAGCATCATTGGCTTTTTAGACTTAATAGACAACTTAATGGCTTTATTAATATCGGTATGCCACGTCAGTTCTTGTGCAGAAACTTGAAAACACCAAAAAAAGGCCAAAAGAAAAACAAATTTTTTCATTATTTTATTGCTTTTAATTCCGTTAATAATTGATCGGCTTGATAATAACCCACAATTACTTTTGCAATTTCCCCTTTTTTATCCAACACATACATCGAAGGATAGCCTTCAACTTTCAAAAAGCCGGTAAATTCATGCATACTGTTTCTGCCTTTTCTGTTGGCGTCATATCCCGGATTGGAATATTTTTTACCTTTATAATTTACTGTTGTATTACCCTCACCATTGAATTTAACTGCATAATAATTAGCATTGATATACTCCGCAAACTCCTTGGTTTGAAACGTGTTTTTATCTAACATTTTACACGGTCCACACCAATCGGTATAAACGTCCATAAAAATTGGTTTTGGGTCTTTCTTTTGTAAAGCAATCGCTTCGTCAAATGTTACCCATTTGATTTCTTGAGCTTCAACAAAAGAAACCAACAGTAAAGCGATGTATAAAACTATTTTTTTCATAATTATTTATTTTAAAATTCCTTTTCAAAAACAATGCCGAGTTTATCGAACACCGTGCATCATTTTCTTAATCTTTGGCGTTAACAAAAACAATATTAAAGCAGCAATACCACAAAGCACCACAAACACCATAAAGAAATCATATAAATTTTGAATTTCAAAACCGGCAAATGATTTGTAGTGATCACTGATTTGATTATCTGCTAAAAGTTGTAATTGTTCAGGTGTTGGTGTAATGGTTTTATCTAAAACGCCTTGTAAATCGATACCTAGCTCTTCCGCTTTTTTAAATTTATCACCGGTTGCAGGAAGAATTGAACCTAACGTTCCTGATAATGCATACCCGGCGGCACTTGAAATAAAGAATACCCCATAAGCCAAAGAAGCAAAACGTTTTGGAGCTAATTTACCCACTAATGATAAACCGATTGGAGACAAACATAATTCAGCAATTGTTTGAATTAAGTATAATAAAATCAACCATTTGATGGCTAACAACCCTGATGTACCTAAATCTTTTACATTATGAGCTATGATAAAATAACTTAGTGCAATTAATAACAATCCTAAAGATTGTTTTACAGTTGAAAGTGGTTCAATGTTTTTTGCTCTTAATTTATCCCACAACATACTAAATGGGAACGCTAACATTACCACAAAAAGTCCATTAAAAATTTGAACCATTGATGGTGGCATATTCCATCCAAAAATATTTCTATCCGTTTGGTTATCAGCAATAAATGTCAAAGATGAACCTGCTTGTTCAAAAGCTGCCCAAAAGAAAATGATGAAAAACGACATAATATAGATTACCCAAATTCTTTGCGTTTCCACTTTTGTTAGCGTTTTATCTAACAAAATCAAAGTCGCAAGGGCTACACCACTAGCATAAATGAATGGATAAATGTATAATTTCACCACATTTGCTCCTTCAGTGTTAAAATAAAAAGCAGCAAATACAGCTAGGAAAACCCCAATTGTAATTATAATTGATTTCGTTGAGAATTCTGCCTTCATTGATTCTCCTTCTTCATAATCTGAAGCATCATGCCCGGATGGTAAACCACCAATTGGTCTTCCTTCAGGTGTAACTACATATTTATTTTTCAATGCATAAAATAATACAGACCCTAAAATCATGGCAATCCCAGCCGCTAAGAAACCGTATTTAAAAGCATGGACATCACGAATCATATTCAAAGAACCGTCAGCCATTACTACTTCATTTTTCACATCTCCCACAAAAGGACAAATAAATTGACCTAAAAATGCACCGATGTTGATTCCCATGTAGAAAATTGTAAAAGCTGTATCTAACTTAGATTTTTCTTGTTTTGGATACAAACTCCCCACCATTGAAGAAATATTTGGTTTGAAAAATCCATTTCCAAACACAATAATTCCTAGTGCTCCCCATAATAGAGCATTCGCTAAACCTAAATTTGAACCAAAAATACTGGCACTAAAAAACAGCATAATTTGACCAATGGCCATCATTACACCACCAATCATAATACAATTTCTGTTTCCTAAAAATCGGTCGGCAATAAAACCACCTAACATGGGGGTTAAATAACACAATCCAAGAAAACCACCATAAATAATGGATGCCTCTTCTTCTTTCATCAGCAAGGCATTTACCATAAACAAGGTTAAGATGGCTCTCATTCCATAAAAGTTGAAACGTTCCCACATTTCGGTTCCGAAAAGAACCCATAATCCTTTTGGATGTCCTGATTTTACTGCTACTTCACTCATAAAAATTGTTTTGGTTAATTAAAGATTTTGTTTAATATAGTTAGTCATTTTAGTATATAATTGCAAGCGTATTTTCCCACCATAAATGCCGTGATTCGTATCGGGATAAATGGCTTGATCAAACTGTTTGTTGGCCAATTGCAGGGCACGAATCATTCGGGTAGCATTTTGAAAATGTACGTTATCATCGGCAGTACCGTGTATGATAAGGTAATTCCCTTTTAGTTTATCTACGTGATTGATAGGAGAATTATCATCATAACCACTTGCATTTTCTTGTGGGGTTTGCATATAGCGTTCTGTATAAATCGTATCATAAAACCTCCAATTGGTTACCGGAGCAACCGCAATAGCCGTCTTAAACACATCATTTCCTTTCAAAAGACAGTTACTAGACATGAATCCTCCGTAACTCCAACCCCAAATTCCGATGCGTGTTTTATCGATATAGGGATAATTTCCAAATACTTTAGCAGCATCAATTTGATCTTCAACTTCGTATTTCCCTAATTCTTTTTGCGTTACTTTTTTGAAAGCTGCTCCTTTGAATCCGGTTCCTCTTCCGTCAACGCAAGCTACTAAATAGCCTTCTTGTGCTAACATCATGTGCCAATAATCATTCGAATTTAACCATTGATTAGCCACTTGTTGTGAACCGGGTCCGCTATATTGAAACAATAATAATGGATATTTTTTAGACGCATCAAAATTTTTCGGTTTAATGATATAGGCATTTAATTTATGTCCTTTCTCCGTCGTTAATTCAAAATATTCTTTAGTAGGAAGGTTATATTTATCCAATTTTGAAATCAATTCTGCATTGTCAACAATGGATTGAATTTGTTTTCCGTCTTTTGAACTATTCAATGTAAACGAAGTGGGTTCGGTTGCACTCGAAAACGAGTTGATAAAAAATTGAAAATTCGGACTAAAAGTAGCTTTGTTGGTTCCGGTTTTACTAGTTAAACGCATTTTACCTTTTCCATCTAATTTGATTTTATACACATCACGATTGATAGAACCATTTTCAACCGATTGATAATAAATTTGTCCGTTTTTCTCATCAAAACCATAATAAGTAGTCACTTCCCAATTTCCTTTCGTAATTTGATTACGCAATTTTCCCGATTTATCGTAATGATAAATGTGATTAAAACCATCTTTTTCAGAAGTCCAAATAAAACTATTATCTTTTAAGAAAGTTAAATTATCCGTCACATCCACATAAGCAGCATCTTTTTCATTTAAAACCACTTTGGTTGTTCCGGTTTTGGCATCTACAAAAAGTAAATCCAAATTATTTTGATGACGATTTAGCACTTGAATACTCAACGCATTAGCATCATTTGTCCATTTTAAACGAGCGATATAAAAATCGTTGTATTGTTTTAAATTGATTTTTTGTGTAATGTTGGTAGCCACTTCGTACAAATGCAAACTAATCTCCGCATTTTTTTCACCGGCTTTAGGATATTTAAAAACTTCTTGCGAAGGATATAAATCTTTACCATACACATCCATAGAAAATTCTGGAACATTGGTTTCATCAAATTTGATATAAGCCAAATGCGTTCCGGTGCTATTCCAATCAAAAGCCCTTACAAACCCAAATTCTTCTTCATATACCCAATCAGTAATTCCGTTGATAATTTGATTTTTCTTTCCGTCAGTTGTAATTTGAGTATGCTTTGACGATGTGAGGTCTAAAACATATAAATTGTTTTGATAGCCATACGCAATTTTTTTCCCATCAGGCGAAAAAGTAGGTTCTTGGATTTTATAATCGGCAATTTTTTGTAATTTCTTACTGTTCAAATCATATAAATAATAATCTGAAACAGCTGAATGACGATAAATTTGTTCAGAATTTAAGGCAATCAACAGTTGCGTTTCAGTAGCATTAAAAGTATAACTATCGATAGAAGTTAATTCAGCATGATTTTTAGTATCAATCAGCGTATTGACCTTTTTTAAGGTAGAAAAATCAAACAAATCAATCTGAAATGTTTTTGAATTTCGATCATAATTCAACACTGTATATTGGTTGGTATTTTTAAGAGCTTGTAAAGCGTCCATCCCCTTTGTTCTGAAAGTTCCTGAGGACCAAATATCTTCTAATGAAATTTTCTGCTGACTAATCGCTGAAAACGAAACAAAAAGTAATAAACAAGCGAACTTATAGAATTGATTCATGTTGAATGCGTTAAAAAAGATTCAATTTTAGTGAAAAAAAATGGAATAAAAGATTTTTTTTCTGTTAAATAGCGATTTTGATTATTTGAATAGTACATTTTTAATGATACACAAATTTTTAAATCAACAGAAGTATTTTTCTTCCTTATCTTTGCCATACAATATTCAGCAACATGAATCACGAAATTTCCGGATTTTCCAAACTATCCAAAAACGAAAAAATTGAATGGATTGCACAACAGTATTTTTCACAACCTGAAGAAGCTGTCGCTTTACTTAAAAACTATTGGAATACAGATGAAAAATTACAACAATTGCACGACGAGTTCATCGAAAATACAATTTCCAATTTTTATCTACCGTTAGGAATTGCACCAAATTTCAACATCAACGGAAAAAATTATACCGTTCCGATGGTGATTGAAGAGAGTTCAGTTGTGGCTGCTGCAGCTAAATCGGCTAAATTCTGGTCGAAACGTGGTGGATTTAAAACAACGGTTTTGAATACTGAAAAAATCGGACAAGTTCATTTTATTTATAAAGGAGATAAATCGAAATTAGTTGATTTTTTTAATCAAACGAAATCAAAATTCTACGAAGAAACGGAAAACATCACCAAAAACATGCAAAAACGTGGCGGTGGGATTTTGGATATCATTTTGAATGATAAATCCGCTGAACTTGAAAATTACTATCAATTGCATGCGACTTTTGAGACCAAAGACAGCATGGGTGCGAATTTTATCAATTCGTGTTTAGAACAATTTGCAAAAACCATGAAACACGAAGCTCACATTTTTGAATCTTTTTCGGAAGAAGAAAAAAACATTGAAGTGGTGATGAGCATTTTGTCAAATTATGTGACAAATTGCATCGTTCGAGCGGAAGTTTCGTGCACAATAGAAGAATTGGCTGAAAAACACATCGAAAATCCTAAAGAGTTTGCCGAAAAATTTGTGAGAGCCGTTCAAATAGCACAAATCGAACCTTATCGAGCGGTAACGCACAATAAAGGTATCATGAATGGAATTGATGCCGTTGTATTAGCCACCGGAAATGATTTTAGAGCCGTAGAAGCCGGAGCACATGCTTATGCTTCTCGTGATGGAAAATACCGCAGTTTATCTAATGCTTCGATTGAAAATGGCATCTTTACATTTTGGTTAGAAATTCCGTTAGCGTTGGGAACTGTGGGCGGATTAACTTCATTACATCCATTAGTGAAATTAAATTTAGAAATTTTAGAAAAACCATCGGCTCGTGAATTAATGCAAATTGTTGCCGCTGTTGGATTGGCTCAAAATTTCGCTGCGTTGAGATCATTGACAACTAAAGGAATTCAGGAAGGTCATATGAAAATGCATTTGAATAATATTTTGAATCAATATCATGCTACAGCAGAAGAGAGAATAAAAGTAGTGGAATATTTTAAAGACAATACGATTTCACACGCTTCTGTGGCTGGATTTTTGGAAGAAATTAGAAAATAAATCGCCTTGAAACAAACCTTTTACAGCAACGGAAAATTACTTTTAACCGGAGAATATGTAGTTCTTGACGGAGCATTATCATTGGCTTTACCCTCACAATTCGGACAAAATTTAGTTGTCGAACCCATTTCTACGAAACAAATTTTATGGAAAAGTTTTGATCAAGACGGAAGTGTTTGGTTTGAAGATGCCTTTTCGTTTGACGAAATCATCAACAAACCGTTTGATGCCGAAAATTCGGTTCGAAATACGTTGTTGGAAATATTGCATGAAGCCTTTCAAATGAATCCCGATTTTCTTTTAGACAAAAACGGTTTCGCTATTCAAACGAATCTGACTTTCCCAAAAAATTGGGGATTGGGAACCTCATCTACGCTAATCAACAATATTGGTCAATGGTTGAATATTGATGCTTTTGAATTGCTGCAACGCAGTTTTGGTGGAAGTGGTTATGATATAGCTTGTGCTCAAAAAAATACGCCTATCACTTATCAATTGATAGACAACAAACCCCATTTTAAGAAAGTTTCATTTGTTCCGGAGTTCAGCAATCATTTGTATTTTGTTTATCTCAATCGAAAGCAAAGTAGCAAAACGGCTATTGCGAATTATATGAATAAACAAAATGAGATTGGTAAAACGATTGAACAAATTAACAAAATAACGCTATCGATTTTATCAAATCCTGATTTACGAACGTTTGTTTATGCAATGGAAAAACATGAAAATCTCTTAAGTGATGTTTTAGAAACCAGCACCATTAAAGAAGCTTTATTTGATGATTTCAAAGGAACTTTAAAAAGTTTAGGAGCTTGGGGTGGCGATTTTATCTTAGCTATTTCCAAAGAAAATCCGGAAGGATATTTCAAAGAAAGAGGTTTTGAAACCATTATTCCCTATCACGAAATGATACTAAAATAAAAAATCCCGGTTGCCCGGGATTTTTAAATTTAACAGTTTGAATTAATAATTAAACTGAAAACGATTATCTTTAATATCTGCTTTTTCTTTTAACGCTCCAAATACTCTACCTACAGCAGAAGCACTTTGCGATTTAAGATTATTTC
>JAFLBT010000050.1 GCA_017302935.1 Flavobacteriales bacterium | reverse complement strand
CCATAATATTGTAAATGAATTACAAGATGCGGCTCGTTCCAATTTGATTTTTGGAATGCATTGCCATGTAGGTATCGAAAGTCGCGAAATCGGACTGCAATTGATGAACCAAGCGTGTTATTTCTTACCCCATATTTTTTCGCTTTCAACTAATTCTCCTTTTTGGGAAGGAAGAAATACGGGTTATAAATCGTTTCGAACTAAAGTATTTGACAAGTTTCCACGCACCGGTTTACCGGAATATTTTGATTCTGTGCAATCGTATGACAATTTCTTGGAAACATTAGTGAAAACAAATTGTATCGATAATCCTAAGAAAATTTGGTGGGATTTACGTTTGCATCCGTTCTACAATACAATTGAATTCCGCATTTGTGACATGAGTTTAACGGTTGATGAAACGATTTGTATTGTTGCTATTATTCAAGCTATTGTGGCCAAGTTGTATAAATTGACACAAGCTAATACTAGTTTTAACATCTATCGACTGGCTTTAATCAAAGAAAATAAATTCCGTGCTGCTCGTTATGGTGTACAAGGAAATATGATTGATTTTGGTTTGCAAAAAGAAGTGCCCACTAAAGAGTTAATTCTTGAATTGCTTGATTTTATTGATGATGTCGTAGATGAACTCGGAAGCAGAGAAGAAATCAATTACGTCCACAATATCCTGAGAGACGGAACAGGAGCTGCGAAACAATTAGCTGTTTATGAAGAAACAAAAGATTTAACTAAAGTGGTTGATTTTATTACGAGTGAGTTTACCAAAGGAATTTAAAAGCATTTTTGTCATTCCGAAAAATGACGAAGTCCATAAAGGAATCTCCCGTCTTGACGGTCAAAAATGTTTATACATTTGAATCTTGAGCAAAGCTTCAAAATAAAACCTATGATAATCCATTTAATCCATAAAATCAGTATTCAATAAATAATGTTAATTTCTATTGAATAAAGAACAATAAAAGCTTAGAAGTCAACTAAATCAAAATTGGTATATTTGCATCAATTAATTGTGACCTTATGAATTCACATATCAGAATAGCGGTGTTAGACATGTACAATGGCGAACCCAACCAGGGAATGCGGTGTATCATCGATATCATCAACCGTTTTAACCAAATGGTTTCGTTTCAAATCTTTGATATTAGAGGGAAAAATGAATTTCCGGATATCACAAAATTTGATATCTATATTTCAACCGGCGGTCCAGGAAATCCTTTAGAAGGTGATGGTATTTGGGATAAAAAATATTATGAATTGATTGATGCCTTATGGAAATGGAACAAAGAAAATGAAATGAAGAAACATGTTTTGTTTATTTGTCATTCTTTTCAAATGGCTTGTAAACACTTTGGCTTAGCCGAAATCAATAAACGAAAAGATACTTCTTTTGGTATCATGACCACGCACAAAGTAAATGAAGGATTGACAGATATACTTTTTGAAGGTCTCCAAAATCCGTTTTATACGATTGATAGCCGTGATTTTCAAGTGGTTCAACCACATCATAAAAACATTAAGAAATTAGGGGCTCAAATTATTGCATTGGAAAAAATTCGCGACCATGTACAATACGAACGTGCTATCATGGGAATCCGTTTTTCAAAAGAGTTTGTTGGAGTACAATTTCATCCGGAAGCCGACCCGCTGAGTTTCTTGGCTCACATGCGAAATAGAGCCTTCAGAGAAAAAATTATCAAAATGAAAGGTAGAATTAAGTTTTTGAAAATGTTGGAAAACTTAGTGGAAGAAGATAAAATTTATTTGACCAATGAAACCATCATCCCCAATTTTCTTCGCACCTCTATTAATGATTTATTAAAGCATAAAAAGACATTATCTAATTAATCGATACACAAAACTAAATAAGGCACTCAAGTTTTTCTTTTGTGCCTTTTTTTAAACCAAAATAGTATGAATCAGCATTATAGAAAGGTATTCAACGCCCAATTTTCTGAAGAAAAATACAATCAACTCATCGATTCTATCACGAAAGATTTTAACTATCGTCCTACATTTCGCATTGGTGAAACTCCTTTTTTCATTTCTAATGAATTGAAAGCACAATTGTTACAAGGATGCCAAGAAGTGATTGATTTTATACAAAAACCGGATTTCAAAGCTTTAACCAACAAAGCCTTAGAACTCAACCGTAAAGTGCCCAACGAAGATCAACATACGACTTTTTTGGCGATTGATTTTGGAATTTGCGAAGAAAATGGAAAGATTATCCCAAAATTAATCGAAGTGCAAGGCTTTCCATCCTTGTTTAATTTTCAGAATGAATTATCTAAGAAATTTGTTAACCTCTACCCTTTTCTTAGTGAATTAACCCCTTTTTTAAGTGGTTATACACATGAAAGTTATTTGGCGTTAATGGAAGAAGTGCTACTGAACCATCATCCCAAAGAGCAAGTGATTCTATTGGAAATTGAACCCGAAAAACAAAACACCAAAATCGATTTTTATTACTGTCAACGGGACTTTGGTATTCCGATTGTATGCGTTACAGAACTCATTCAAAAAGGTAAAAATCTCTACTATACCAACAAAAAGGGTGAAGAAATTGAAGTAAAACGCATCTACAATCGGGTTATTTTTGACGAATTAGATTTGCGTACCGATTTACAATTGAACTTTGATTTTTCAGATGAACTGGATGTAGAATGGGCCGGACATCCAAATTGGTTTTTCCGGATCAGTAAGTTCATTTTACCCTATTTGAAAGGAGATTATTTCATTGAAACGACTTTGTTGAGTGATTTAAAAGAAATTCCAACCGATTTAGAGAATTATGTGCTGAAACCTTTGTTTTCTTTCTCCGGAAGTGGTGTGATTTTCCATGTCAAAAAAGAAGATATCGAAGCGGTTACTGAAAAAGACTTATATATTTTACAGAAAAAAGTAAATTACATGCCCATCATTCAATCTCCGGATGGTAAAGTCAAAGCAGAAGTTCGCATTCTTTGTGTTTGGCCCGATAACGCCCCTGCTCCTATTCCGGTAACGAATTTAGTGCGTTTAAGTCGTGGCGAAATGATTGGCGTGAAATTCAATAAAGATAAAGACTGGGTGGGTGGAACGGTTGGAATGTTTGAGCGATAATTTTTAACATTAAGAAATTAATTTTTTTTTCATTGATCCTTAAATACCTTAATTTTTCTTAATTACTTAATGTTTAATTTTAGATTAATTTCTTCACCTCTTCTATCCTCAACTCCTCTAAATCCTCATAGTCCAAATATTTCGCCCAAGTATCTTCATTCAAAATCAATTTTATTTTTTTGAGTGTTTTAGCGGTATCAGCCGCATTTCGCAACGTAGCAATTCCATCATATAAAGGCATGTCTTTATGAAAAAAGTCAGCTGTTTTCTGTTCCCAATTGACTTGAATAAAAAATAAGTTGGCGTTTTCGTCATTCGCATTAAAATCGGTCCAATTCGCAAAACCAATTTTGGTATGTTGATTTTTATAATCACTCAGCGGAAGCAAACGCCAACGGCAATTAGCCACCCTACCCCAATGATTAGAAATCCGATAAACACCCTCTTCTGTAAAATAATATTCACTTCCCGACTTGCTTTTGAACTGCGATTGCTGTAAATCAAAATCCGATCGCGAAACTTCTTTCCAAAAGCAAAAAGTGTGTTTGTGGAAGTTTAAAGCTGTATATTTTTTCATAAAGTTATTTGCCACGAATTTCACTAATTTCCTCAAATTTTAAAAACCAAAAATTATACAATTCGTGTAAATTCGTGAGATTCGTGGCTAAATAATTTAATGCAACTTCTTCACTTCTTGTTGTTGAGCTACAGCCGCAAAATCCTTCACCAATCGCTCCGCATAATCGTCTAACAATTCCCGAACGCGTTCGTGCTTGTCGGATTTTACAATCAATCCGGCATGGTATTCCAAAGGTACTCTGAAACATACTTCACTATCGTTAAACCCACTCAAATCAGGATGTTCGTATTTGGATAACGTCAACACTATTCCGGCATATTGTTTTTTGGGAGTTGGAACTTTGTATATTTCATCACGAACCAATGCATCTTCAATTTTAGCCCATTCACCCCATAAATTAATACCGGATGCAGCTTCCACCATTTCCGCCAAATGAGCTCCACCTACTCGGGAAGACGTTTCTAAAAAGTAAATTTTTCCGTCTTCATTACATTTGATAAATTCAGTATGCGTCGCACCGTGTTTCATTCCAAACGCTTTCATCACTTGTTCATTCACTTTTTTTATCGCTTTATCATCAGCATTGTTGTACGGAATGTTGGCACTTCTGAAAATGCCACCACCTTGCGAAATTTCCATTGGCGTAGCCAAATATTGTGAAGTAATACTAAACAACACTTTTCCGTTAAAATTCAATCCGTCACAGTGATACACCGCCCCGGGTTTAAATTGTTCCACTAAATATTTTATACGATTATCTCCCAACTCGTGAATTTTTTGCCACAATTCCTCTTTAGTATGCACTTTCATAATGCCAGAGGCAGAAGCTTCTGAGCGGGGCTTCAACACCCAAGGTGGAGAAACGGTATCCGCAAAGTGGTTGATATACTCATCATTGAACAATGCACTAAATGCCGGCACCGGCACACCTTCTGATTGGGCTTTTACCCGCATGGCCAGTTTATCTCTAAAATACCTTCCGGTTGTTTGTCCCATACCTGCCATTCGTAGATTTTCTCGTAAAAAGGTAGCTTTTTCCACATCAAAATCGTCTAACGCTACGATGGCATCTACTTTTTCTTTTCGCATTAATCCGGCAACACCGTGTAAAAGCATATCCAAATCCCAATCGATATCTTGGCCGGGCATATAAAATATTTCGTCAATGGAATCAAAAGCCCAAGGTTTATCCCGTAATTTCTCGGAAGTAATCAAGAATACTTTGTTCCCCAATCGCTTCATGTTAATTAAAAAATCATTTCCTTTAAAATAATTGGAAATACATATAAATGTTTTAGTCGTTTGCTCCATAACCTATTGATTTTGAATAAAAGTAGTAATTAATTGTACACCAAATGCCGTGGCATGTTTGGTTTTGGCAAATTCATCATCTACAAACGACACTCCTGCAATATCCAAATGTGCCCAAGAAGGATGATTTTCAGTAAAAAATTCTAAAAACTTCGCTGCAGAAATTGCTCCTGCAACCGGTTTCCCGGAATAATTCTTCACATCGGCTATCTCACTTTCAATATCAGATTGATACACCTCCCAAAGTGGCAATGGCCACAAACGTTCCCCAGTTTTGGTGCCGGCCTCTTGAAGTTTTTTAGATAGTTGTTCATTATTCGTAAACAAAGCACCACATTCATATCCAAATGTAGCCACACTGCTTCCGGTTAAGGTAGCAATATCTATAATTGTTTCGGGATTGTAATTTTTGATGAGATAGGATAATCCATCGGCTAAAATTAAACGGCCTTCGGCATCGGTATCAATGATTTCAATCGTATGTCCGCTATAACTTTCTATCACATCACTAGGCAAAAAGGATTGAGCATCTACTGAATTTTCGCAAGCCGGTACAATTGCCGTAACTCGATGGGGTAATTTCAAATCGGCGATCAATTGCATGGCTCCTAAAACGGCCGCACCACCCGCCATATCACATTTCATATGCACCATTCCGGCAGTTTTTATGTTCAAACCTCCCGTATCAAACGTGATGCCTTTACCTACCAAACCAAAATGTTTTTGAGCATTTTTCGGTTGGTAATCCAAAACAATAAATTGGGGTTCATTGGCACTACCTTTTCCAACAGAAATAAAGGCATGTAATCCGATTTCTTTGGTTTTTTTTGCTCCGATGATCTCCACTTCCAATTTGAATTTTTTGCCTAAATCGGTTGCCCAATTAGCCAAATGTTTAGGGGTAATTTTATTGGGCGGTAAATCAACCAAATGAAAAGTTTCCAATTGAGCTTGAGCCGTTTTTAAACCCAATTCAACAGCTATTTGACGATTGGTGGCACTCACAATATTCAATACCGATCGTACTTCCTGTAACGGATGTACTTTTTTCTCTTTTTTGTAATGTCCCAATTGATAGGTGCCTAAAACTAATCCGTTCACAGCCGCAGCAGTCCATTCATCCGTAAAAAAATCAGGTAAAAACAGAGACGTTTCTTTTTGAAAAAAAGAGGCTTGCTTTTGAGCCACACGTCTGAAAATTTTCTTTAAATCGGTTACCAACGGCTTCTTTCCCAAACCAATAAAAAGATAAACAACACCCACTTTCTCTAACGTATAATGAGTATCTTTCTTTCCGGAAAAAATAGAATTGGAAACCGATAACGATAAATATTGAACCGTTTCCTCTGTCTCCAAAACGGGAACCAATACTAAACTTTCTGTTGAACTAACTTTGTTTAAATGTTTTATTTTCATAGCTTTTATTCTTCTTTTGTACTAAAAAACAACCATTCGATTGCTTTGGGGAATTCGTCGCTCCAATAGATTTCATTGTGCTTGCCAAATTCGTTGATGCTTAATCGCACTTTCATTTTGTCCTCTAACGATTTTCGTTTTAACAATCGTTTTTTAAAGTTTTTTACATGGTCAATCATGGTAGCACTTTCATCACCACCGGCATACAAATAAATACGGGTTTCCTGTGGTTCTTCCATGTCTAAAAACGATAATTTTATTTTAGGTACCACCCACAATGAGGGCGAAAATATCATCAACTTCCCAAACACTTCCGGATACATGATGCCACTGAAAATGCTCACTAATCCTCCCATCGAACTCCCACCTATTCCGGTGTGCTCCCGCTCCGGTTTGGTGCGGAAATTGGCATCTACAAAAGGCTTTAACGTGTCAGTTAAAAAACGAATGTATTTTTTTCCTTGACCGGCACCTAAAACGGTATTGCCCACATTGTATTCGATGATTCGTTCATTATCAGCATGTTCAACAGCAATAACAATGATTTTACCAATTTTATATTCAGCCATTACGGCGAGTTTTTTATCAATTTCCCAATTGCCATATTGGGCTTTTTCATTGAATAAATTTTGAGCATCCTGCAAATACATCACCGGATAATGTTCGGTTGACGTTTCATAATCATGCGGTAACAACGCCCAAACTTTGCGGGTTTTGTTCAACTGTGGAATTTCAAACTCCTTCGAAATTAAGTGAACTTTGGGTAAAAAGTTGGGTTTAAAAGGCAACCAGTTGTGTCGCCATTTCGCTACATGCTCTTTTCGTACACCGGAATGTTGTTTACACGAACGGTTTTCGGTTCGGTTTCCGTATTTGTCAATTTCAACCTCACTCCAATCGCCACGGGTAAATTTATACAACAATTCTTCAGGATATACAAAATCAGGAGCAAATGTATAATGGTATAAACCTATAGCCACTTTATCCATTTGGAAACGTTTATCTTGCGTAATCCATTGGTTAAAATTTCCTGAAATATACACCGGACGGTCATCATCTTCATCGGTGGTAAGCAGGATATTCAATTGAGGCTCAATGATTTTTTTTTCTGTTTGGTGCAATAGCGTATTTTCTTCCGGCTTCATAGTACGAGGCAATTCGTATTCAAAATTTAATAATGAGTAAATATAGGCCTTTCCCCTCATGATAAAAAATTTTTTTTCATGTTGATGCATTTCTGAAAAAATGAAAAGCAAAGCCTCTGTTTATTCACAATTATCAAATTTATGTACAAAATATCACCTCAAAATCGCATTATTTTTAATACATTAGCCACTTCAAATTTTACAAATATTACACATGAAAAATACAGCGTTAACGCATATTCACGAAAGTTTAGGAGCAAAAATGGTTCCGTTTGCCGGATTTAATATGCCGGTACAATATGAAGGAGTAACAGCAGAACATGAAACCGTACGGAACAGTGTTGGGGTTTTTGATGTTTCCCACATGGGTGAATTTTTACTAACCGGACCAAATGCACTGGCTTTGATTCAAAAAGTGACTTCTAATGATGCGTCAACGTTAACCATAGGTAGAGCCCAATATTCGTGTTTACCTAATGCGGAGGGCGGAATTGTAGATGATTTGATTGTGTATCGCATGAAAGAGGAACAATATTTATTGGTCGTAAATGCTTCCAACATTGAAAAAGATTGGAATTGGATTTCATCTCACAATGATTTAGGAGTAGATATGAAAAACCTTTCGGATGACTATTCCTTGTTAGCAATTCAAGGTCCAAAAGCGGTTGAAGCAATGCAAGCCTTAACTTCTGTGAGCTTATCTGAAATCAAATACTATCATTTTGAGGTGGCCGATTTTGCCGGAATTGAGCATGTAATTATTTCGGCTACCGGCTATACCGGTTCGGGCGGATTTGAAATTTATTGTAAAAATGCTGAAGTAGAACAAATTTGGAACAAAGTATTTGAAGCAGGTGCTCCTTTTGGTATTAAACCAATTGGTCTAGCGGCTCGCGATACTTTGCGTTTGGAAATGGGATTTTGTTTATATGGAAATGACATCAACGATTCGACTTCTCCACTTGAAGCCGGTTTGGGTTGGATTACCAAATTTACAAAAGACTTTGTCAATTCTGAAAACCTGAAAAAGCAAAAAGAAGAAGGTGTTTCTCGAAAATTGGTAGGTTTTGAATTGTTGGAAAGAGGAATTCCGCGTCATGACTACGAGATTGTAGATGCGAATGGAAACAATATTGGAATTGTAACATCCGGTACAATGGCTCCTTCAGTTGGAAAAGGAATCGGAATGGGCTACGTAAAAACAGAGTTTGCAACAATTGATTCAGAAATTTATATTCAAATCAGGAATAACAAAGTATTGGCAAAAGTGGTCAAAATGCCTTTTTATAAGAAGTAAAAGTTTTTGAAATTTTAGTTTAAATACTATTTTTGCACCACAATTTTGAACTTTGGAAAACGAATACAGAACTTTGAAATAAATAGAAATGGGAAGAGCGTTTGAATTTAGAAAAGCACGAAAAATGAAGCGTTGGTCTGCTATGGCCAAAACATTTACCCGAATTGGAAAAGATATTGTAATGGCCGTTAAAGAAGGCGGACCTAATCCGGAAACCAATTCTCGATTAAGAGCGGTTATTCAAAATGCGAAAGCGGCGAATATGCCGAAAGATAATGTGGAAAGAGCGATTAAAAAAGCCTCTGATAAAGACACTGCTAACTTTAAAGAAGTGCTTTTTGAAGGCTATGCTCCTCATGGTATTGCCGTTTTAATTGAAACAGCTACAGACAACAACAATAGAACCGTAGCGAATATTCGCAGTTATTTTAATAAATGTAATGGTGCACTAGGCACACAAGGTTCTGTTGAATTCATGTTTGATCATACCTGTAATTTCAGAATACCGGCTGAAGGTCAAAATGTAGAAGATTTAGAGTTAGAAATGATTGATTTTGGTGTAGAAGAAATCTTTGCTGATGAAGACGGAATCGTAATGTATGCTCCTTTTGAAAGTTTCGGTGCCATTCAAAAAGAACTGGAAAACCGTAATATCGAAATCTTATCGTCCGGTTTTGAACGCATTCCGCAAGTAACCAAAGAATTAACTCCTGAGCAAATAGCAGATGTTGAAAAACTATTGGAAAAAATTGAAGAGGATGATGATGTGATGAATGTGTATCACACCATGCAGGAATAATGCATAAAGCAAATGATAAAAACTCTCTTAAAAAGAGAGTTTTTTATTTTATACTTACATCTTAATAATTGTTTTTACCCATTACCTTTTTTCTATAACCCATTACCTTTAACCTTTAAACTTTAACCCATCACTAATCCTCATCCATGGCTCGATTCAAAGAAAATGATTTACCAAAATCAAAAATAAATGCTACCTCGTTAAGCAAAGCGATTACCATTTTTAGATATGCCGGTGCACATCGCTGGAAGTTTTTTGTAGGTTTATTATTCTTATTGCTCACCGGTGGTACTGCCCTAGCCTTTCCAAAACTTATGGGAATGTTGGTGGATTGTGTAAAAGATAAAGACCTGAGTGCAGCCAATAATGTAGCCTTATTATTACTCGGAATTTTATTCTTACAATCCTTTTTTTCCTTTTTTAGAATTTTTCTTTTTGTTAATTTTACCGAAAACACGTTAGCTAATTTGCGTTTTGCTTTATATGCCAACTTAATTAAATTGCCCATGAACTTTTTTACACAAAAAAGAGTAGGCGAATTAAACAGTAGAATCAGTTCTGATATTGCCCAAATACAAGATACCTTAACAACAACCATTGCTGAATTTCTGCGACAGTTCATATTAATTATCGGCGGTGTAATTCTTTTAGCAAGTGAAAGCATTAAGCTTACGTTGATGATGTTGGCCATTGTGCCCCTAGTTGCGGTTGCTGCGGTTATTTTTGGTCGTTTTATTCGAAAATATTCTAAAAAAGTACAAGATACCGTGGCGGAAAGTCAAGTGATCGTGGAAGAAACATTGCAAGGTATTTCGAATGTAAAAGCCTTTTCTAACGAATGGTATGAAATAGGTCGCTATCAATCAAAAATTAAAGAAATTGTGTCCATTGCCATCAAAGGAGGACAATACCGGGGCTATTTTGCTTCCTTCATCATCTTCTGCTTATTTGGTGCTATTGTGGGTGTAGTTTGGTTTGGTGTTACCTTAAGTATTGAAGGGGAAATGTCAGTAGGTCAATTGATTACGTTTGTTTTGTATTCTACTTTTGTGGGAGCTTCTTTTGGCGGAGTTGCAGAATTGTATGCACAAATTCAAAAAGCGGTTGGAGCAACAGAACGCGTATTTGAACTATTAGACGAAAAACCCGAAGATATCAAAAATACTCAAAACGGAACTTCTTTAAAATTAAAAGGTAATGTATCGTTTAATCATGTGGGATTTAGTTATCCTTCCCGAAAAGAAATTACGGTTTTATCCGATGTTTCGTTGCAAGCTACATTTGGACAAAAAATCGCTTTAGTGGGTCCGAGTGGTGCCGGAAAATCTACTATTTCCGCTTTACTGCTTCGATTTTATGATGTAGACAAAGGTGAGATTATCATTGACGGAAAAAATATCCAAGACTATGATTTGGCTGAACTTCGCGGAAACATGAGTATTGTACCTCAAGACGTTATTCTTTTTGGTGGAAGTATCAAAGAAAACATCGCCTATGGCAAACCGGATGCTACTTTTGAAGAAATCAAATTGGCTGCTCAACAAGCGAATGCCTTAGAATTCATAAATGGATTTCCGGAACAATTTGAAACTCTCGTAGGCGAAAGAGGAATTAAACTCTCGGGCGGACAACGTCAACGCATTGCAATTGCCCGTGCATTACTTAAAAATCCAAGTATTTTAATCTTAGATGAAGCGACTTCTTCTCTCGATAGTGAAAGTGAAAAACTGGTTCAAGAGGCTTTGGAAACACTGATGAAAGGTAGAACGAGTATAATCATCGCTCATCGTTTGTCAACTATTCGTTCAGCGGATACCATTTTGGTATTGAACAACGGTATCATTGCCGAACAAGGTACACACAAAACATTAATGGAAGTTGAAAATGGTATCTATAAAAACTTGAGTAATCTCCAATTTTCAGAATAAAAAACGCCAAGTACATCACTTGGCGTTTCATCTATATTCTATTTCTTTATTCTATATTCTAAATAAATAAAGCTTACTTAATAAACTCTATTTTCTGCACTTCTTCCATGTTTATGCTATCAAAGAAGCCTTGCTCATTCATCCAATCATCACTGAATACTTTGCTCATGTAACGTGAACCGTGATCAGGGAAAATCGCAATGACGTTAGAATTGGAATCAAACTCACCTTCTTCCGCAAATTGACGAATGGCTTGTACTACAGCACCGGAAGTATATCCTACAAATAAACCTTCTTTAACGGCAATTTCACGAGTAGTGTGAGCACTTTCCTCGTCGGTTACTTTGATAAATTTGTCAATTACATCAAAATCAGTAGCGGTGGGAATCAAATTTTTTCCTAAACCCTCTATGCGGTAAGGATAAATTTCTTCACTGTCAAACTCTTTTGTTTCGTGGTATTTTTTTAATACTGAACCATACGCATCTACTCCTAAGATTCTGATATTTGGATTTTTCTCTTTTAAATATTTAGCAGTACCGGATAACGTTCCACCTGTTCCGCTACAAGCGATTAAATGGGTGATTTTACCGTTGGTTTGTTCCCAAATTTCGGGTCCGGTAGTTTTGTAATGGGCATCAATATTCAATTGGTTAAAATATTGATTGATGTAAATTGAACCTTTCGTCTCTTCATGTAAACGTTTGGCAACATTGTAATACGAACGCTCATCATCAGCTGAAACGTGTGCGGGACAAACATATACCTTTGCTCCCATACTACGTAACATGTCAATTTTATCTTTAGATGATTTAGAACTTACTGCTAAAATACAATTATATCCTTTAATGATACTTACCATGGCTAAACTAAAACCTGTATTTCCTGAAGTAGTTTCTATAATGGTATCACCTGGTGTAAGTATTCCTTGACGCTCCGCTTCTTCAATAATATAAAGAGCAATTCTATCTTTAGTAGAATGCCCTGGATTAAAAGCTTCTACTTTTGCGTAATAATTACCTTCCAAATTTGATGTGACCTTGTTAAGTTTAATCAGAGGAGTATTTCCAATTAAATCCAACACACTATTGTAAGCTTTTATTTGTTCTTTCATAAAAATTATGTTAGTCAAGGTAAATTTTTTAAAAAAATTTTTGAAAACCTTAGAACCATGCAAATGTATAAAAAAAATTGATTTATTTCTTAATTCCTTCTAAATCTAATAAAAAACTAAATTCTTTTGCCAATTCTTTTAAGGCTTCAAACCTTCCTGAAGCCCCACCATGACCGGCATCCATATTGGTATCTAAAAATAATACATTTTTATCTGTTTTTAATGTTCTTAACTTTGCCACCCATTTTGCCGGTTCCCAATATTGTACTTGAGAATCATGTAAACCTGTGGTAACCAACATGTTTGGGTAATCTTGTGCCGTAACATTGTCATAAGGCGAATAGGACTTCATATAATCGTAATACACTTTATCATTCGGATTTCCCCATTCATCGTATTCTCCAGTAGTAAGCGGAATAGAATCATCTAACATTGTTGTTACGACATCTACAAATGGAACTGCTGCAATCACTCCGTTATATAATTCCGGTGCCATATTCACTACAGCACCCATTAATAACCCACCGGCAGAACCACCTTGTGCATACAAATGTTTTGAACTCGTAAATTTTTGTTTAATCATAAATTTTGAACAGTCAATGAAATCGGTAAACGTGTTTTTCTTTTTCAATAATTTTCCGTCTTCATACCACTGTCTGCCCATGTCTTCTCCTCCCCGAATATGAGCAATAGCATATACAAATCCTCTGTCTAACAAACTTAAAATAGTGGAATCAAAATTAGGTTCCATTGAATAACCATACGAACCATACGCATACAATAATAATGGATTGTTTCCGTCTTTCTTCATTCCTTTTCGGTATACAACTGAAATCGGTATTTTGGTTCCATCCGAAGCAGTGGCCCAAACTCGCTCTTCTTTATAATTATTCTTATCAAATTTTCCTCCTAAAACCTCATACTCTTTTTTGATTTCTTTGGTTTTGGTTTTCATGTTGAAATCGATTACCGAATAAGGGGTAGCTAACGATTGATAACCATAACGTAAAATATCGGTATCAAAGTCGATATTGGTATTTGTCTCCGCTGAATAGGTTTCAATGTCAAACGGCAAATAATAATCTCCACTCTTGTCCCATGGCATGATTCGGATTTTATTTAAACCATTTGAACGCTCTTCTACCACCAAATAGTTTTTAAAAATCTCAATTCCTTCAATCAACACTTTTTCATCATGTGGAATAACATCCACCCAATTGGAAGAAGCAGTGGCATTATCCGGTGTTTTCATCACTTTAAAATTAGTCGCTTTATCCTTGTTGGTCACAATGTAAAAGTGATCATTATAATGTGAAATATTATACTCCAATCCTCTCACACGCGGTTGAAATACCTTGAATTTTCCATTTGGTTCATTTGCATTTAAGGTTTGAAATTCTGACGTCAACGTACTGGTGCTCCCAATCACAATAAATTTTTTCGATTTTGTTTTGGCAACATATACGGTGAATGTATCATCTTTTTCATAATACACCAATTCGTCTTTTTTGGCATCTGTTCCTAATATATGTTTGTGAATCTTATCTGAACGCAACGTCTTTTTATCTTTTGTAGAATAAAATAACGTCTTATTATCATTTGCCCAAACCGACTCTCCGTTTACATTCGGAATTTTATCCGCTAAAATTTCACCGGTTTCTAAATTTTTTACCTGTAAAGTGTAGATTCTTCTCCCCGTTTCATCGGTAGCAAAAGAAACCAATTTGTTGTCTTCGCTTACATTGAGTCCGGATAGTTTGAAATAAGCTTTGCCTTTGGCCATCTCATTACAATCAAACATAATTTCTTCCTTGGCAGTCAAACTTCCTTTTTTTCTTGAAAAAATGGGGTATTCCTTCCCTTTTTCAAAACGGGTAATGTAATAATAACCATTGTATAAATACGGAACCGACTCATCATCCTCCTTGATACGGGCTTTCATTTCATCAAATAATTGTTGCTGAAAATCTTTAGTATGAGCCGTCATTTTTTCATAATAAGCATTCTCATCTTTCAAATATTGAATCACTTCAGGATTTTCGCGGTCGTTTAACCAATAATAGGAATCAATTCGTTTGTCACCGTGTTTCTCTAAAACGGTATCTTTTTTGGCCGCCATCGGCGGAACAAGGTTATCTGACATGGTTGTCTCTTTTTTAGCACAAGAAGTTGCAAAAATAATGCAAACTAAACTTAAACGTATCGTAAATTTCATAAAAAAATGCTTACTCAAAACCATGCAATATACTACATTTGTAAATGAATAACGATAAAAATTATTAACATGTTTGGCGACCTAATGGGCATGATGGGTAAACTGAAAGAAACCCAACAAAAAATAGAAGAAACAAAAAAACGTTTAGACCACGTTTTAATTGACGAACAAAGCAATGACGGGCTTTTAAAGGTGACGTTAACGGCTAATCGAACCGTAAAATCAATAGAAATTGATCCTTCTCTACTGGAAGATAAAGAACAATTGGAGGACTATTTTATTTTGGTTATGAACAAAGCCATTCAAAAAGCAACTAATGTAAATGAAGCGGAATTAGCTGCCGTTGCCAAAGAAGGTATGCCAAATATTCCGGGTATGGATATGTTTCGATAAATCAAAGTAATGAGCAAAAGCCTACATTTTTTCTTTCTCCTTTTGGTAGTTGTACAGTATAGTGCTTTTGCTCAACCTTCTTTTTATATATCGGTTGATTTCAAATTCTTTGAAAAAGATAAACCCTTAACACCTAAAGAATTTGATAAAAAGTATATCATTATCAATGCATCCAAGCATAATAATAGCAAACTAAATTATCATTTTAATCCAACTAATAAAACCTTCTCGGTGGGCGGTAGCGTAGTTTATAATGATTTGGTTATTGATATAGTCCAGCAAAAAGACACCATGCAATTGGTTTTTAAAACCAAAGGTGGAACCAGAAAACAATTTGCTATTGAACATTTGTCGTTTAAAGAAGGTACTTTTTTTATCGAAGAAGAAAAGCTTTCAAGATTAGATTTTCAAAATAGTAAATCCAACTACTACAATGCGTTATTGACTTCTATCACCGACCAAACTTTCCAACAAAAAGAAAATTTTCTGTTGAAAGAAATAAATAAACAGAAATTGAAATACGGCATAGATGATGATGACTTTTTACCCAAAAAGGAAATCGATTTAATCGAAATTTCAGGCTTAAAAGACCAAAAAATACTCACGACATATCAAAATTATTTGGTAAAGAAAAACTTTGTAGATCAACCGGAACATGATCGAATAGAGGACGGAAAAGTGATTTATGCTCCTGACAACCGTTTCAAAATTTTTATCTTCAAAGGAGAAAGTTGTGGGGCAAATTGCCATACTTTTTATAACTCTTTTCTCCATTTTAATTTAGACAAAAAATATCCAACTGTGATAGAAACGAATTTTTTTCCAATCGATAATATCATTCAAATGGATGAATCAAATTACATTGTCTTTCATTCCGGCTATGATGGTGGTGGTATTTATTTTGAGGAACATTATGTGGCTACGATAATTACACTTGACAAAAACAAAATAAAGATTGGAAAATTTTCACTTTCCGATATGCATCAAAGCAATAAAAATGAAACAGAAATACGAATAACAGCCAGACAATCCGAATTGGAAGACGGATCTCCTTTTGGAATGAAGTTTAATCCTCAAAACAAAATGGTCGAATATCAATATTTCATTACCAACCAAAATACCGGTGATAAGCGAAGATATTCCGGTAAACTTATCTATGAAAATGGCATTTTCAGGTGGCTTTCTAAATCGGGATAATTCACTAAAACGCCATCTTCTCCAACGCTTCCATTACATACGAATGCATCACTTCTTTGTAATCCAAATGGGTCACCATTCTCAATTTTCCTTTGCCTAATGAACTGATGGAAATGTTTTTCTGTTTTAACTTTTCAATGACCAATTCGTCTTTGATGTGCGGTAAAACAGAAAAAATCACAATATTCGTCTCTACATCTTCCACCGCTTGCACCCAATTGGTTTTGGATAACACTTCCCCTAATTCCTTTGCACGTCGGTGGTCTTCTGTCAATCGCTCAATGTTGTGTTCCATCGCATAAAGTGCCGCCGCTGCCAAATAACCGGCTTGTCGCATGCCGCCACCCAACACTTTTCGTATGCGTAAGGCTTTTTGATAATCCTTTTCACTCATCAACAAAACGGAACCAATTGGTGCTCCCATTCCTTTGGAAAAACAAACTGAAATGGTGTCAAACAAAATCCCGAATTGCAACGGGTCTTGGTTTTTGGCTACTAAGGCATTCCACAACCTAGCTCCGTCTAAATGGTATTTTAATCCGTGACGGTCGCATACTTTACGAATGGCAATTAAATCTTCTATTTCATAACAGGCTCCTCCACCTTTGTTGGTCGTATTTTCCAAAGAAACCAAAGTGGTTAACGGACTATGGTAAAAATCCGGCGGATTGATGGCAGCTTCTACTTGCTCGGCCGTAATCATCCCGCGATGACCCTCCAACAAACGACAGGAAACCCCACTGTTAAAGGAAACTCCACCTCCTTCATAGTTAAAAATATGGGCATATTTATCGGCAATCAATTGCTCTCCAGGTTGCGTATGTAATTTGATGGCGGTTTGATTCGCCATCGTCCCGGAAGGAAAAAATAAGGCTTTCTCCATCCCAAAAAAAGCAGCCGTATAGGCTTCTAATTCATTAACCGTAGGGTCGTGTTTGAATACATCATCACCCACTTTTGCCGTAAACATCGCCCTTAACATGTCTAAAGAAGGCTTGGTTACGGTATCACTAATTAAATTTATTTCCATGCGTAAAACACTGTATTGCTTATATTCTTTTCCTTATTTGTACTTTATATTTACTTCATTTTCAACTTTATAATCCTGATATGCCTTATATGATTTAAACAAAATAATCACCTAAAAATCTAAGTATTAGCCAATCATTTAATTAATAAAATTTCTATTTTTAATTTGACAAAGCTCATGATTATTTTTGGTAAAAAATCACTTTTCTTTTTGATTAGGACAACTCACATCTTGTCCCTACCTTTGCAAAAAACAAAACTACAACAATTATGACAAATACCGAACAAATTAAAGGTATTGTAGAACGCCTTGGTGCGTTGAGGAGGTATCTTTGACATCGATAAGAAGTTAATTGAAATTACCAACGAAGAAGAAAAAACCTTCGACCCTACCTTTTGGAACAACCCGAAAGAAGCTGAAATCGTGGTCCGCGACTTACGTTCCAAGAAAAAATGGGTAGAAGATTACCAAAAAGCAGTCAATTTATCGGAAGAATTGCAAATGGTTTTTGAATTTTTCAAAGACGGCGATGCTACTGAGGAAGAAGTAGATACCGTTTTTGAGCAAACCAATACCTTAATTGAAAACCTTGAGTTCAAAAACATGCTTTCTGAAGAAGGCGACAACCTGAGTGCCGTTTTGCAAATCACTGCCGGTGCCGGTGGTACGGAAAGTTGTGATTGGGCTTCGATGCTCATGCGAATGTATCTCATGTGGGCCGAAAAAGAAGGTTATAAAGTAAAAGAATTGAACTTTCAGGAAGGCGATGTGGCCGGAATCAAAACCGTAACCCTTGAAATTGAAGGCGATTATGCCTTTGGTTACCTTAAAGGGGAAAATGGTGTGCATCGATTGGTGCGTATTTCACCGTTTGACAGTAACGCCAAACGCCATACTTCTTTTGCTTCCGTATATGTGTATCCGTTAGTGGATGATACGATTGAAATTGAAATCAATCCGGCTGACTTAGAAATCATCACCTCTCGTTCGAGTGGTGCGGGTGGACAAAATGTGAACAAAGTAGAAA
>JAFLBT010000005.1 GCA_017302935.1 Flavobacteriales bacterium | reverse complement strand
TTGCTCCTAATTAAAATTCCATTTCGTCTTTGTATGAAATAGTTTGACTTGGTGATTTCAAATATGTCTCGTAACTTTCTTTTGAAAATGGAACAAGCAGAGCAATTTCTTTCTTCTCAATTTTATTTAATGAACTCATCAACCCTTTAACCTCGATGGCTTTTTCTACAGCGGTACTTTTTTCAATTGAAGCTGGTTTACTTTCATTCATTTCAGTTTTTGCTACTACAGGAATAGCTGAAATTGCATTTGATGGTAATTTTATAATCGTTCCAGCTTTTACACCTTCATTCAAAATCGGATTAATTTCCAACATTTTCTCCTGACTAACTCCCGCTATTTTTGAAAGTCCGAATAATGTTTGTTTAGTTTGAATTTCATAATCTACCCAATCAGTTATGTTTGAAGTATTTATTTCTTCAACAATAGGTTCTGATATTGGCGTAGGTTTTACTTCACTATTTTCTGGTACTTCTTTTTTTGACTGAGCTGCTACTACTTCTTCTTTTGGTTCATCTTTTGCTGTTGAAATAACTTGTTTAGGAGCAACCTCTTCTTTCTTAGATATAACCTCTTGTTTTATTTCTTTAGAAGCAATTTCTTGATTTTTGGTGAAAGGTAAAACAACTTCATGACCAGTTTGCAACATTCGAACAATATGTGGATTCAAACGCTCTAATTCTTCAATGGTAACTCCATATCGTTTTGATAATCCATATTTGGTTTCTCCTGCCACAACAATATGCACATTACCTTGAGAAATTTCACTTGTTTTTGTTTTTTGTTTTGTTGGAATTTTTAAAATTTGACCACTTCTCAAAATACCCTGAATATTGTTAACATCAATAAGCGTATTTACAGTTGTTCCATATCTTTTTGACAAACCATATAATGTTTCACCCGGCTGAACTTCATAAGTTATGTAATCAAAATTGATATTTAAATTTTCTGTTTGAATTGCTTTAGGCCTACTATCTCTCCCTCCTTTAATAGTTAGAAGATGACCCTCTTGAAGCATTCTGATAATATGTGGGTTTTGCCTTTCTAATTCTTCAATACTTACACCATATCTTTTTGAAAGTCCAAATTTGGTTTCACCTTGTTGAACGCGGTGTGATATAATTTCATTTTCCTTATTAACAGAATTAGAAATTTGTTCAGGCTTGTTCACAACAACCTTGGTCTGTGGAATAATTAAAACACTATTTTCTTCAATACCATTAACTAAGTCAGGGTTGTTTTTGTAAAGATCATTAGGTGTAACTTTATATTTTTGAGCAATAGAAATTACCGTTTCATCTTTCTTAACAATATGTTTTACAGCATTTTCTTGTGCTAATATAGACCAACTAAACAATTGGAACACACCAAGAAACAGCCAGTAGTTTTTCTTCATAATTGAATTTGTAATCGGTAAATAAAAACTTACTTTTTAATCATTAAAAATACAAAAAAACCTCCAGAAGATAAACACTTCTGAAGGTTGTTATTAAGATTGTTATTAACAATTTTTTAATACACGAAAATGGCTCTTTCGCCCATAAATTCATTCACTTGATCAGCCACCTCTTCGATGATTTCATCATTGGTATGGTTTTGAATTACCCTGTCAATAAAATCTACAACAGTTTCCATATCCTCCTCAATTAATCCTCTAGTAGTGATTGCCGGTGTACCTACACGAATTCCTGATGTAACAAAAGGAGATTTATCATCAAATGGAACCATATTTTTATTTACCGTAATTTCAGCTTTAACTAAAGCATTTTCAGCTTCTTTACCGGTAATATTTTTGTTACGTAAATCAATTAACATCATGTGATTATCTGTTCCGCCAGAGATAATATCATAACCCCTTTTCACAAAAGCTTCTGCCATCGCTTTTGCATTTTTTTGAACTTGAAGAGCGTATCTAAAAAATTCATCAGACAAAGCTTCACCGAAAGCAACTGCTTTCGCTGCAATGATATGTTCTAAAGGACCTCCTTGATTTCCGGGAAAAACTGCCGCATCCAACAAAGATGACATCATTCTGATTTCTCCTTTTGGTGTTTTGATTCCGAATGGATTTTCAAAATCTTTGCCCATTAATATCATTCCGCCACGAGGACCGCGTAATGTTTTGTGTGTAGTAGTTGTAATTATATGACAATGCGGTACCGGATCACTTAATAACCCTTTAGCAATAAGACCTGCAGGATGGGAAATATCAGCTAACAAAATAGCTCCAACACTATCCGCTATTTCTCTGAAACGTTTAAAATCCATGTCTCGAGAATAAGCAGATGCCCCTGCGATAATCATTTTAGGTTGCTCTTGTAAAGCTATTTCCTGAATTTTATCATAATTCAATCTACCCGTTTCTTTTTCAACTCCATAAAAAACCGGTTGATACAATCTACCTGAAAAATTGACCGGAGAACCATGCGTTAAATGTCCACCATGAGATAGATCAAAACCTAATATCTTATCACCCGGTTTTAAACAAGCAAAAAATACAGCTGTATTCGCTTGAGAACCTGAATGCGGTTGCACATTTGCATATTCAGCTCCAAATAAAGCTTTAGCACGATCAATAGCAATTTGTTCAATTTGATCTACTACTTCACAACCACCGTAATAGCGTTTTCCGGGATAACCTTCTGCATATTTATTAGTCAATACAGAACCCGCAGCTTCTAAAACTTGATCACTTACAAAGTTCTCAGAAGCAATAAGTTCTAATCCATGAATTTGTCTGTCTTGTTCATCTAAGATGAGTTCAAAAATTTGTTCGTCGCGTTGCATTTGATAATATTTCGTTAAATTGAGCTCAAAAATACGAATTATGTTTGTTAAATTAATAGTAAACTATATATTTGATTGATAATTTTTCAACATAAAAAAACGAATAAAAATGCCAATAACCGCAAATAATCCAAATCGAAAATCGTGGCTTAACATACCAAAAGACAGTGATTTCCCTATTCAAAATATTCCATTTGGTGTTTTTTTAACCAAAGATGACATTATTACAATTGGTACAAGAATTGGAGATTTTGCTATTGATTTAGGTGCTATGCAGCAATTAAATTATTTTGAAGGAATTGAACTAACCGATGATATGTTCATGCAAGATACCCTAAATGATTTTATTTCTGATGGAAAAAAAACATGGCGATTGGTTCGAAACAGAATTGGAGATTTATTTGATAGCGAAAACCCGAAATTAAGAGATAATGAAGAACATCGAGAAATCATTATTTTTAACATAAGTGAAGTTGAAATGCAATTGCCGGTACTGATTGGTGATTACACCGATTTTTATTCCAGTAAGGAACATGCTACCAATGTTGGAAAAATGTTTCGCGACCCTGAAAATGCTTTGTTGCCAAATTGGTTACATATTCCTGTAGGATACCATGGAAGAAGTTCAACGATAATTCCTTCCGGTATTCCGGTTCACAGGCCAATGGGTCAAACCTTACCGGCTGGAGAAACACAACCCGTTTTTGGACCATCACGTTTGGTAGATTTTGAATTAGAAACCGCATTTATTACCACTGATGCCAATATTATGGGAGAAAATATTCCGGTTGCAGAAGCTGAAGATTATATTTTTGGAATGGTATTATTGAATGACTGGAGTGCTCGCGACATGCAAAAATGGGAATATGTTCCGCTTGGTCCTTTTTTAGCAAAGAATTTTGCTTCTTCTATTTCACCTTGGATTGTAACGATGGATGCATTAGAGCCATTTAGAACAAAAGGACCAAAACAAGAACCTGCTCCACTTCCTTATTTACAACAAAAAGGAAAACACGCCTACGATATTAATCTAGAAGTTTATTTAACACCGAATAATAGCGAACCTAATTTAATAAGTTCTTCTAATTTTAAATACATGTATTGGTCAATGGCTCAACAATTGGCTCATCATACTTCTAACGGTTGTAAAGTCAATTCTGGTGATATGATGGGATCAGGAACCATTTCCGGTCCAACACCGGAAAGTTTTGGTTCAATGTTGGAATTAACTTGGGGTGGAAAAAATCCAATCAAATTATCCAATGGAACCGAACGAAAATTCATAGAAGACAATGATACCGTAACGATGAAAGGATATTGTCAAAATAGCCAAGTCAGAATTGGTTTTGGTGAAGTAACCAGTAGACTACTTCCAACGTTTGTAAGACAGTAAAATTTTGCTCCGGTTAATGACCGGAGTTTTTTTATCCCCAACTGAAAGAGTAATGATAAAACTAATTTTGCTTTTTTTTCTATTCTCTATACTCTATTCTCTTTTTTCTATTTTTACTCCCAATAATGGCACATTTTAGCCCGGATTGAAGAGGAAAGCCTTTTGCTGGATTGTTGTATTTTTTCTTGCTAAAAAAGAGTGACCTCAGGAAACTCCTTTTTTGGCTTTGAAAAAAACAACAAGACAAAAAAGCTTGGAACGAAAAGCCGGATTAGCTTCAAAAAAATTATATTTGTAAGAAATTAAATCTCATGAAAAAAATTACTTTTCTTTTATTGTTGTTTTTTAGTTTTTCTTGTGGTGTAAAAAGCACGATGAAAATGCTCAACTCAGGTGATTATGACAGGGCAATTGCATCGGCGACCAGTAGTTTGCGAAACAATAAAAATGCAAAAGGAAAACAAGATTATGTGTATGTTTTAGAAGAGGCATTTGCTAAAGCTAAAGAGCGAGATTTACGAAATGTAGAAACATGGTCAAAAGAAAATAATCCAGCTAATTTAGAAAAAATATACAACACATATCTTTCGCTCCACAACAGACAAGAATTGATTCGACCACTGTTGCCATTAAAACTTTTAAAGGAAGGTAGAGATGCCATTTTTCCGATGGATAATTATACAACTGAAATTTCAAACAGCAAAAATGCTTTATCCAATTATTTGTATACCCTTTCCAAAAACAATTTAAAGACGGCCAATAAATTACAAGCCAGAAAGATTGTGGATGATTTAGTGTATTTGAATCAAATTAATCCCGGATTTAAAGATGTAAACAATTTGATAGATGAAGCCCGTTTTAAAGGTACTGATTTTGTACACGTTTATACAAAAAACGAAACCAATATCATGATTCCAAATCGCTTACAAAATGACTTATTGGATTTTAGTACATACGGTTTAAACGATAAATGGACGGTTTATCATAGCAATAGACAACAAGGTATTACCTATGATTTTGGTATAATATTAAACTTTAGAGCAATTAATATTTCACCGGAACAAATCAGAGAAAAACAAGTCATTCAAGAAAAACAAATTAAAGACGGTGTAAAAAACTTGGTGGATGCTAATGGCAATATTGTACGTGATAGTTTAGGGAATCCTATAAAAGTAGATCGATTTATTACTGTGAAAGGAACAGCTTATGAATTTACACAATTTAAAGCGTGTCAAGTTACTGCGAAAGTGGATTACATTGATTTTAACAACAATCAATTGATTAACTCATTTCCCCTTGCAAGTGAGTTCATTTTTGAACACATTTATGCTACTTTCAGAGGTGATCGTCGAGCTTTTGACGAACAATATATCACTTATTTTGGCAAAAGAGGCGTTCCGTTTCCAAGCAATGAACAAATGGTTTTTGATACCGGTGAAGATTTGAAAGCGAAATTGAAGGATATTATTAGTAGAAATAGGATAAGAAGGTAATTCTTAAACAAAACGCTTAAAACTCTCTACATTTATTCTATCATGTGATTCATGATAAATACATTTTCCGTCTTTAATTAAAAGGATTTGTGGCGATTGATGCATCACTTCAAATCGATTTGCGATTTCGTTGGAAATGTTTCTGTATTCTAATAAGTCTAGAAAATACGATTGTAATTCTTCTTCTGAAAAATCATATTCGTTTTCAAAATTTTTCAATACAAACCTACTGATGCTGCATCGGGTGCTGTGTTTAAAAATCAAAACCGTTTGTTGATGCGATAACTCGATAAGTTCGTTGAGCTGACCTAAATCGGTGAGCATCCTCCATCCTACTTTGGATGATTTTTCATTTTCTGAACTTCCGAATAAATTGGTAAAAAAACTCATTTTGTCTTATTTTAGGACATTTTGACTTGTTTTAGTCTCGATTTTGTGTGGCAATCAGTCATTTTGTCTTCTTTTTTGAATTGGAATACATATTGACATTAGCACAACAAAGATATTGAAAATCAATTTAGAAATCATCTGATAAAAATATAGTACTATGAATTTAAAAAATTTAACCATTAAATCGCAAGAAGCTTTGCAACAAGCTCAGCAAATTGCACAAGGTTTTGGTCAGCAACAACTGGAAAACGAACACATTTTTAAAGGAATTTTGGAAGTGGATGAAAATGTTGCTCCATTTATTTTGAAAAAAATGAACGTGAATGTGAACTTATTTTCACAGATTTTGGATAGCACAATTCAAAGTTTTCCAAAAGTTTCCGGAGGCGAGTTGATGCTTTCTCGTGAAGCAGGAACAATGTTAAACGAAGCTTTTATCCTTGCCAAAAAAATGAACGACGAATATGTTTCTATCGAACATTTGATATTAGCCATTTTTAATTCCAAAAGTAAAGTTGCACAAATTTTAAAAGACCAAGGTGTAACCGAAAAAGGATTGGAAGCCGCCATTTCTGAATTGCGAAAAGGCGAACGAGTTACTTCTGCTTCAGCCGAAGAAACCTACAACGCATTGAATAAATACGCCAAAAACCTAAACGAATTAGCCAAAAACGGCAAACTCGACCCTGTGATTGGTCGTGATGAAGAAATCCGAAGAGTGTTGCAAATTCTTTCACGCAGAACTAAAAATAATCCGATGTTGGTGGGTGAACCCGGAGTTGGTAAAACCGCCATTGCCGAAGGTTTGGCACATCGAATTGTAGCTGGAGATGTTCCCGAAAATCTAAAAGAAAAAATCGTTTTCTCATTAGACATGGGAGCTTTGATTGCCGGAGCTAAATACAAAGGTGAATTTGAAGAGCGTTTGAAATCGGTTGTAAAAGAAGTAATTAGTTCAGAAGGTGATATTGTACTTTTCATTGACGAAATTCACACTTTAGTGGGTGCCGGAGGTGGCGAAGGTGCGATGGATGCTGCCAATATTCTAAAACCGGCTTTGGCTCGTGGCGAATTGCGTGCAATTGGTGCAACGACTTTAGACGAATACCAAAAATATTTTGAAAAAGACAAAGCTCTAGAACGACGTTTCCAAAAAATTATGGTGGATGAACCGGATACCGAAAGTGCCATTTCGATTTTGCGAGGTATAAAAGAAAAATATGAGACCCATCATAAAGTTAGAATCAAAGATGAAGCTATTATTGCGGCTGTTGAATTATCACAACGTTATATTTCCAATCGATTCTTGCCGGACAAAGCCATCGATTTAATGGACGAAGCCGCTTCTAAATTGCGAATGGAAATCAATTCCAAACCCGAAGAATTGGATGTGTTGGATCGAAAAATTATGCAATTAGAAATCGAAATCGAAGCTATTAAACGCGAAAATGACGAAGCTAAACTGAAAATTTTAGGTCTGGAATTAGCCAACTTAAAAGAAGAACGCAACGAGATTTTTGCCAAATGGAAATCGGAAAAAGAAGTGGTAGATAACATCCAAAACGTGAAAATTGAAATTGAAAACTTTAAATTGGATGCTGAACGTGCCGAGCGTGATGGCGATTATGGAAAAGTAGCCGAAATCCGTTACGGAAAAATCAAAGAAGCTCAAGAGCGTTTGGATAAATTGCAAATGCAATTACAAGAAAATCAGTCGGGAACTTCCTTGATTAAAGAAGAAGTAACCCGAGAAGATATTGCCGAGGTGGTTGCAAAATGGACCGGTGTTCCCGTGACAAAAATGCTACAAGGAGAACGCGAAAAGTTATTACGATTAGAAGACGAATTGCATCATCGTGTGGTGGGTCAAGAAGAAGCCATTGAAGCGATTAGTGATGCTGTTCGAAGAAGTCGAGCCGGATTGCAAGATATGAAAAAACCAATTGGTACATTTCTTTTCTTAGGAACAACCGGAGTCGGAAAAACCGAATTAGCGAAAGCATTGGCGGAATATTTATTTGATGACGAAAATGCAATGACCCGAATTGATATGAGTGAATACCAAGAACGTCACGCCGTGAGCCGATTAGTAGGTGCTCCTCCAGGATATGTGGGATATGATGAAGGCGGTCAGTTGACCGAAGCCGTTAGACGCAAACCGTATTCAGTGGTTTTGTTGGACGAAATTGAAAAAGCTCATCCGGATACGTTCAACATACTTTTACAAGTGTTGGATGAAGGTCGATTAACCGATAACAAAGGTCGAGTAGCCGATTTCAAAAACACCATAATTATTATGACTTCCAACATGGGAAGCCACATTATTCAGGAAAAATTTGAAAATTTATCCGGTGGAATTGAAGCCGCTACCGAAGCTGCAAAAGTAGAAGTGTTGGGATTATTGAAACAAAGCGTTCGTCCGGAGTTTATCAATCGTATTGATGAAATTGTCATGTTTACACCTTTATCCAATGCAAACATTAGGGAAATTGTAGGCTTGCAGCTAAAAAGTGTCACTAAAATGTTGGCTCAACAAAACATCACGATGGATGCCACTCCGGAAGCCATTGACTATTTAGCCAAGAAAGGCTATGATCCACAATTTGGAGCCAGACCGGTAAAAAGAGTGATTCAACGTGAAGTTTTAAACAAATTATCTAAGGAAATTTTGAGCGGAACTGTTAAAACCGACAGCATTATTTTGTTGGATGCATTTGACAATGAACTGGTATTTAGAAACCAAAGTGAATTTGTAAAATAAGTAGTTTTTCATAAATTGGTTAGTTAGTTTGAAAACACCAATTCAGTAATGAGTTGGTGTTTTTTTTTTATATCTTTAACAAAAGAAAACTTATGAACTATTTGTATTTATATATCTTTTTGTTTTTACCGATTAGCCTATTTTCACAGGACTTAAACAAAGTGCCTAATCACTATAAATATGACAGCAAAACAATCAAATACCTTTTCTTAGATATTGATGGTACCGCATTAACTGAAGAAGAATATTACAAGAAATGGAGAGATACGAGTTTACATGTAACGGGTTGGCATTATATAAAAAAAGACAGTGGTTATATTCATCGGCTTCACAACAAGGAGTTTAATTATTTTCAATTAGAATACCGTTCTTTCTTAAATTTAATTGAAAAAATGACCCAAAAAAAATTAAATGATAGTGCTTTAATTTTGATTGAGTATGTTTTTAAAGATGATTTATGTTCCAATAGTTCTACTAATTATTACCATAAAACTGCCATAGAAGAAAAAAAATATATGTCCAATCAGTATAAGAAGTTTTTTAAAAAACAGAACAAAAATTTATATTATTTTGTTTTTTTTGAAGAGGGAATCGTTCTTCAAAATTCTAAAAAAGAAGATGAATATTATTTTACGGATCAAAATAATGAACTTAAAAATACGTTCTTTAAAAACGAAACACTTTGTGGTGCTTTAATGATTACCAATACAGATGCAAAAGCATTTGTTAGAAATGGAGAATTTCGTCCTGATCAAATGATTTATTATCTAAATCCAAAAGTTTGGAAAACTATTTTTTATGAAGATTAAAATCAAATATTTTATTATTTTATTGTTAATGTTTACTTCTGCTACTATAATAGCTCAAGATGAACAATACCAGAAAAAACTTCATTATGTAAATACTGTAGAAAAAATCTTTTTGAATAATGAAGTTGACATACAACCTAAATTGATGTATGGTGAAAATGCGATGTATCGCTTCATGTCACGTAATTTTAAGTTTCCAAAAAATGAAAGTCCTGTAACAGAAATCATTTGTAGTTTTATTGTTGAAATTGACGGAACGATTTCTGACATCAAAGTGATTAATAATGTTCCTGAATCATATCAAAAAGAAGTAATTAGAGTGATGAATAAATTTGATGAACCGTGGTATCCGGCAGTAAAAGACAAAAAGCAAGTGCGATGCCAATACATACTTCCAATAAAAATCAACTTAATTTAAACCTTGAGAAGGTTAAAAAACCAATAAAGTTAGAATGAATTGACTTTAAAAAAGTAAATTTGTATTCATTCAAAAAAAAATTCAGTTTTGCGATTTACACTGCTTTTTATATTTATCTCACAATTACTTTTTAGTCAAAAGGTAAAATTTGAATCTGATATTAACGTGGCTTTTGATAAAGCAAAAAAAGAAAATAAACTTGTTTTTATTGAATATTATAATTCTACTTGTACCATTTGTTTAAGTATTGAACCTCTATTTGACAATGCAGAAATGGCCGATTTTTACAATCAACATTTTGTAAGTTACAAAATCAACACACGTGATGGAATGAAGTCAAAAGACAGTTTGTTTATGGCTTCACAAAAATTAAAATTTCAAGGTGTACCTTTTTTTTTGTTTTTTGATGCGGAAAAAAATTTTGTGCATTATTCCGGTGCAAAAGCCGAAGTTGATTATCTTATTAATATTGGAAAAAAAGCTCTAAATACGGAAGAACGAACTGGTAGTTTAGCACAGAAATATAAAAGTGGTGACCGAAGTATTAAGACACTTTACGCCTACTCTGATTTGGTTCAATTATATCAAGATGTTGACTTGTGCAATACAATTTCTAACGAACTTTATCAAGTTTATCCAAAAGAAAACCTCAAGAATCACCAAAGTTATTTAATTTTAAAGAATACCGTTAATCATATTGATAATGGCTTTTTTCAATACTGGTATGAACATTTAGATGATTTAAAAGATTTTGAAAAAGGGGCTAAAAAAGGAACAGAAATAAAAGTATTGGAAAAAATTCTGTTAGAATCTATCCAAAAAGATAAGGATAAATGGGATTTAGCAAAAATTCAAAAAGTAAAAGCTTACACTATCGGATTAGGATTATCCAAAACCGGAAATGATTTTTTATGGGAAGAAGAATCAAAAGCCTTAAAAAATGAAAAGAAAAGTGTAGAACTTTTTCAATTGATGTCTGAACTTTTAGAAGAAAATAAAAATAATGTATATGGAACATTATTTATAACTGAATTTTATTTAAAACTATTCAATAATAAAGTAGAATTGGAAAAATTATCTCTTGAATTAGATAATTTAAAATCAAAAGAAATGGAACCTGAACAAAAAGGAGATTGGTTCCTTCAAAAATTAATTGTACTTGAAAAACTTCAACAAAAAGATGCGTTTTTAAAACTTAAAAATGAAGCTTTAACATTTTATAAACAGAATCAATTGGATTTAAAATTAATAGAGAATTTATAAAAAAACACCAGCTTTTTGCTGGTGTTTTCTATTAAAAAACTAACTAAAAATCCTCACCGGAAGGATAAATTCTATTAATTGGAATGTAAGTGTTTGATTTTAAAACAACTTTATCGTCAGTAATACCCCAAATTGTTGTTTCCACAACTTTTTTAGAAGTATCATCTTCAAAAAATATGCGCATTTTATTGCGATACATATTTCCGTATGCCATACCTCGAACTAACTCTGCTATTCGTTTCCTTTTTAAAGATGTGTCTTCTAAAACATCTTCTTCAGGAAAAGTATAATCACAGATTACCTCTTTCTCCACTGGTTCGAAGAAGTATAAATTTGATGCAATCATATGATTTTAATTAATTGTAAAACTTAAACGTTTTATAAATTCTGTTTATGGGAATTCCTATACCACGCGTAAGAATAACACGATTTTTAGTTACACCGCAAACTTTGGCTTCTACCACTTTTTTAGATTGGTTGTCTTCAAAGTAAATTTTGATTTTGAAATAATCCAAATTGCCGAAAGTAAGAGCCATCTTCAACTCGTTAAAACGCTGTTGAATTGCTTCATTTCTATTTAAAACATCTGATTTAGGAAAGATGAGAGATGAGATTCTCTCATTTTCAATGGATTCGTAAACAGTTGCCATAGTGCTAATTTTTGGTTAATAATAGATTTAAGGGGACTCAAATTTAACAAAAAAATAATATCTTTTACAAAAAGAACACTTTTTTTTAGCAGTTTTATTAATTTTTGTGGTTTACCGTAAAATATTTGTATAATTTAACAATCAAAACATAATTGAGATCATACAAAATTCAACAAAATAAAAAAGTGTATAATCGGAAGGATTATTAAAAAGAGAATAATTAAAAAATAAAAATAAAAAAATCCCTTGAGCTTTACTCAAGGGATTATATTGTCGGGATGACTGGATTCGAACCAGCGACCCCTAGCACCCCATGCTAGTACGCTACCAGGCTGCGCTACATCCCGAAAAAGACATGGCAAAAGTAGTGGTTTGAAAAGAATATCGCAAAAATTACTGAATAGAAATTTTCAATTTCTTACTTTTATAAAAACTATTACTATGAAATCAATTTACTCATTTTTAATATTAGTTGTTTTTCAAGTTTCTATTGCACAATCCGAAACTACTACTATATACCTCATTCGTCATGCAGAAAAAGCAGATAGTTCACAAAACCCTGAACTTTCCGAAGAAGGTTTGAAAAGAGCAGTGAAGTGGACAAAATATTTTGATAAAAAAAATATAGATTTCTTTTATACAACCCTAACTCGTAGAACTCAAATGACTTGTAGTACAATCGCAACATCTAAACAAAAAGATATGATTTTTTACGATGCTACTAAATTTTCATTGAAAGAAATCATTGAAAAGCATCACGGTAAAACCATTTTAATTGTGGGTCACAGCAATACTATTCCATTTCAAATCAATGCCCTTTTAGAAAAAGAGATTTATACTCTAATAGATGAAAATCAATTTGGAGACCTTTACACAATCACTATCAGCGGTAATAAAATTGAGCACAAATTAACTCATCACAAATAAAAAAACCACGAATTTCGCCAATTTACAAATACAGATTCGTACTATTTAGCGAAATTCATGGTTTACAGAAAGTAAATAAACAATTTACTGAAGTGCAGTTAATGCATTAATAATTCCGTGACCAAATTGCGAATTTTTTGTTGGATAAAATTGAGAGGATTGTTTCATTTTAGTCAATACTTGGGCCTTTGTCCATGTTGGATTTTTTGACCAAACTAAAGCCGCTATACCGGCAGTTGTTGCCGTGGCTACAGATGAACCACCTACATAATCTGCTTGGTTATTGTAATAACTCAAAACGGGAACTTTATTTCCGGTTCCTGAACGTTCCATCATGATTGTAAAATCAATCTCAGCCCCACTATGACATACATCACATTTTTGATAAGTTGAAGCTTCTTTTATACCTGTTACAGCAACCGTTTCTGGCATCCAAGCAGGAAAAATTACACCCACAAAATTGGTAAATGAGGTTGATGTTCCTCCTGCACAAAAAATTAATTTTCCTCTATTATTTGCATAACGTACTCCATCTTCAATTCTTCCAACTGAAAAAATATGCCCCATTGACATGGATATAATTTTAACATCTGTTCTGTTTCCTAAAGCAGTAAAAGCATTTTGCACACCTCTTTGCTCATGAAAACCATTTAAAACAACATCTGAAGAAGCTCTATAAGAAACTAAATTAGCATTATATGCCACACCCATTGGTAAACCATTATTATTCCTTGGAGCTGTTGCAACTGATGCCATGCTTGTTCCGTGTCCACATAGGTCATTTACTCCATCAGTTGAAGTTGACCAAGGCCAAATAGAATCAACATATACTCCATATTTTTGCACAAATCTACCAGATGATTGACCGGTATTAAAGTTACCATTCATGAGTGTCTGTTGTGGTGATAATCCAGTATCAACGACACCAATTGTAACCCCTGCACCTGTGGAAAAATTCCAAGCAGAAGGAATTGCGTGCTTATAGAATGCCCATGGAACCTTAGCATTAGGACTTATTGTTGTCACATCAGAAGCACTTATTGTTGAAGTACTATATCCACAACCAGAATCTGATTCCATTTGATTATCTTCTGGATTACCTTGATTTTCGATTGAGAAATAACGATAATCTGCCGGTTCAACATAACGAACAAATTTGTTTCGCCTTAATGCTTCTAACGTTTCTTGTTTGGTTACTACCACATCAATCAAATTCAAATAAGCGTCCTCAGAAAAAACTAATTTATCATTTTGCTCTCCTTCATATCGCTTTAAAATAGAAATGATTTCATTCTGCATTTTTGCAGCATCCGGCGATTTTGTTCGATCAAAATCATCTCTGTTCTTACCGAAACCAATAGTAACTAAATTTTTACTTTGTAAAACAGCACTCCAAAGGGTATGAGTATCAACCTCACGCCAATAGAATTTTTTCCCATTTTGATTAAACGAATTTATTAAATCGTTGATTTGTCTTGCTGTTAATGGATCTTTTTGATTAGAAATCACGATTAACTCCTCACTTTTTTGATTTTCTTCTTGTGAACAAGAAATAGCAAATAAGCTAAATAAAACGGCTACTAAAAGTACATTTTTTATCATAAAATTAGTTTTTAATTCAAATATTAACGAATTTAATACTATTTTTTGAATTTTGAACGACAGTTAATAAAAAGTTAATAAAAAAATAAAGCCGAACGTATTCACATTCGACTCTATCTTTCGGTTTTACCCGATTACTAACCAATAATTTATTTAGAATTTCATTCCAAAACCTAAACCAATAATCCAAGGATTAATTTCAACTTCAGCAGGAATAGATAAACCTTCTGCTAAATTAGAAGCATCTACTGTTACATCCGTTTTTAAGAAAAGTCTTTTTACATCAAAATTTACAAAGTACTTTTCATTCAACATCACGTCAAAACCAACTTGTGCTGCAAACCCAATTGCATTATCATACTCAATTCCTTTAACAACATTACCCTCTTTTACATTATAAAAAATAGTGTAGTTAATACCAGCACCAACATAAGGTTTAAATTTTTTCTCTTTTAATGGGAAAAAGTGATATTGAGCTGTTAACGTAGGAGGAAGTAACATTACACTACCTAAATCAACATCAAAACTAGTTGGACCGCCAATTGCAGAAATATCAGAACCAACTGTTCGAACATCATGTTTAGCTGTTCCTAAAATTAATTCAGCAGCAAAATTTTCGGTAAAGAAATAAGTGAAATCTAATTCCGGTACAATTGCGTTAGATATGTTTACATCTCCACCAATAATTCCGATTGTTGCTTTTTCATTTGGAACAACTCCAATTCCTCGTAAACGAACTTGCCATCTACTAAAATCTTTATCACTTTTTTGCTCTTGTGCTTGGGTAAAATTTGTCATGAATAATGACGAAAGAATACATGCAATAACTATTTTTCTCATTTTGTATTGTATTAAAATTACAGTTCAAATGTAAAATCAACTAATCTTATAAAACCTGATAAAAATCATTTACCAAAAAATAATTCTGAAGTAATAAAATGGTTAAAAAAAACACATTTTTATTTTACATTTGCAACCCTATGCAAAAAACAATAAACATACTTAATAAACGAGCAAAATTTGATTATGAAATCATCGATCGGTATGATGCTGGAATTGTATTGACCGGCACCGAAATCAAATCAATTCGTTTGGGTAAAGCATCCATTGCCGAAAGTTTTTGTGAATTTAGTAATGGTGAGCTGTTTGTAATCAATTCAAACATCGAAGAGTATTCTTTTGGCACGCATTATAATCATAAAGCAAAAAGCGAAAGAAAACTCCTTTTGAATAAAAAGGAATTAAAAAGCCTTGAAAAAGATTTACAAAACAAGGGGCTAACGGTTGTACCTCTGCGTTTATATATCAACGAAAAAGGATATGCTAAAATGGAAATTGCTCTTTGTCGTGGAAAGAAAAACTACGACAAACGTGAAACCATTAAAGATCGCGATACTAAAAGAGACATCGATCGGATAAAAAAGAATTTCTAATTTAAAATAAAGTTTAAAAAAGTATAAGATTATTTTGTATTTCGAAATTTATGACTAAATTTGTCATGACAAAATAATGGAGTATGAAAAACTTATTAAAAACAGCTCGTGAAAATAAAAATTTAAAAACTAGAGAAGTAGCTCAACTCCTTGGTATTGATCAAGCATTGATTAGTAAGTTTGAGAATGGAAACCGAAAACCTACTCGTGACCAAATAACAAAACTTGCCTCAATATTAGAAATAGATTATGAAACCTTGATGGTGGCTTGGTTAAAAGAAAAAATACTATATGAAATTGGAGATGATGAAAATTTTGGTCTAAAAGCATTGATGGTTGCCGAAAGCGAAATGAAATACAATGCCGCTTTTAAGCGAGACACGATTTCAAATTCATTAAAAAGCATACTCAATGAAATTGATGTTTTAAAGAAAGTTTTAGATCAAAAAAGAGCATTTGACAGTTATAGAATTGCACAAGCACTAGAATTAGAATATACGTTTGAAAGTAATCGAATTGAAGGAAATACGCTAACACTCAGAGAAACAGATTTGGTTATTAATGAAGGATTAACCGTTTCCGGAAAAAGTATGCGTGAGCATTTGGAAGCCATTAATCATCAAGAGGCGATTGGTTACATTAAACAATTAATGGAAAAAGGATTTAGCCTTTCTGAAAGAGAATTATTAACCATACATAATCTTATTCTCAGAGGAATTATTCCTGAAGATGCCGGAAGATATCGTCGCGTTCAAGTCATGATAAAAGGAAGCAGCCACATGCCACCTCAGCCCTACATGGTAGCCAAAGACATGGAAGATTATTTTATTTGGTATGAAACCCATAAAAATAAATTGCATCCTGTGATTATGGCAGCAGAAATGCATGAACGATTGGTTACGATCCATCCGTTTATTGATGGGAATGGTAGAACCTCTCGTTTAGTAATGAATTTAATTTTATTACAACATGGATATGTAATTGCCAACATCAAAGGTGATTATGAAAACCGAATGAAATATTACAACGCTTTAGAAACTGCCCAAACAAATGGCAATAAAGAAGATTTTTTGCTTTTTATTGCCCAAATTGAAAAGGAAAGTTTACAACGATATATCAATATTATCGGTTAAAAAAAGCCCGCTTATGCGGGTTTCTTTATTTTATTTTTTTACTATTTTTTTGGTATAAATTTGATTGTCAACCTCCACTCGAATAAAATAAATACCGGAATTGAAATGGCTAAAATTCAAAATTTCTCCAACATATTTTTCTTTTTCAAAAACAACTCTACCTTGTGCATCAAAAATTGAAATTTTTGCTAATTCGATTTCCTTTACAGAAAAATGATCAGAAAAAGGATTTGGAAAAACTTGAATCTCATTTAAAAGTGAATCATTAACACCAAGTACACATTGAATCGGAGTACCGGCTGAGGATGAAAAAACCCCATTGTTTATAGACCAATGTTCCCAACTTCCACCTGAATTATTTCCGTTTTGCCAATCACTAATGTCAAAAAAATGTTGTCCATTCATGGTTCCTGGAACCTTGTAAACTTTTAAAGCTTGACCATTATAATTCCATGTTAGAGGTTGACCCGATTGAATGTTTTCAATTGGATTTGGATTATTGCAATTAGCTTGAAGAAAATAGGCAAATTCTTGATAAGCAGGATAATCACCAAATACTCTTGCTTTTCCATCTGCATCAATACAAACTGCCACATATTCATTTGAAGCAATTCCCTTTACATCAAAATTAAAATCGCTTTTAAAACGGGCAATAAACGTACTTTGTCTTCCTCTTCTGTCTGGATTATCATAATGTGTATCGGTAATAACATCTGTTAAATAGGGTACGGAAAGAAAATCATCATACCCTAACGTTATATTTGGATGATACGGATTATTCATTGCTTGCGTTGAAGTAACAGAACCATTTTGAGCATTAAAATATTTTCCCCCTAAAATGGCCATCCCTGCACTAGTGCCACCAATTGGAGCATTTTTTATATTTATATGGTTATTGATTAAATCTTCTAAAGCATTATTTTTAAAATAAGAAACATAATTCCATTGGTCGCCACCGGCAAACCAGATCATTTCGGCATTAGCAACCTTATCTAAAACGTAGGGATTTGTGGCTCCGGCAACCGATGTAATGACTAAGGTTTCTACAGAATTGACAGTAACTCCCAAACCAGAATATAAATAATTGTTGTATCCATTACTTCCCGAACTTCTCAAAACAACAACATCTCCACCATTTGCTTTTTGAAGTAACCATTTCATGGCTTCATCATTTTCGGAAGCTCCGCCCATCAAACAAACTCCAAATTCTGGTGTTGTAGTGATATTAGTTGTATTCCCGGTAAAATAGCTCGTATAACCTTGAGCATTCAGAAAGAATGGTGTGAGTAGAAAAAGTAGTTTTTTAATCATTGGATTGTTTTTCGTAAAAATAGAAAAAAATATCTAATTTTTGTCTTCCAACAATGGCACAAAACGAAATTCTCCAAACTCATGTTTTTCAAATTGGGTTTCGTTTTTACGGATTAATAAGGTCATGATTTGCTCTTTTTCGCCGAGTGGAATGACTAACCTACCTCCTACTTTAAGCTGAGCCATTAAGGGTTTAGGTATAATTGGTGCTCCGGCCGTCACAATTATACTATCAAAAGGAGCATAATTGGGTAATCCTTTATAACCATCACCAAAAGATAAGTGTTTAGGTCTGATTCCTAATTTTGGTAATAATAATGAAGTGGTTTTAAACAATTCATTTTGACGTTCTACGGAATAAACTTTGGCTCCCATTGTACATAAAACAGCCGTTTGATAGCCGGAACCGGTACCGATTTCCAGAATTTTATCATCTTTTTTTACTTCTAATAATTGCGATTGAAAAGCTACAGTATAAGGTTGCGAAATGGTCTGTCCGGCACCAATTGGAAAAGCTTTGTCTTGGTAAGCAAATTGCTCGAATCCGGAATCAAGAAACAGATGACGTGGAATTTTTTTGATGGCCTCAAGGACATTTTTGTCGGTTATTCCTTTTTCGGCTAATAACTTTACTAACTGATTGCGAAGTCCTTGATGTTTTTCTGTATCTCTCACTTGGGGTTTGGGTTTGTTTGGGTAAAATTAAAGTATAAATAGTGAACTTGCAAATTTGTTGTCGGTTGTCTGTTATCGGTTGTCTGTTATCGGTTGTCTGTTATCGGTTGATTGAAAACTGATTACTGAACATTCCACTGCCCCCGATTGTAGTGGAAAGCATTTTGCAGGCCATTTGGTCATTTTCTTGACAAAAAATTGCGACCAGCGGAAGCACATTTTTTGGCTTAGAAAATGCCAAGTGGACAAAAAATCTTGTAACGAAAAGCGGGAAAAGGCACAAAAAAATAGTGAATCAAGAATTTTGAATGATGATTTTTGAATTTTGATTGCAAGATGCTCTCATTATTACTATTTTTGATAAAATTTACTTTTATGCTTAAAGTTGGCGTTTTGGGTGCCGGACACCTTGGAAAAATACACTTGCGATTACTTAATCAATCTTCCAAATACGAATTAGTTGGTTTTTATGACGAAAATGCTGAATATGCCGAGAAAATTGCGGCTGAATTTGGCTATAAACGTTTTGATACGATTGCCAAATTAATTCACGCTGTGGATGTGATTGATATTGTGACTCCTACGCTTTCGCACTATAAATGTGCTAAAGTTTCGATTAAATCGGGCAAACATGTTTTTATTGAAAAACCAATTTCTACCACGGTTGAAGAAGCGGAAGAAATTATTGCTTTAGCCAAAGAATACAATGTTAAAGGTCAAGTGGGTCACGTGGAGCGATTTAATCCGGCTTTTATTGCGGTGAAAAATCAAATTGACAACCCGATGTTTATTGAAACCCATCGATTGGCAGAATTTAATCCGAGAGGAACCGATGTTCCGGTGGTTTTAGATTTGATGATTCATGATATTGATGCGATTCTGAGTGTGGTGAAATCGAAAGTGAAAGCGGTTCATGCGAGTGGTGTTTCGGTATTGAGTCAGTCGCCTGATATTGCAAATGCTCGAATTGAGTTTGAAAATGGTTGTGTGGCGAATGTGACTTCGAGCCGAATTTCAATGAAAAACATGCGGAAATCACGCTTTTTTCAAAAAGATGCTTACATCTCGGTGGACTATTTGGACAAAGTGTGTGAAGTGGTAAAAATGAAAGACGCACCGGAAGTTCCGGGTGATTTTGATATGATTTTGCAAAATGCTGAAGGCGTGAAAAAACAAATTTATTTTGACAACCCGGAGGTTTCGATGAACAACGCCATTTTGGATGAATTGGAAACGTTTGCAGATGCAATCAACAATAATACTACACCGGTGGTGACGTTGGAAGATGGAACGGAAGCGTTAAGAGTGGCGTATATGATTATTGATTCGATGGAAAAGTAATTTGTTTCAGGTTTCATGTTGTTGTGAAACTTGAAACCTGAAACCTGACACGAGCCTGAAAGGCGACTGGCGAAGCAAACTTGAAACAAAAAAACTAAACATACAGAATGAAAACAATCGCAGTAATTGGAGCAGGAACGATGGGAAATGGAATTGCCCACACCTTTGCTCAAAGTGGATTTACCGTAAAACTTATTGATATTTCTGAAAAATCCTTGGAAAAAGGAATGGCAACTATTGCATCCAATTTGGATAGAATGGTGACAAAAGGAACGATTTCGGAAGACGACAAGCACAAAACGATTTCAAATATTATTACTTATACCGATATCAAAGATGGTGTTGTAGGAACGGATTTAGTGGTGGAAGCCGCCACTGAAAACGTGGGGTTAAAAATGAACATCTTTAAACAACTGAGTGAAGTTTGCGACCATAATGTGATTTTGGCAACCAATACTTCATCCATTTCCATCACGCAAATTGCGGCTCAAGTGGTTCATCCGGAACGCGTAATTGGCATGCATTTTATGAATCCGGTGCCGATTATGAAATTGGTTGAAATTATTCGTGGGTACAACACTTCGGATGAAGTGACCAAAATCATCATGGATTTATCCGTAAAATTAGGCAAAACGCCAACGGAAGTGAACGACTATCCCGGTTTTGTGGCGAATCGTATTCTAATGCCCATGATTAATGAATCCATTGAAACCCTATACAATGGCGTTGCCGGAGTTCAGGAAATTGACACGGTTATGAAATTAGGAATGGCTCACCCAATGGGACCGCTTCAATTAGCCGATTTTATTGGTTTGGATGTTTGTCTTTCCATCTTGAATGTAATGTACGACGGTTTCAAAAACCCAAAATATGCTCCTTGTCCACTTCTGGTAAATATGGTAATGGCCGGAAAATTAGGTGTAAAATCAGGAGAAGGTTTTTATGATTATTCGGAAAGTAAGAAAGCGGAAAAAGTTTCGAAGCAGTTTTTAAAGTAATCAGTCGCAGTTTTCAGTCACAGATTTAAATTGCAAACTGTTACTGAGACTACAAACTAAATTTATGAGCAAAATAATCCCCTTCAAAGCCGTTCGTCCCACTGCAGATAAAGTGGGTTTGGTAACGTGTAGAAATTATGACGATTACAGTTCGGCTGAGTTGGCGGCTTGGTTGAGTTTTAATCCGTATTCGTTTTTGCATGTGATTCATCCGGCGTATGTACATTCGCAAAAAATCACCTTAGATAAACGTTTCAAAGGTGTGGCTCATAAATACCAAGATTTTAAGGACGATGGTGTTTTTGTTGAAGAAACAAAACCGGTTTTTTTTGTGTATGAAATCCAGACGAAAACCAATTCGTTTACCGGAATTGTAGCCGGAACTTCTATAGACGATTATAAAAATAATGTCATCAAAAAACACGAAGACACGTTGCAATATCGCGTGGAATTGTTCAAAGATTATTTACATCAAACCGGTTTTAATACAGAACCGGTTTTGATTACTTATCCGGATAATAATTCAATTAATCAATGGATTTCTGAAAAGAAAAAAAGTATTCCACTATACAATTATGCCACCACAAACAAAGAGAAACATCAGTTGTGGAAAATTGATAATGAAGCAGAAATTGAGTGGTTGCAACAACAATTTGAACAAATTCCGGAGTTGTATATTGCCGATGGACATCACCGTTCAGCTTCGGCAGAATTATTACATGATGAATATAAAGCTGAAGGCAATGAAAAATTGAACTTTTTTATGAGTTTTCTAATTGCCGAAAGTGAAGTGAAAATATATGAATTCAATCGCATAATACGGGACTTGAATGGGTACGAAGTCAATGATTTTTTAGCCCAATTAGATGAACATTTTATCATCAAAAACAAAGAACAAGAATTGTGGAAACCTCAAAGTAAATTTGAGTTTGGGATGTATTTGGATGGGAATTTTTACGCCTTGTTTTATAAATTGGAAAACAACAACCCTACGATTTTAGAAAACTTAGATGCTCAAATTTTGTATGATAAAGTCTTGCATCCATTACTTGGTATTGAAGATTTACGTAATGATGAACGTATTGAGTACATACCCGGAAAGCAATCAGTTTTAACAATTAAAGAGTTGATAGATGAAGGCGAATTTGAAGTAGGTTTTATGCTTTATCCATCGGATATTTCTGAGATTAAAGCCTTGGCAGATAACAATTTGATTATGCCTCCGAAGAGCACCTATATTGAACCGAAGTTTAGAAGTGGGTTGATGGTGTATGAATTATAATTTAGAAAAACATTTAAGAACACAGATTTAAGAAATTTTGAAAATTTTGAAAATTTTTTAAATCTGTGTTCTCATAAAAATAAAAAAAATGTCAATAAAAGATAACCTTTCTACTATAAAATCCTCCCTTCCCTCCCACGTAACCCTAGTTGCCGTTTCCAAAACCAAACCAATTGCAGATTTGATGGAAGCCTACCATGCAGGACAACGCATTTTTGGTGAAAACAAAATTCAGGAAATGACGGAAAAATGGGAACAAATGCCCAAAGACATTCAATGGCACATGATTGGTCATGTTCAGTCAAATAAGGTAAAATACATGATTCCGTATGTGAGTTTAATTCACGGTGTGGATAGTTTGAAATTGCTAAAAGAAATCAATCGTTTGGCTGCAAAGTGGAAAAGAACAGTTGATTGTTTGTTGCAAATTCATATAGCAGAAGAAGATACCAAGTTTGGTTTGGATGGACAAGAATTGAATGAAATCTTGCAATCAGAAGAATTGAAAACCTTTGAAAATATTCGAATTGTCGGTTTAATGGGAATGGCTACTTTTACTGAAAATAATGAGCAAATCAAACGCGAATTTTTACATTTGAAAAGTATTTTTGACCAACATAACCAACTGAAAACTGCCAAATGCCAACTGACCACTTTATCCATGGGCATGAGCGGCGATTATCAACTCGCCATCGAATGCGGAAGCACGATGGTTCGAATTGGAAGTAGTATATTTGGAAGCAGATAAGTTGCAATGGCAATATCAAAAATCAATTACAATTTAAAAAACCAATTATTAAATGGAGGAGAATAATATCTTTAGTGAAAAAATTTTCAATTTTGAAGATCGATTGGTTCGGTTTGCAGGTGAAAGTATTTTCTTTACAAGAAATCTAAAAAAATCTTTTGAAAATGAATATTATAAAAATCAATTGATTAGATCTTCCGGGAGTTCTTCTCTAAATTTTGGGGAGGCTCAAGGTACAATTAGTGATAAAGACTTCATTTTTAAATTAACCTTAGTTGTAAAAGAATTAAAAGAATCAAGGAATTCTTTAAAAATATTAAACTATATTAAAGAAGGTGATGAAAATACCAGAATTTTACTTTTAAAAGAAGTTGAAGAATTAATTGCTATTTCATCCAAAATGATAATTAATAAAAAGTAACTCAATAGCAATGACAATAGCAATAGCAATGACAAAATTCAATTTGAAAGATTGATTTTTGAATTTGATTTTTGAAATTGATTTTTGAAATTGTCATTGCTGTTGCCATTGAAAATGTACGCAATCCTAGACATAGAAACCACCGGAGGTCAATACAACGAAGAAGGAATCACCGAAATCGCCATTTATAAATTTGATGGTCATGAAGTCGTGGACCAATTTATTAGTTTGGTGAATCCGGAAATTCCGATTCAGCCGTTTGTTGTAAAATTAACCGGCATTAACAACGCCATGCTGCGTTCGGCTCCCAAGTTTTTTGAAGTGGCCAAACGCATTATTGAAATTACAGAAGGTTGTATTGTGGTGGCTCACAACGCCTCGTTTGATTATCGAATTTTACAAACCGAATTCAGACGATTGGGCTTTAAATTTCAAAAACCAACCCTTTGTACCGTTGAGTTATCCAAAAAATTATTACCGGGTCATGCTTCGTATAGTTTAGGAAAATTGGTTCGAGCACTTGGAATTCCAATGGCCGACCGGCATCGAGCAAGTGGTGATGCTATGGCAACAGTGAAATTATTCAAAATGCTTTTGGCTCAGGACGTTGAAAAAGAAATCTTAAAAAGTTTGGTAAAAACCGAAATTAAATCCGGTATGTCACCGAAATTATTGGATATTGTGGAAAATCTTCCCTCTAAAACAGGAATTTATTATATCCATAATGAAAAAGGTGATTTGATATATATCGGTAAAAGCAAGAACATCAAAAAACGTGTCAACCAACATTTTACCGGAACAAGCCGTAAGTGCAAAAAAATTCAAATGGAAGTGTATACGGTTACGTATGAAGAAACCGGAAGTGAGCTTATAGCACTTTTAAAAGAAAGTGAAGAGATAAAAATCAACAAACCCATTTACAATCGGGCCCAACGAAAAACGTTATTTCAATGGGCTTTGTATCCTGTAAAAAACGATAATGGGTACATTAGTCTTTCCCTCCAAAAAACGGATGGGCGTAAAAAAGAAATTACTTCCTTTTCGTCTATTCAAGAAGGAAAAAATGCCTTATTTAAGATTACTGACCAGTACCATTTATGCCAAAAAATTAATGGCTTGTATGAAACCCAAAATTCGTGTTTCAAATATAAAATTAAAGAATGTGACGGTGCGTGTATAGGCGAAATTAGCCCTGAGGAATACAACGATAGAGTTCAGGAATTTATAGACAATAATGAGTTTGAAAGCCAGAACCGAATCATTATCGACAGAGGCAGAAGTTTGGAAGAACGTTCGGCTGTATTGATTGAAAATGGCATTTATAAAGGCTATTGTTTTTTTGATTTGAATTATCAGATTACCAATGTAGAAGTGCTACGAAATATTATTATCCCCATGCAAAATAATCGTGATACCAAAAATATCATCAATGGCTATTTGCGAAAGCACAAAGTCATGAAGATTATTCCGTTTTAATTTAAGTATTTTTGTATTAAAGTGTTGTAAAGTGAAAGAAACAAAATCTCAATTCGATTTATTCCGGCAAAAAACCCATATCATCATTTATGGGACCAACACTGTAGCCGGAAGACTTTTTGACCTTATTCTTCTTGGATTAATTCTTCTCAGTGTTTTATTGGTTATGTTAGAAACAGTAGAAGGTTTCGATATAAAATACCACAATCAATTGGTCCTATTGGAGTGGATAATTACTATTTTTTTTAGCATTGAGTACATACTACGAATAATATGTATTGATAAACCCAAGCGATATATTTTGAGTTTTTACGGAATCATTGATTTGCTTGCTATATTACCGATGTACTTGTCCTTCTTTTTAGTTGGTTCAAATTTATTTGTAGTCATTAGAGCCTTACGCCTTTTGCGATTATTTAAAATTTTAAACCATCCTCATTTTTCTGGTCAATCTCTACAATTACGAAATTCACTTATTGCAAGCCGTGGAAAAATTGTAGCGTTCATGTATTTTGTTTTGATTAGTTGTATTTTAATTGGTTCGTTGATGTATGTAGTAGAGGGAAAAGAAGCCGGTTTTACCAGTATTCCAACTAGTATTTATTGGTGCATTGTGACTTTAACCACTGTTGGTTATGGCGATATTTCTCCTATTACACCTTTAGGTCAATTTATAGCTTCTATTGTAATGATTATGGGTTACGGAATTATAGCCGTTCCTACCGGAATTGTGACTGCTGAGATTGCTCGCTCAGAATACAAAAGAGGTCGTGATTCTAAAAGACATCATTGCATGAATTGTGGTAAAGATGACCACGGTGAAGATTCCAAATTTTGCTACAATTGCGGTGAAGAGTTAGACGAAAATTCATAAAATAGTGTGACAAAATCAAATTACCTTATTACAATTATTGGTCCAACGGCTATTGGCAAAACTGCTTTGAGTATTGCTTTAGCTCAACATTTTGGTTGTGAAATAATTTCGTGCGATAGTCGTCAATTTTTTAAAGAAATGAAAATTGGTACAGCTGTTCCCAATGATGAGGAATTAAAAGGGGCTAACCATAATTTTATTCAACATAAATCAATTTTTGAATTGTATAATGTTGGCGATTTTGAAAGAGAAGCTCTTTTGAAATTGGATGAATTATTTGAAAAAAATAACATTCAAATAATGGTGGGCGGATCAGGTTTATATGTAGATGCTATTTTGAAAGGTTTTGATGATTTTCCGGATATTCACCCAGCTGTTCGTGAGGAAATTAAAACAGATTATGAATCTAAAGGTTTGGAATTTTTACAGTACAAATTAAAAGAACTTGATCCTTTTTATTTTGAAAAAATAAGTTCTGAAAATCCGCAAACTTTACAAAATCCTCAACGCATGATGCGATTTGTAGAAGTTTGTTTAGGAACCGGAAAACCGTATTCATCTTTTTTGAACAAGAAAAAAAACAATCGGAACTTCACTCCGATTATTATTGGATTAGAGGCCAATAGAGAAATGATGTATGAACGAATTAACCGAAGAGTGGATTTGATGATGCAAGATGGTTTATTGGCAGAAGCCAAAAACGTGTACCCAAATAAACACTTAAATGCCCTGCAAACCGTTGGTTACAGAGAATTATTTGATTATTTTGAGGGTAAAACCAGCTTAGATTTTGCCATTGATGAAATCAAAAAAAATACGCGTCGTTTTGCGAAACGTCAACTCACTTGGTTTAAACGAACTGAAAATGTCAATTGGTTTGATTTTGAAACTGATGTGAATGAAATTATTATTTTTATACAATCCAAAATAAAAAAGTAATGCCTATTTCAGCCCATTTTACCCCCGAATTTTCCAAGGAATGGGAAATCAATTTTATTCAATGCTATCCAAACGGACAGTTGAAACATACCGAATTGTGTAACATTTTGCAACTTACAGCAGGTTTACATGCCGAGTTGGGTGGATTGAGTTTTAGCGATATGCAAGTTTTTCATCAGGCTTGGGTATTGAGTAGAATGCGTGTAGAAGTAATTGATTTACCCAAATGGCGTGATGTGGTTACCGTAAAAACGTGGATTGTAGAAATGAAAGATTCGCGTTCGGTGAGGGCTTTGGAGTTGTATTTGAGAGACCGAAAATTGGCCGGAGCACTCACTTATTGGGTGGTTATCAATACCGAATTACGTAAACCTGAAGCTTTGGCTTTACCTTTTGAGCATTTTACTTTTTATCCGGAGAGGTTGCCTACGGTTAAATCTTTTGAGAAAATTGATTTGAATGGTGCTTTGCAATTTTTAAAATATAAAACCATTTTATTATCTGATTTGGATATAGTGAATCATGCCAACAATGTGAAATATTTAGAATGGTGTTTGGATGGTTTGAATGCCAATGTTATTTTGAAAAATAAAGTTCAGGCATTTGACATGAATTTTTTGAGGGAATTGCATTGGAATGACGAAATAGAAATACAAACTTCATTGGAAGAAAATCCGGAATTGATGACGGTAACCAAAAACGGAAAAACCAGTTTTGCACTGAAATTGGAATATAGCAGGTAATCCTACCCCAGATTGTAACGGAAAGCATTTTGGGTAAAAAAAACTAGAATTCTTAAAGCAAAAAAGCGACCGGAGGAAGCTCTTTTGGGTTTGTAGAATTCTTTTTTTTTGCACAAAATCTTGTAGTGAAAAGCTGGAAAAAGGTTCAAAAAAAAGCTCCCAAAAATTGAGAGCTTTTCTAGTTATTGGGCAACTTTGTTTTTGATTACCAATCGGAAACCTTCGCCGTGGATGTTCAAAATTTCAACATCTTCGTCAGATTTAAGGTATTTTCTCAATTTGGCAATATATACGTCCATACTTCTGGAGGTGAAATAGTTATCATCTCTCCAGATTTTGGTTAAGGCCAATTCACGTGGCATCAAATCATTTTCATGAAGAGCCAACATTTTTAATAATTCGTTTTCTTTAGGCGATAATTTGATGGGTTCATCATTCCCAAAAGTCAAGAAACGTAATTTAGAATTCAAATGGAATTTACCAATTTGGAATTCGAATTTCAAATTATCAGTTTTGCTTTCTGATTGTTTGCGTTGCATGATGGCTTTTATTTTCATCAACAACACTTCAGAATCAAAAGGTTTATTTAAATAATCATCTGCACCCACTTTGTATCCTTTTAATACATCTTCTTTCATGGTTTTGGCAGTTAAAAAAATAAGCGGAACTTCCTTATTTTTTTCACGTATTTCTTTGGCAAGCGTATATCCGTCTTTGTAAGGCATCATGACATCTAGTATACACAAATCATAAGTGTCTTTTTTGAATTTTTCAAAGCCTTCCATTCCATTTTTAGCTAAGACAACATCAAAGTCGTTTAACATTAAATAGTCTTTTAAAATTGCTCCAAAATTTGGATCATCTTCTACTAAAAGGATTTTTTTGTTTTCAGTTTCCATAGGTTAATCTATTAGTGGTATTTAATTTATTATAGGCAATTTGATAAAAAAGGTACTTCCTTTTCCCTTTTCACTTTCAACGGATATTTCGCCGTTATGTTCTTCAACAATTCTTTTTACATAAGCAAGGCCTAAACCATGCCCTTTTACATTATGAATATCACCGGTGTGTTCGCGGTAAAATTTTTCAAATATTCTTTTTTGAGCATTTTTAGACATTCCAGCTCCTTGGTCTTTTATTTTTATGATTAAAAATTCTTTTACATTTTCAGTGTAAACGTCAATTTTTGGAATTTCGGGTGAATACTTAATAGCATTATCCAAAATATTAACCATGACATTTGTAAAGTGTACATCGTTTAAAAGTACAGTAGTTCGCATGGCCTCAAAATGAGTTGTAATGGTGCCTCCTCTATCTTCAATAATCAAACTTACGTGGTCAATGGCATCTTCAATTAACGCTAATGCATCTTGTGGTTCTTTATTGATTTCCAATTCTTTCTTTTCTAATTTAGAAATACGCAACACATTTTCAACCTGAGCATGCATTCTCTTGTTTTCATCTCTAATCATTTGGAGGTAACGGAAAACTTTATCTTTATCCTCTATTACTTTTGGATTTTTAATGGCATCTAAGGCTAAGTTGATTGTAGCAATAGGTGTTTTAAACTCATGCGTCATATTGTTTATAAAATCTGTTTTGATTTCAGAAATCTGTCGTTGTTTAAAAAACTGATTTAAGGCATTGACATAGGCAATAATAATAATGAGTGTAAACATTAACGAAATAGAAGCAATTCCGATTAAATCAGAAAAAATAAATTTCTTTTTTTCTGGAAAACTTACCAATAATTGATAGCGGCTAACTCCATCATTATCAGCAAAAACGGGTATGCTATACGTATCTTCCTTATTGAATTTAAAATTTTCAGACTTTACTTTAGTAGCGAGTCCGTTACTGTAAATTCCAAATTCAAATGGAGTAATTACACCATATTCATTTAGTTCTCTCTTAAGAAGTTGTTGCAATTTTTCTTTTGAAACTCTGCGTTGAATGGGATATGTGGAGGCAATATCATTAAAGGATATATCATAAAGCAGTTTATCCAAAATTTTTAAATCGCCTGATTTTTCAATCTTTACATCCGGATTTAATGCGTTTTGTAAATTATTTTTATCGATTCCGTTTAGATATACTTCTGTTTTTCTTTTGGAAGAAAAGCTTTTGACTTTTAAACTGTCACTTTTTTTATCAAAGAACGTAGGAGAAATAGTAAAATCTTGTGAACTTATACTATTCGAATAAATGATAGTTTCGTTGGTTTGAGCATTTCGTTGATAATAACCAAATTCTAAAAATTCTGAATTTAATTTATCACTTCCCGTACTATCTTTATATTCTTTTATTCGCTCTACAAAAGAGAGCACTTCTTGTTTTTGAAGCTGATCAGCAACGTTTCCCAACACTTGTTTGACATGAAACTTAAATTGCTCCTGATTGTTTTCTAAAGATGAATTGAACCAATAGACTTGAACAAAAATAATTCCAATAAGCGAAATACTCATTAAAAAGATAAGTAGTCTAAACAACAATTTATTCATCGATACAAATTTAACATTTTAACATTTTGGGTGTTAATAGATTAACCTAACATTAACATCCATACATTTTATTGTATTTTATTCAATGCTTTAACAATTTCATCAACCTGATTTTCAGTAGATTCTATAGTATTATTTTGAATAACAAAATCACTATGCTTTATTTTAAAATCATCATCCAACTGATTTTTTATCCTATCCTTTATAGATTGTTCATTTGTGTTATCTCTATTAATAATTCTAGAAATACGTTCAGAAAGTGGTGCTGTTACGGTAATAACAAGGTCACAATCTTTGTTTCCGCCGGTTTCAAATAAGATTGCTGTTTCTTTCATTACATAAGGGAAATCTCGATTTTTTTGAAGCCAACTCTTAAAATCTTCTTTAACTGCCGGATGCACAATTTGGTTTAAATCATTTAGTTTTTCTTTGTTGTTAAAAACTTTTTCTGCTAAAAGTGTACGATTTATTTTTCCGTTATTGATGACTTCTTTTCCAAATTCATTCTCAATTGCTTGAATAATTTCGGATGTATTCATCAGTTTTTTAGCTTCCTCATCAGCGATATAAACAGGTATTCCTTTGGCGGCAAACATTTTGGCAACAGTTGTTTTACCACTTCCTATTCCTCCGGTTAAACCAATTAATTTTGACATGTTTTATTTTTTAAAAAATAATTCAGGTAAGGCTGATTCCGGTTTTCTTCTCAAAATTTGTACCAAAATAAATGATTTTAAAAAACCAATCCCGTAACCATAAAACTGAATAAACGTTGCGATTAAGGATAAAGACGCAATTTTTAAGCTTTTGTTACTCCACCATGAACTTATAAAAAGGGAGATGAAATAAACTAAAAATATTAAAATTGGTAAGTAAAACGAAAAAAACATTAACGCTACTATTGAACCAATACATCCTAACATAAAAATAGATGGAAAGAAAAAAGTTAGTTTAGCATGCTCCGGATACCAGGTGTTTAAAATTGGTCTCGCTTTCCCAAATTTATTAACTTGAGTAAGGAACTTTGACCAATCAATTCTTCTTTTATGATAAACAAAAGCATTGGCAATTAATTGAGTTTGAAATCCTAATTTCCACAAACGTATTGATAAATCTGGATCTTCCCCAGGATGAATATTTCCAAACCCATTTGAAGCATCAAATGCTCTTTTTGAAATTCCCATATTAAAACTTCTGGGTTGAAACTTTCCAATTTTTTCAGATCCACCTCTAATTCCTCCAGTTGTAAAAAAAGAAGTCATCACAAAGTTGATTGCTTTTTGAATGTCTGAAAAAGAATCTAAAGCCTTATCCGGTCCACCATAACAATCTGTATAATTTTCATTTAAAACTGAATTTACTATTGAAAGATAGTATTTTGGAATAATACAATCTGAATCAAAAATGATAAAATAATCACCTTTTGCTTTTTGCATTCCATAATTTCTTGAATCACCAGGACCTGAATTTTCTTTAAATAAGTAACGAATGGTTAATTGAGCCTTATACTGTTCTACTATAGAATCACATTTTACATTTGAACCATCTTCAACTATAATTATTTCATAGGATTGATTATAATTTTGATGAACTAAACTTTCTAAAAGCTCATCTACTTCATCAGGACGATTATAGACCGGTATGATAATTGAAAAATACATCTTATTGTTTTAACAAATATACGGCATAAAAAAAGCCACACAAAATGTGTGGCTTTAAAATTTAAAAAGATAAAAACTATTGTTTTACAATTTTAATTGTTTTTTGAATATTGTCTTCTGTTGTAATTTTTACTAAATAAGTACCAACTGACAATGAAGATAAATCAACTTGGCTTTCATTAGCATTAATTGTTAAAGAAAGTAATTGTTGACCTAATAAATTTGTCACATTTACATTTCTAATTGAAGTTGAATAAGCAATATTCAAGATATCTTTTACTGGATTTGGATATGCTTTAAAATTATCTGCATCAAATGATGGAGCACTTAGTGATTCTCCACAAAGAATTGTTCGAATACGGTTTACATCAGCCGTTTCACAATTGTCATTTAAGTGGATGTAAAAACGAATTACACCCGTAACATCTGATGTCCAAACTACTGGAGTTGTACCATAAACAATTGGAGTAGAACCATCTTCATTACCGATTGTAATAAAATCAGTAGCGACAGAACTATTGAATGAATAAGTTTGACCTGAAGTAACATTCACATTAGAATATTCGCCAGCCCATGCATTATCAACAATTTGATTAGGAGTAACACCATCACACGTTTGAGGGGTGTAAGTGGCTGCAGGGAATAATTCCCCGTCTAAACAGAATCCTGGCGAATTTTGAATAGTAAAACTCCATACCGGACAACCAACAGCAGTACCACCATCATTAAATGGAACGATTTGCCAATAGTAAGTTGTTCCATAAACTAAACCAGTAATATCAACAGTTAAAGCGTCTATAAATCCTAATAACACTAAATCATCTGGAGCTGTACCAAAATAAACATTATAACCATCAGGAATTCCACCAGTTGATGGTTCAGTCCATGTAAAAGTTGCACCTCCTTCAATCAATTCAACATCTACTTGACCGTCCGTAGGAGTAACAACATCCGAACATCCAGGTAATTCATTTAATGTCATGAATTCAAATGGTCCAGTCCATAAACTAAATCCGTCTCCTTCACAATTCGCTCTAACATAGAATGCATAAGCTGTACCTGGTAATAAATCTGTTACAACATAAGGGTTAACAACATTTGTTGCTGTTGGAGCTGTTGGTTCTCCACCACCCACTTCTGCAATATAAATATCCCAAGAAGTTTCAGCACATCCTGCATTCCAAGATAAAACTGCAGATGTTTGTGTAATTTCAGAAGCTGATAAATTTGAAGGTTGAGGACAAGCTACAGCGGCAGTAATCGTTACGTCATAATCTTCTGTTTCACCCCAACCATAAGAAATACATGGATCAATTGAAGCACCGGTAGTGTTCCATACGTCTCTTACTCTCATTCTGTGTGTTCCTAGTGGAGGATTACAAGCTAAAGTAATATTGAATGAAGCAGAGCCATCAGCAGGAATTGATGCAGTAGTAAAGCCAACTCTCTCTGAAGCTTCAAATAATCCATTGTCATTATAATCAATCCAAACTGCAACGTTTTGACCTCCAAATTCACCTACAGTAACATTAACAGTATAGGTGTTACCAGCTTGTAATTCAGCAGTGTAATTTGGTTGACCAGTATAATATGTATAAGATGGACCTCCTGGTTCAGCACCAGAATTATTTGCTAATGTAGTTCCGGTAATTTCGATATTTGAAATTAAATCTCCATCTACAGTTCCATTAGCATAAATTGGAGTACAATAACATTGACTACCCGGATTTAATCCAACCATTACAGGAGTACTAGTAGTACTTGAAGCAGTCGGAACACAAGTTACAATACATTGATAATACGTTGCAGCATTTTGAGTCGTAGCATAAGCAGCATTTGTTGCACCATTAATGTTTGTAAAATCTACACCATTGGCAGAAGACTGCCACTGATAAGTGATTCCACCTGCAGCAACAACATTTTGTAAACTCAAATTAAATGAAATTCCGGCACAAACAGAAGCTTCAGAAGAAACTGTATCTCCGGGAGCCGGAGCACCAGTACAATCAGATGAAGCTGTTACAACTAAAGTGTAATCTTCTACTTGGCCATAACCAGTTCCTAAACAAGGATTCAAATATTCAGTTGTTCCAAAAATCTTTTTTACTCTCATTCTAGTCGTTCCTCCCAAAGCACTGATTGGAACAACTAAATCTTGAGTAGCTTGAATAGCATCTAGACCTGTAGAATTTAAGATAGTTTGTGTAATTTCATACGTTTCATCTGGATCAGCAAAATCATTGTCTTGGTTCCAATCTACAAAAACCACAAAACGATTGGTGAAGTTTCCATCTGTATTTCCTTTTAAGGTAATGGTGTACGTTTGACCAGCAGATACTGCTCCAGAAACTTGCGTATAATCTTCATGCGGTGTAGCACCGGCAACAACTTCACTTGAAGGACTATTAATCCCAGCAAAGTTAACAAGAGTAATTGGCTCAGTAGCAAACTGAAAAGCCAATGGCCCACAATATGGTGCGGGAAATTGGGCAAAAGCCAAATAACCGACCATCAAAAACAAATAAGTAATTTTTTTCATTTTTAGTTGTTTATTATTAATTCGATAAAGGTAAAAAAAATACCCATAATTGAAAAACTATGGGTATCATTTTTTATGTTAAATGTATTTATTCCTTTGTAAAATATTCCATTACATCTTGACTAACACCCATGTTAGAGAAACCTCCATCATTATATAAATTTTGTAGCGTTACTCGTTTAGTCAAATCAGAAAACATGGCTACAGTGTAATTCGCACAATCTAAAGCGGTAGCATTTCCAAGTGGTGACATTTTATCAGCATAGGTTATAAAACCATCAAAACCTTTTACACCTTGTCCCGCTGTTGTAGGGGTTGGCGATTGGGAAATGGTATTCACTCTAACTTTTTTATCTTTTCCAAAAAAGTATCCAAAACTTCTCGCGATGGATTCTAAATATGCCTTATTATCTGCCATATCATTATAATCTGGAAATACACGTTGAGCCGCCATATAGGTTAATGCAACTATACTTCCCCATTCACTCATGGCATCTTTTTGATATAAAACTTGCATAACTTTGTGGAAAGAAACAGCTGAAACATCCCATCCTTTGTGCGTAAAATCATAGTTTTGATTGGTATAATGATTGCCTTTTCTAACGTTTACTGACATTCCAATGGAATGCAATACAAAATCTATTTTACCACCAAGTATTTCTGTAGCTTTTTCTACTAAATTTTCTAAATCTTCAAGTGATGTGGCATCAGCCGGAATAATTTGTGAACCTGTTTTATCAGCTAATGTTTTAATCGTTCCCATTCTCATTGCAATTGGGGCATTTGTTAACACAAACGTTCCTCCTTCTTCATGCACTCTTTCAGCTGTTTTCCATGCAATAGAATTTTCATCTAAAGCTCCAAAAATAATTCCTTTTTTACCTTTTAATAAATTATACATATGCTATATTTTTAATTGATAGACGGTTCAAATATAATCAAAAATTAGTTCAATAATGCTTTTGCATGATTAATAGCAGATTCAGAAATACTAGAACCGGAAAGCATTTGAGCGATTTCCAATACCCGTTCTTCAATGCTTAATTTTTTAATTTCTGTTTTTGTATTCAATTCATTATCAGATTTATAAACCTTATAATGCATATCCCCTTTAGCAGCAATTTGAGGTAAATGTGTAATGGCAAACAACTGCATTTTACCACTCATTTCTTTCATGATTTCACCCATTTTATCAGCAATTTCACCTGAAACTCCTGTGTCAATTTCATCTAAAATTAATGTGGGTAAATTTGTATAATTCGCTAAAATAGATTTTACTGCCAACATAATTCGAGACATTTCTCCACCGGAAGCAACTTTTTTCAATAAGCCAAAATCAGAACCTTTATTGGTTGAAATAAGAAATTGGATGGTATCTTTTCCGTTTGAATAAAAAACATTAGTAGCCGTAATTTTCAAATCAAATTGCACATTTGGCATACCTAATTGCACTAAAATTTTCACCAATAAATCATTCAATAATGGAATACTTTTTATCCTATTTTGATGAATTTTTGATGCTAATTCATTTAATTCTAATGTACAAGCTTCAATTGCTTTAAAAAGACTATCCTTTTGCTCTTCAAGAGTTGTAACAGAAATAACTTTGTTCTGCAATTCATTTTGAATTTGTAATAGTTCCTCAACAGAAGTAACCTGATGTTTCTTTTGTAAACTATAAATTACTTGTAATTTTTGTTGGATATTTTCCAATTGAATAGGATCATGAACGACGGTTTCTGCCATTTGATTCATTTCGGCAACAATGTCTTTGAGTTCAATGGTCAAACTATCTATTCTATTAAAAAGCTCAGCATATTCATTAGAAAAAGTACTAATTTTTTGAATGGCCGTTTTTACTTCTTTTAAATGAACTAACAAACCAAATTGATCTGATTCTGCTAACGAAATTGATTTTTCAAATTGTTCTTTGATTAACTCAGCATGAGTCAATTTTTCTAAATCTGACTCAAGCTCAAGTTGCTCATTTTCAATTAACTTAGCCTCAACTAATTCATTGTATAAAAACGAATTATAATCTTGCTCTTTTAATGCAGTAGTTAACGAATTTTCCAACTCTTCAAATGAAGACTTTAATTTTCGAAACGCTTTTAACTTAAGTGTATAATTTTCTAGTAGAACTTGATTATCAGCAATGGCATCAATTATGGCAAACTGAAAATTTTCTTCGGCTAATTCACTAGTTTGATGTTGTGAATGAATATCAATTAACATTTCACCCAATAAGACTAATTCTGAAAGATTTACAGGACTATCATTGATAAATGCTCTTGATTTTCCTGATGGAAGAATTTCTCTTCTTATGATTGTTTGTTCTTCATAATCTATATCATTTTCATCAAAAAAAGACTTTAATTGATATTTTGAAATCATAAAAACACCTTCAATCACACACTTTTCGTCTTTGTTTTTAAGACTTGATAAATCAGCTCTTTTTCCTAATATTAATCCCAAAGCACCCAACAATATTGACTTTCCGGCCCCAGTTTCACCAGTTATAATTGAAAATCCATCCGAAAACGAAATGGATAATTCTTCAATTAAAGCGAAATTTTTAATGGTTAAGTGCGTCAGCATTAACAAAAAAAGGTTTGATTATGAAAATTATTCTACTAAAAAATTAGTTCTTAATTTGATTCCACTTAATGGAATTTGTAGGCGAAACTCGATTTAAATTATCGGTTAAATCAACCAAATCAACATTTGGTCCACCACTAAAAATGGATAAAATTTCATCTGATTTTGCATCAAAAAAGACTCTTGTTAAATACGCATTTGGTCGTATTCTGTGAATCTTGAACAAGGTTGAAAGAGCCTCTTTAACGTTTTCTTTTCCTTTTTTTACATCATTTGCCATCTTATCTAATCCACTGGTATGGTATTCAAAAAATGCTTGACGAACCGGATCAAAAGTAGAAGAAATCATATCATTTGCCAAAAAATAACGATTTAGCAAACCATCTGCTTGGGCCCAACCTTTATATCCTGAACCTTGAGCTAAATTTACAACATTTTGAGCCATATCTAAATATTGATCTCCACCTCTAAACTCAAATGAATCTGCATCATAAGCCAAAATCATATAACTATAAAAGGCAATCATTGCAATTAAATTGGAATCAAAAGAATTAGGATTATAATTTAAACTTTCAAATTCTAAATATCTGAAGGAAAAATCTTTATCATTAATATTCAAAATAGGAGTGCTGTAAATGGAATTAAAAACCGGTCGAGAAGCTTGCACTTGAAGTGTAGCGGCAAAATTCGTATTATTTACTTCCGAAATATTGATAAAAAACGAACATTCAATTCTTTCGTTTTGTTCTACCGTTTGAGTAGTCCATTTTGTTTTGTTTATAAAATCATTAAGTGAGGTCTGCAATGTTTTAAAAACTTGCGGATTTACTGTAGTAACTTTATCAGAATTTATGGTTACAACAGCACTTAATTCTTGTGCTTTTCCTTCTAAAAGCAATGCTAAAAACAAGAAAGTGAAAACTTTATTCATTTTAAAATATTATTTTATCCAAAATATCTTTTGCTACTTCTTCTTTAGATTTTAGTGGCATCGGATTGATTTGAAATGATTTATCAATAAACGTAATCTTATTGGTTGATTTTCCAAATCCAGCTCCTTCATCGTTGAGCGAATTTAAAACAATCAAATCTAAGTTTTTTTTCTGAATTTTCAACTTTGCATTTTCAATTTCATTTTCAGTTTCCAAGGCAAAACCAATTAAAAATTGATTTTTCTTTTGTTCACCTAATGAAGCCAAAATATCTTTGGTTTTTTCTAATTCAATTGAAAAAGCCTCTTCTGTCTTTTTTATTTTTTGATTGGCTGCTGATTTTGGACGATAATCAGCAACCGCAGCTGCTGCAATTGCAACGTCTACCTCATCATAATACCGATGACATGCTTCAAACATTTCTTCAGCGGTTGTTACTCTAATCAATTCTACATTTGAATGTTGAATGTTCAAATGTGAAGGACCACTAATTAAAATAACTTCTGCTCCTCGATTTGCAGCTTCCAATGCTAAATCATATCCCATTTTTCCTGAAGAATGATTTCCTATAAAACGTACTGGGTCTATAGGTTCGTATGTTGGTCCGGCTGTAATCAGTATTTTTTTTCCATTTAATGGCAATTTACTACTTAAATCATTTTCTAAAAAATCCAAAATATTTTCAGGTTTTGCCATCCTTCCTTCACCTGACAATCCGCTTGCTAGTTCCCCACTTTCAGCGGGAATCATTATATTTCCAAACAATTGGAGCTTATGAAAATTATCAATAGAAGTTGGGTGTTTATACATATCCAAATCCATAGCAGGAGCATAGTAAACCGGACATTTTGCAGAAAGATAAACGGCCATCAACAAATTATCACAATTACCGTTGGCCATTTTTGACAACGTATTAGCGGTTGCCGGAGCAATAATCATTAAATCAGCCCAAAGAGCTAATTCTACATGATTGTTCCAAAGCTCATTTTCTTCTTCAGTATAAAAAGTCGAAAAAACAGGTCTTTTAGAAAGTGTAGATAAAGTTAAGGGGGTCACAAAATCTTTAGAGGCAGGTGTCATGACCACTTGGACATCAGCACCTGCCTTTATAAAAAGTCTAACCAAATTTGCAGTTTTATAAGCGGCTATTCCACCGGTAACTCCCAGTAGTATTTTTTTACCTTTTAAAACTGACATAGGTTTTATTTTGTAGTATCTCTGTGATAAATTTTACCTTCTAACCATTCTTGTACAGCAAGAGCGTGTGGTTTAGGTAATTTTTCATAGAATTTAGAAACTTCAATTTGTTCTTTGTTTTCAAAGATTTCTTCTAAACTATCATTATAAGTAGCAAATTCATCTAACTTCTCGATTAATTCTTTTTTAATCTCGGAGTTAATTTGGTTTGCTCTTTTGGCAATAATCGTAATTGCTTCATACACATTACCCGTATTTTCCTCTACAAGTCTTTTGTCATACGTAATTGTGTTTACAGGAGCTGTTGTTTTCTTTAAATCCATGCTATCTTCTATTTAGAATATTGTTGTAAATTTTCATTAATTTTTGCCATCAAATCGTCGGCTTTTTCTGTGTATTCTTTTGTATTACTCATTCGAGTAAATTTTTCATATGCTTCCTTGGCGTTTAACAAACGTTCTTTCACTTTTTCAGGAACGCTATTTATGGCCAAATGATAAGCCGAATCAATTTTGTAATATAAAGCAGCATCTCTATATGGAGTTCCAGGATAATCTGCAATAAAATTTTCTAATGCAATCAAAGCCGATTTATAATCATAAATTGTATTGTATTGTTTAGCAATTTCAAATGCTTTCTTTTCCACTTTTTCTCTAAGCTCTTTAACAATAACATTTGCTTCAGACATATACGTTGACTCAGGATAATTATCGATAAATGCTTGCATTTTATCAATTGCTTTGTGCGTATCTGTTTGATCTAATGAATATCTTGGAGAAAGCTTTGAGTAGCAAAACGCACCTAAATAAGCACATTCTTCTAATTTTTCACTTTTTGGATAGGAATTAGCAAAACTTTCAAACTGATAACCAGCCAAATAATATTGATTGGTTTTATAATAACTTTGAGCAAACATGTAAAACATTTTCTCTGCTTGTGGTTTACCTCTGTATGAAGGAGCCATTTGCTCAAATAATCGTATCGCTTTATTATATTTACCGCTGTTGTATTTTTCCTCAGCAACACTATATTTTACTCCCATATCTTCACTTTTAAGTGCTTTCTGATAAGGAGTGCAAGATACAAGCACAATAAATAATAAAGATAACGTATAAAACTTATTCATCTGATGAATTTTAGTAATTGATTTTAATGCTAATTCAGCATCAAAAAACGAACTGCAAATTTAGTTATTAATTACAGACTACAAAACATTTTTTTTATCCTCTGAAATCGGTGTAAAAAAACAAAAAGATGCTCTATTAAAAGCATCTTTTATGTTTAGATTAACATTATTTTGTTGGTGGAGCTACCGGACTGACGAAATTTTTCATTTCATTGTCAAATAAGTACAATCCTCCTTTGTCATCACCAATTAAATTTATTTTATCTAATATATATCTTGCATTGGCTTCCTCTTCAATTTGCTCAGCCACATACCATTGCAAAAAGTTATGCGTAGCAAAATCTCTTTCGTCTAATGTAATCCCAACTAAATCATTGATACTATTAGACACTTTAATTTCATGTTCGAGCAATTGTTTGAACAATGCTTTATAATTTGACAAATCTAATTTAGGTTCTAATGTTGCACCAACTTTTGCTTCTCCTCCTCTTTGGTTTACATATTTGATTAATTTCAACATGTGCATTCTTTCCTCATCAGATTGATTATACATAAAAGTTGAAATGCCTTCAAATCCTTGTACTTCTGCCCAAGAAGCCATGGCTAAATATACTTGAGACGAATCTCCTTCCATTTTTATTTGAGCATTTAATGCTTCTAATACTTTTTTCGATAACATATTCTTTTTTTTAATTTAATTATTTACTTTTTTTACAAATTGATATATTCTATTTGCTAAATCTTCATTTACATTTACTAATGGTAACCGAACCACATTTTCACACAAACCTATTGATTTGAATACTTCTTTTATTCCTGCCGGATTGCCTTGTTCAAAAATCATATCTATTGCATCTGCAAGTTGATAATGTAATGTATATGCTTCATCTACCTTTCTATTCAAACCTAAGCGAACCATATCTGAAAATTGCTTTGGAAAACCTTCGCCAATTACCGAAATAACCCCTGCACCACCGGCTAAAACCATTGGCAAAGTTACCATATCATCTCCGGAAATCACAAGAAAATCTTTTGGTTTATGTTGAATCAATTTCATCGCTTGAACAATATCACCTGCTGCTTCTTTAATGGCTACTATGTTTTTAAAATCATTCGCTAAACGAATTACAGTAGATGGCAACATATTACTAGATGTTCTACCTGGAACATTATATAAAATAATCGGTAAAGGCGATGCTTCTGAAATTGCCTTAAAATGCTGATAAATTCCTTCTTGAGATGGCTTATTATAATAAGGTGATACCGAAAGTACGGCAACAAAATCATTTAAATTTCTAGTTTTTAATTCTTCAACCACTTGAAGCGTGTTGTTCCCTCCTACTCCTAAAACTAAAGGAAGGCGATTTTTGTTTGCCTCAATTACCGTTTGTATGACCAATTCTTTTTCCGCACTGGTTAGGGTTGCACTTTCAGCCGTTGTTCCTAAAACTACCAAATAGTCTATTCCATTATCAATTTGAAAATTTACTATTCTGGTTAACGCCTCAGTATCAACAGAAAAATCTTTTTTGAACGGAGTTACAAGTGCCACACCCGTTCCAATTAATGATTGCATATTATATTTTGTTAAGTATTCTTAAATATTTAAATAATTCTTCGGTAAAAAGTTGAAAATTTTCCACTTTTGTATCAATCATAAAGTGATTTAACCTTTTGTCAACAGAGGAAAAACCTACTTTAAAATTTGCTTTTGAACCATGAGTGACAATGACCAAAGGTGTTTTTTTCAAATCATAATAATTGATTAACAAATCAAACGGTTGAGCTTTAAAATACACTACATCTTCTTTGTCAATGCTTCCCATCCAAGAGACATCTTTTTTACTGAAATGTGGATAATTAATTTCTTCCTTTTTTCTATACGCTTTTTTATATGCTAAAACACTTATGTTTTCCGGCAAAAAACCATATTCTACTAATAGTTTTATAAAATCATGTTTGTGTTCAAAATAGGTTTCATCAATCAAAACACCAACTGTTTGAATTCGATTAGGCGAAATGTCGGTTGTAACATTTAATGCCTTTTTTTTAACGATTCTTTTTGCGGATAAATTCTTGAAAAACTTTAAAAACATTGTACCTTTACTTAAAATACAAATTTATTGAATTAAAGTTATTATTTAATGCGAATTCTCAAAAACAAAATCAATTTTATAAAACATTTAACCGTTTTTACATTTTTGTTCCTTTTATTGTTGGGTTGCAAAACTTCTTATCACAATTATAAAGTTGAAGGAAAACAAATTCCGATTGTAAATCTTCAAGAAGACCATTCCACTTTAGATGCATTTATTGCACCATATCGCTCACACATCAACAAAGATTTGGACAGTATTTTAGCCTATTGCCCGGAAACGTTAGATAAAAGCAAAGGTGAATGGCAAACCAATATTGGTAATTTTATGGCCGATGTTTGCATGAAAGAAAGTAATATAATCTTTGAAAAACGATACGGAAAATCAATTGATATTTGTTTGCTTAATCATGGTGGAATTCGTTCGATCATTCCTATGGGAAATGTAACTACCCGAACCGCATTTGAAGTGATGCCTTTTGAAAACAATATGGTTGTATTAGCTTTAAAAGGAAAAACCATACGTGAAATAGTTTATTATTTATTGGTAGAAAAAAAACCACATCCTCTAAGTGGCATGGAATTAATATTGGACAAACAACTTCAAATTAAATCGATTTCCATTCAAAACCAACTTTTGGAAGACGATAAAACATATTATGTGGCAACCTCAGATTATTTAGCAAATGGTGGTGATAATATGGTTTTTTTTAAAGAGAATATTCGGTTTTTTGATTTAGAATATAAAATCAGAAACTTGTTAATTGATTATTTTAAAAAAGTGGATACACTTGAAATTTCACCTAAACCAAGAATAATTGTAGAATAAAATGAAAAGAAGAGATTTTCTTAAAAACACGTTAGCAAGTTCAACATTAGTTGGTTTGGGTGGACTTTCTTTGAGTAGTTTCGACACCCTAAAAACCAAAAAACTTACCATTTTGCATACTAACGATGTGCACAGTCATATTGATGCTTTTCCGGCAAACCACCCAAAATATCCAGGAATGGGTGGAGTGGTTCAACGTGCAAAACTGATTGAACAAATTAAAAAAGAAAATCCAAATGTTTTATTGTTGGATGCCGGAGACAGTTTTCAAGGTACTCCCTATTATAATTATTATGGAGGAGAATTAGAATTCAAATTGATGTCAAAAATGGGTTATGAAGCAACAACCATTGGAAACCACGAATTCGATAATGGAATTGATGGATTAGCTGCCCAAATGCAACATGCTAAATTCCAGATATTATCGGCTAATTATGATTTTAAAAACACTATTATGCATCCTTTTGTAAAACCTTATCATATTTTTATAAAAAACGGTATTAAAATTGGTGTTTTTGGTTTAGGTGTTGAACTAGCAGGGCTGGTAGACAAAAAAATGTATAAAGAAACCGTTTATTTAGATCCGGTAGAAATATCAAAAGAAATGGTTCGTATTTTAAAAAAAGTAGAAAAGTGTGATTTAATTATATGTTTATCACATTTAGGATACGCTTATAAAAATGAACCCAATAAAATTTGTGATCTAAAACTAGCTGAATTAACACAAGATATTGATTTAATTATTGGCGGACACACACACACATTTTTAGATAAACCGGTAATTGCAAAAAATGCAATTGATAAAGAAGTCTTGATTAATCAAGTAGGATGTTTTGGTGTTAACTTAGGAAGAATAGATTTTTATTTTGATAACGATTCTTCTGTAGTAGCCAATGGAAAATCAATCCTTGTTTAGTTATTTATGTGTTTTTAAAGTATTCCATTATTTTTTTCCTTTTTAGATTCAACAAAAATGATGAATCGATAAAATGCGTAATAAGCAAAAGCGTTTAAACTCATCGCAATCGGTCTGAAAATTTTTAAATCGATATAAAATTTTTCAATGAAAATGATAAAATGCAGTGTAACAAACGACAAAACACTTATCAATAACCAAGAACTTACCGCACTATCATTCATTATATAGGTAGAAAGTGCCAATCCTCCCAATAACGAAATTAAACTATTGTGGACTATCATGATGTAATACACTTTTTCGTTTAATAAATCTGTATCAAAAAAGATGTAGAAAAAAATCAAGAAAAAAGGAACAGAAGCTAAGATTACTGGAATAAAATCTTTTATTTTCATCACTCGTATAATATAATATATATTTATTAATCGATGAAAAATAAATACCACTAAACCAATGAAAATATAAAAAAGATCATTTGGTATAAACAACACATTCGTTAGTAAAGAAGTGGTGATAGTTAAGTAAAACAAAAGATCATTCTTTACAGAACTCTTAAAATACAAAACCATTAAAACAATTGAAATTAATGGTTTAAATACATAAATCAAAGGTAAAATCCTGAAATATTCCGCTGTAATTTCTACTACAGCTACACATAAAAGTAGAATAGTCCAAAACGTTAGATTTTTCATATTAACAAGTTTAAAAATCTGCTATTAAAATTACTAATTTTTTAATGATAAATAATTTTATTTTAAAGAAAAGTAAACAAATAAAAAAAGTCAGGCAAAAAACCTGACTTTTCTTTACTATCTGAATTTGAATTTTACTTCACTTCTTCAAAATCAACATCTTGAGTTTGATCACCACTTGCATCAGCTTGTGATTGAGCTTGCTGTGCTCCTTGTCCTTCAGCTTGAGCTTTGTACATTTCTTCAGAAGCATTTTTCCAAGCTTCGTTGATTTTGTCTAATGCCGGTTGAATTACAGCAACATCTTTGGATTCAAAAGCCACTTTCAATTCGGTTAAAGCTGCTTCGATAGGTTGTTTGTTAGCATCTGATAATTTATCACCAAACTCTTTCAATTGTTTTTCTGTTTGGAAAATCATACTATCTGCTTCATTCAATTTATCGGCTTTTTCTTTAGCTAACTTATCTGACTCGGCATTGATTTCGGCTTCTTTTTTCATTCTTTCGATTTCTTCTGGTGTTAATCCTGAAGAAGCTTCGATACGAATATCATGTGATTTACCGGTTCCTTTATCGGTTGCAGAAACTTTGATGATACCGTTTGCATCAATATCAAACGTTACTTCAATTTGTGGCACACCTCTTGGTGCAGGTGGAATTCCGTCTAAATGGAAACGACCAATAGTTTTGTTGTCATTTGCCATAGGTCTTTCACCTTG
>JAFLBT010000049.1 GCA_017302935.1 Flavobacteriales bacterium | reverse complement strand
GGCTCAACGGCACTTTTGTATTTTCCGTGACGAATTACTTCCATTTTTACACCAGTTTTTTCCTGAATGTCTTTAAAAAACATGATTTCTGATGAAAGCCCTTTGAAGTCCATTTCGCCCACCGGATTCAGATAAATCGTGTCGGCAACCGAATTGATATAGTATTCTTTTTGCGTAAAATAATCAGCATAAGAAACGATAAATTTTCCTGATTTTTGAAAGTCTAATAGCTTATCACGCAATGCTTTTGATTGAGCCAAGCCTAAACTGCTGCTGCTGTTTAAAATGGAAATACCTTTAATTTTATCATCGGTTTTAGCGTTATCAATGGCATTTAAAACATCTATAAGCCCAACTGAACTTTCTTCTGCCAGTAGCGTAACCCATGGATCTTTGAACTTTCCGGCATAATCTAAGTCAACATTTTTCATGTCTAGCACTATTACCGAGTTGGTCTCGACTTCTTTTAATTCTGAATCACCTCCAAAGATGGCTCCAACTATCATTAAACCAAAAAACAGTAACATGATAAATACAAATAATCCAACGATGGTGGCCAATACATTTCCTAAAAATTTCATATTTCGTATTTTAATTATTTCAATCTACAACAATTAGTGTGTTTTTTTTCTGTTTCGTTACACTGATTTTATTCTGTTTTAGAAACTTATTAACACAGCGTGCAAAGATACTTTATTTATGAAATAGTTTTACTTATTTTGCTTTTCTATGAATACGCAAAATCAAGTCATTTTATCTTTAGGGAGTAATTTAGGTAACCGTTTGGAAAATATACAGTTAGCTATTCAATCCTTGCATAATCAAATCGGAACCGTTATTAAAGTTTCGGCTTTATATGAAACTCCGTCTTGGGGTTTTGAAAGCGATGCGTTTTATAATTGTGCATTAATTATGCAAACCGCTAAACCGGCTGAACAACTTTTAGATGAAATTTTGCAACTTGAAATGGAGTTAGGTAGAGAAAGAAACCAACAAGAAGGGTACGAGGCAAGAAAAATTGATATTGATGTGATTGCCTTTAATGAAGAAATTATTCAGACGGATAAACTCAAAGTTCCACATCCACAAATGCAAAACAGAAAGTTTGTATTGTTGCCCATGCGTGATTTGAATTTGGATTGGCGTCATCCTATTCTTCAAAAATATTTACCCGAATTAGTTGCCTTAGCAGAAGATAAAAGCCAATGTAAAGAAATTATGAAGTTGGAATCACCTCTTCAAAAAATTAATTTACAACAGTATAATTATATTGCGATTGAAGGAAATATTGGTGCAGGAAAAACAACGTTATCCACAAAAATTGCAGAAGATTTTAATGCCAAATTAGTGTTGGAACGTTTTGCCGACAATCCGTTTTTACCCAAATTTTATGAAGACCAAAGCCGATATGCATTTCCACTTGAAATGTCTTTTTTGGCTGATAGATACCAACAATTGACTGACGATTTGGCTCAATTTGACTTGTTTAAAGATTTTGTAGTTGCCGATTATCATATTTTTAAATCGTTGATTTTTGCAAAAGTTACTTTGGCAGAAGATGAATTTCGATTGTATAAAACCATGTTTGATATTATTCATAAAGAAATGCCCAAACCGGATTTATACGTTTATTTGTATCAAAACACAGAGCAACTTTTAGAAAACATCAAAAAAAGAGGGAGAAGTTATGAAATGCAAATTCCGGCAGAATATTTAGAAAAAATCAATCAAGGTTATTTGGATTTTATCAAAACACAAACTCAACTAAATGTTCTGATTATTGATGTTTCCAATAAAGATTTTGTGAATTTTCAGGAAGATTATATTTTTATTTTGAATGAAATTCAAGCCAAGTTAGTCTAGCTATCGCAACAACGAAAAATGTCCTTTTCTTGTTGGTGTTTTTTCATCGATTTTCAAAACATACCAATAATCATCAGCAGGAAGTTTTTCACCATTCAACGTTCCGTCCCAAAACGTTTGTGAAGGTACAATGTGATGAATGAATTTTCCATATCGATTGAATATGATTAAAGATGAATTTGGAAAACGGTCAAGACCTTTTACAATCAAAACATCATTAAATCCATCACCATTTGGTGTAAAAAAGGTAGGGACCAAAATCACTACAAATGGTTGTTCCGAAAAAAACCCACAGTTAAAGTTTTTTTCTCTAACATAAGCGGTGTATAATCCACCTTCACTCACCGTAAAAAAGTTGGAATCTTGAAAATTTACACCATCAATAGAAAATTCAAAATCGCCATTTCCACTTATGATAATTTCTACTGTATTATTCTTAACAATCACATTTTCAATAACCGGATTATCATATTGAATAATAGTAAAATTTTTAGTAACCGAACAATTTCCAGCCGCTAACGAAGTGATTTCAACAAAGTAATTGGCGTTATTATTTACCTGAATACTTGGTGAACTTTCTCCGGTCGACCAAAGATAAGTAGCATTTGAAACTCCGGCATTCAGGGTAATACTACTTCCTTCGCAAAGAATTACATCTTCATCTTCAACATCCGGTAAGTCAAAAACCTGCACCAAAACCTGAATTCGATTGCCCGAAGAACATCCATTATTTATAGCATCAACATAAAAGGTAGTGTTTTCAGATAGTGTAGGTGTTGTAAAAGAAGTTCCGGAACCAATACTGTTTCCCCCAGTTGCCGTCGCATACCAGTTAATAGTACCGGATGTTGTAGTTGCCGATAGTGTTACAGTATTACTAACGCAAACCGTAACAGGGCTAGTTGCAGTTACAATAGGAATTTGGTTAATAGTAGCTGTAACAGCAGTTCTTGTTCCGGTTGTGCAATTTGTTTCAAAGGCATCAACATAATAGGTGGTAGTTTGAGTTAAAAAAGGAGTCGTAAAAGTAGTACCAGTTGCGATAGGTGTAACTCCAGTTGCAGATGTATACCATTTAACAATACCTGCCGATGCATTGGCAGATAAAGTTAGTGAGCCTTCACCACAATTACTCTGCCCAACGGTTGAAGTGATGCTTGGAATTGTGATAGTTGTGCTGGTAGAAATTTGAAGAATAGGGTCACCGGGCATTCCACCATATTCAACAATAAAACCTTTCGGTTGATAATCTCCACTAGCTTCACCGGTATTGGATAAATCATTCCAAGATCCTGGTATTCCTACACCAGGTGCGGTAATATGTGCATAATCTTCGTTTCCAGAATTATTTGGTTCACCATTGTTCCATTTGGCAAAATTTGGAGTGGTGCCATTAACACCTCCATTCCAAAAAATCATTCCGATTTCAGGTCCGGTCATCCATCTCCAAATGCCTTCTGTTTGTTCATCGCTTCCGCCAATCCAACCGGCACCCGCAGCTTGTTCTCCTGCAAGTTGAGCTTCATCAGCCGCGGTTATTGTGGCTAAATAGCCTTGTAAACCATAATAGGTTCGATTGGAAGCAGCCGTTCTGGCATTGTTCCATGTAATCCCAATTGAAGGTACATATTCATAATAATGTCCGTTTGATGGAAGGTAATTGGCTTGTCCAACCGTAATTGAAAAAGTTCTTGTGCCGCTTGGGTTAGGTGAAGAATTTGAAAATGATACATCATTAATAGCGGCAACCAAGGCTGTGTAAGTTGGTTGACCGGAATTCCCCGACAAAGTAAGTTTTCCGGTTGCAGCATTCCAAGTTGTATTGATTGTTGGATGATTTCCTGTTAAGGTTAAAACATCTTGACCATTCACATAACCGGATGATATTTGAATATAAATAGCATCTATTCCGGTGTCATCTGGGTCAACAATAGTCATATTCGTTACGATTTTCATGGAAGAACCGGGACAATAAATTTGATTTCCGGTTGCAATAAGGATTGGAGCAACGTTTAGTGGAATTGCTTTACGAGTATATTCAGGAAGTACGTCTGAAGACTTTTTTACTCCAAAAAAAATGTAAAAGCAAATGGATAGAAAAGCAATAATGGGTGTGTTTACAAAACCGTTCATTTTGTAAAAATAGGAAATAACGAACAAAAATAAAGTTTACTAAATGCTAATTTTCTCCTAAAACAATTAGTTTTTTAAAGAAATCCCATACCACAATTCCGGCACTCACCGAAATATTTAAAGAATGTTTGGTGCCTAATTGTGGAATTTCAATCACGCCATCACATTTTTCAATAGCTTGTTGTGATACACCTTTTACCTCATTGCCAAAAATTAAAGCGTATTTTTTACCTTTTTCAACCTCAAAATCATTCAACATTACTGAATTTTCAACCTGCTCGATAGCAAAAACGGAAATGTTTTCTAATTTCAATTTGTCAATAATATACAAAACATTTTTTTGATATTCCCAAGCTACAGTATCTGTTGCTCCCAAAGCTGTTTTGTGAATTTCTTTGTTGGGTGGAGTAGCCGTGATACCACATAAATAGATTTTTTCAATCAAAAACGCATCAGAAGTTCTAAAAACCGAACCAATATTGTGCAAACTTCTAATATCATCTAAAACAATGATAATTGGTGTTTTTTGGGCTTGTTTAAACTCTTCAATATTTTTACGTTCCAGTTCAGAATTGGCTAATTTTCTCATATTGCAAAAATAGGTAATGAATTCGAATTTATGTTAACCTATTTAATGTTTTCATTTCTCGCTCCCCTCTCCTTTGGAAGAGTCCCGATAGCTATCGGGAGGGGGTGAGGTTTTTGCCACGAATTTCACGAATTTTCATCTGTTAAGTTGATGATTACTATTTTATTGACTTTTGAAACTATAACTGTTATTCAAATTGATTTTTGATATTGAAATTGATTTTTGCTATTGTTATTGTCATTGAATTTTTATTTCTGTATTTTTGAATCCTAACCAAAATAAAAGCACCTTGTCAGCAAAAGTCAACGCCGTAAAAGAACCAAAGGAAACTCCTTTGATGAAACAATACAATCAAATCAAAGCAAAATACCCGGATGCTTGTTTGTTGTTTCGTGTAGGCGATTTTTATGAAACGTTTGGTGAAGATGCGGTTCGAGCTTCTCAAATTTTAGGCATAGTGTTAACAAAAAGGGGTGCAGGTTCTGATTCAGAAACTGCTCTTGCGGGTTTTCCCCATCATTCCCTGAATACCTATTTACCAAAATTGGTCAAAGCCGGGCTTCGGGTGGCAATTTGTGATCAGTTGGAAGACCCAAAAATGACGAAAACCATTGTGAAACGTGGCGTGACAGAATTGGTTACACCCGGAGTCTCCATGAACGATGAGGTGTTGCAAGCCAAATCAAATAACTTTTTAGCTTCGGTTTATTTTGGGAAAAAGCAAATTGGCGTTTCCTTTTTAGATGTTTCAACAGGTGAATTTTTAACGGCTCAAGGCAATGAAGAATACATCGATAAGTTGTTGCAAAATTTTAGTCCGAGCGAAATTCTTGTGACTAAAAATCACAAACAACAATTCAAAGCAGCTTTTGGTGAAGATTTTCATACCTTCTTTCTTGAAGATTGGGTTTATACAGAAGATTACGGAAATGAAGTGCTAACCAAACATTTTCAAACCAATTCACTAAAAGGTTTCGGTATTGAAGAATTGCAAGAAGGAATCGTAGCTTCAGGAGCGGTTTTGTATTATTTGTCAGAAACGCAACATAATAAAATCCAACATATTACTTCCATTCAACGCATTGCTGAAGATGCGTATGTGTGGATGGATCGTTTTACGATTCGAAATTTAGAATTATACCACAGCACTAATCCAAATGCGGTTACTTTGTTGGATGTGATAGATAAAACACTTTCACCGATGGGTTCTCGTTTGTTGAAACGTTGGTTGGCATTGCCTTTGAAAGATGCAGCAAAGATTCAATCCCGTCATGAAGTGGTGACTTTTTTAAAGGATAATTCAGAAGTTTTACAAAAGATTCAATATCAAATCAAACAAATTTCCGATTTGGAACGATTGATTTCTAAAGTGGCTACCGGAAAAGTTTCGCCTCGTGAAGTGATAAATCTTTGTCATTCGTTGGATGCAATTATTCCTATCAAAACCTTGGCTTTGGCTAGTACAAATGAATCCTTAAAAGCCATCGGAGATAGTTTGCATGCATGCGATTTATTGCGTGAAAAAATCAAAACCACTTTGAATCAAGATGCTCCCGTTTCCATTAATAAAGGGAATGCTATCGCCAAAGGAATTCATCCCGAATTAGATGAATTAAGAGCAATTTCTACATCCGGCAAGGAATATTTAGAAGGAATTGAGACCAGAGAATCGGAGCGAACCGGAATTTCCTCGTTGAAAATTTCGTTTAACAATGTGTTTGGCTATTACATAGAAGTTAGAAATACACATAAAGATAAAGTTCCGGCAGAATGGATTAGAAAGCAGACCTTAGTGAATGCCGAACGATACATTACGGAAGAACTAAAAGAATATGAAACCAAAATTCTTGGGGCAGAAGACAAAATTCATCAATTAGAATCGCAATTATTTGAACAATTAGTGATTTGGATTGGTACCTACATCAAACCGGTTCAATTGAATGCCGCTTTGATTGCTCAACTGGATTGTTTGAACTCATTCACGCAATTAGCCATTGAAAATAATTATGTACGCCCAATTATAGATGATTCGTATGAATTAGAAATTACCAACGGTCGTCATCCGGTGATTGAAAAACAATTGCCTATTGGTGTTCCTTATATTGCCAATGATGTTTTTTTGGATAGGGATTCGCAACAAATTATAATGATTACCGGTCCGAATATGTCCGGTAAATCCGCTATTTTGAGACAAACGGCGTTGATTGTACTGTTAGCTCAAATGGGAAGTTTTGTTCCGGCAGAAGCGGTGCGAATGGGAATTGTCGATAAAATTTTTACCAGAGTAGGAGCGAGTGATAACATTTCGATGGGTGAATCGACGTTTATGGTGGAGATGAATGAAACCGCTTCCATTTTGAATAATATTTCTGAACGAAGTTTAGTTTTGTTGGATGAAATAGGCCGCGGAACCAGCACCTATGATGGGATTTCAATTGCATGGGCGATTGCCGAATATTTGCACGAACATCCTAACCGACCAAAAACTTTGTTTGCCACACATTATCACGAGTTGAATGAAATGGAAGTCACGTTTGACCGCATTCAAAATTTCAATGTTTCGGTAAAAGAATTGAAAGATACCGTTTTGTTCATCCGAAAATTGGTGAAAGGCGGCACAGAGCATAGTTTTGGTATTCATGTAGCCAAAATGGCCGGAATGCCACAAACCGTAATTCAAAAAGCCCAAAAGATTTTAAAGAAGTTAGAAAAAAATCATTCGAGTGAAGAATTATCGGGTATCAAAGCCTCGAAGGATGAAATGCAATTGAGTTTTTTCAATTTAGATGATCCGTTGTTGGAAGAAATCAAAGAAGAAATTTTAAATATCGACATCAATACCTTCACTCCGGTAGAAGCGTTGATGAAATTGAATGAAATCAAGCGGATGTTGACCAAAAAATAATCGCTATCGAATTAACTTTCAAAACATTAGTTTTTGAATTAAATTTTTTTCCAAAAAACACTTGTAAAAGTAAATATTTATAGTACATTTGCATCCGCATTGCTCAACAAGTAGTGTTGTTCTTTAAAAAACCTGTACGCGAAAATAGCTCAGTTGGTAGAGCACGACCTTGCCAAGGTCGGGGTCGCGGGTTCGAGTCCCGTTTTTCGCTCTACTATCACATAATGCTCGAGTGGTGGAATTGGTAGACACGCTGGACTTAAAATCCAGTGAACAGTAATGTTCGTGCGGGTTCAAGTCCCGCCTTGAGTACAAAAGCTTCATTTGTTTTTCAGATGGAGCTTTTTTTATATTTAAATTTGCCTAAATTTTATTCTTTCATATTAATTCTACCTAAAAGAAAAAAGGCACAAAGATTTTTAATAAGTTAAATGCTGATTTTTTTTCAAGTTAATAAAAAATATTTTAAGCTCGTTATTAGTTGAATAATTTCAAAATGATTAATCTGTAAACTGTAACTGAAACTGAAAACAAAATAGAATACTTTTCGTTTCCTTCACTTTAAAGCAAAAAAAATCCCGAACTAGTCGGGATGATTTTTCTGTTAGCTTGTTACTAATTATTTAGTAGCAGGAGCAGCCTCAGCAGGAGCAGCAGCTTCTTCTGTAGTAGCAGCAGAGTCAACAACTGGAGCAGCTTCTTCAACAACCTCAGGAGCAACTTCTTCAGTTACTACTTCTTCAGTTACTTCAGCTTCTTTTTCTTTACAAGATACTACTGTTAAAGCAGCAACAAATACTAAACTTAAAATTACTTTTTTCATCTTACTAAATTATAAAAGGTTAATTATTAATTCGAGGCAAAGATATAAATTTTTTGATTCAACAAAATATTTTTACTAAAAAAAATAAAAAAAAATAAAACCACTGAATTTCAAACGTTTGAATTCGCTTTTTTGTGTAAAATTTAGTTTGAAAACCCTATTTTTTGGTGGGTATTTTTATAATCTTATTTTTTCTTTTTCTTTTTTTGTTTCGGATGAACAATTTTCATCTCTTCAATGAGGTGTTTTGCTCCTGCATATTTATCTACAACAAACAAAACATAACGAATATCAACCATAATATTTCTACAAATGACCGGATCATAATAAATGTCACTCATGGTTCCTTCCCAAACGCGGTCAAAGTTTAATCCGATTAGGTTTCCATGTGCATCAATTGCCGGACTACCTGAATTTCCACCCGTCGTGTGATTAGTACCAATGAAGTTAACCGGAAGTTTTCCGTTTTCAGCATATGGACCAAAATCTTTATTATTGTATAGCTCAATTAATTTTGGCGAAACATCAAATTCATAATCGCCCGGAATGTATTTTTCCATCACTCCTTCTAAATACGTCACTGGGCTATAATAAACGGCATCGCTTGGGGCATAACCTTTCACTTTTCCATACGTTACACGTAACGTAGAATTGGCATCCGGGAATATTCGAGCTTCTTTCGGACTCAATTCCAAAATTCCTTTCATATACGTGCGTTGCAAAGCCGTATTTTTTAAATTGATTTCGTCATATTTTGGTAATACGTTTTTATTATAAGCTTCCGTTAGCATTTTTACAAAAACAAATCCGTTATCATTGTTTAATTTTTCAAGAACGGTTTTGGCATCTCCGGTAAGTAATTCTTTAAAACCATTGTAGCTTGTTAGTTTTGAAGTTTTAAAAATTTCTGCTGTTTTTGCTTTTAAATCTTGATTGAATAAACCTTCCGGTAAAAATTGTTTAGGTGATTTTGTAGCATATAACTCAATTAATTGTTCCATTACTTTTTCATCCACCAACGGATTGAAGTCTTTGTACATTTCTTCAAAGGCAGAAATAAAGTTTTCTTTTCGATCATTAAAAGCTTTTTCTCCTCTTGAATTATATAGGTTTTCCAATTGCACTAATCGATAACCAAAGCTCAATAGTTCTGTGTTTCGCATGACTACTTCCATAAAATAATCACGGCTCAACGCATACGGAGCAATGTCTTTATAATTTTTTTCAAATTCTGAAAGTAAATTGCCGTATTCTGCTTGCTTTCCAGCTTTCGCCACTTTATTCATGAAATCTTTTTCAAACTCTTTTTTGATTTGAACCGCATTAGATTTTTTTAATCCTTTGGTTTCACCAATCCATTTTTTCCAGTAATTAGCAACAGATGCATATTTTGCCGCATATTGAATTTTGATGGCTTTGTCTTTTCGCATGAATCCGTCTTGCACTTTCAAAGCAGCATCACGCACTTCAATTTTAGCAGGATTTAATTCATTTACAATTTGTTCTACAGCAACTGCGGGTAAATATTCTTGTGTTCTTCCCGGAAAACCAAAAACCATGGTGAAATCATTTTCTTGAACACCATCAATGGAAACAGGAAAATAATGTTTTGGTGTATATGGTACATTCTCTTTTGAATAAGCAGCCGGACGATTGTTTTTGTCAGCGTAAATTCTGAAAAGTGAAAAATCTCCCGTATGACGTGGCCAAACCCAGTTGTCAGTATCCGAACCAAATTTTCCAATGGAGGAAGGCGGAGCACCCACCAAACGTACATCTTTATATGTTTCAACTACAAACCAGATGTATTGATTGCCATCATAAAACGTCCTGATTCGGTTTTCTTGCCAACTTTCTTTCGGTAGTGAATTGGTTAAAGCTGAAATGTTATCTTGAATTTTCTTTTGTTTATCCGCTTCGTTTGCAAGCGATTGAGTATTTTCTAATACTTTTGCCGTAACATCTTCAATTTTTACAATAAAAGTTACCACTAAATCTTCATTTGGTAATTCGTCTTCAAGTCGCATGGCCCAAAAACCATTTTCCAAATAATCATGTTCAACAGTAGAATGCGATTGAATTTGTCCGTAACCACAATGGTGATTGGTCAATAATAAACCTTTTGGTGAAATGACTTCTGATGTACAGCCGTTGTTGAAATGCGGTACGGCGTCTTTCATACTTGATTTGTTGACGTCGTAAATATCTTTGGCCGACATTTTCATGCCGAGTGATTTCATTTCTTTTTCGTTCATTCCTTCCAAGAGTGACGGAATCCACATACCGCCTTGTTGGGCAAATGCAGAAAAAGAAAGAAACAGGATGAGTAAGCGTAAAAATTTCATAATGAGTTATTTAGTATGTTTTTATTGTACGGTGTATTTGAATAATTTTCGTTTATGTTCTTCGAAATCGTTTGCAATATACAATTTTTGAGCAGCATGATTGTGTGGTTCGACTTCTAAATAAATGATTTTTAACGATAATTTATGAGCTTCTTGACGAATGAAATGCAGCGTTTGTTTACCAAAACCTTTTCCTTGAGCAGATTTTTTGATGTATAATTCGTCTAAAAAAGCAATTCTTCCTTGGTATTCAAAACTAAAAACAAAAGTGAGAATAGCATAACCAACAATTTCATTTTCATCAAAAATTAGCCAAGCTTTTCCGAGTTTTTCATCTTCATGAAATTGATTAAAAAGTTTTTTGGACGTTTCAATTTCAAAAGGATAATGGTCGATGGCATAAAATTCTTCCATCATGGGAAGGATTTGGGCAATATCTGAAAAGGATAAAGGTTTAAAGGATGTCATTTTCAATATGATTTAAAATAACCTCGGTAGCACCTTTATTCATTTGCACAAAAGTACTGCAAATATGACCTTTTTCGTGACGGATATCTTCGTTAGAAATTAAAGTTGACAAAGTTTCATTCAATTCGTTTTGATTGGAAATGGAAACACAACCTTCCATGTTTACTAAAGCTGTAGCTTCGGCAAAATGAGCATAATTGGGTCCGATTACGATTGGAATGCCAAAGGTTGCCGGTTCTAAAATGTTGTGCACACCGGGATTTCCGAATCCGCCACCCACATAGGCAATATCGGCATATGAATAAATTTTTGTCAAAATACCAACTGTATTGATAACAAAAACTTGATATTGTTTTGGACTTGGTTTTCGGAGTGTTTCAATAGAATAATTAGAGTATTTCAGTTTTGTTTTATGAATTTTTTCGTAAAGAGAATTTATTTGTTCCTCCTTAATATTATGGGGAGCAATGATGAATTTTACCTTTTCAGTTGAATTATTTATGAAATTCACAAGCAATTCTTCGTCTTTTGGCCACGAACTTCCTATGACGATAGTTGTTGTGTTATCTTTGAATTCTTCAATAAAATCTAACGAATTATCTCTTTCCAAAATCGAAACTACGCGATCAAAACGGGTATCACCGGAAATTTTTAGGTTTTGATAATCAAGCGATTGCAATAGTTTTTTTGAGGATTCGTTTTGCACAAAAAAGAAGTCAAACGTTTTTAAACAATTTCGATAAAATCCGCCATACCATTTAAAAAAGACTTGATTTTCTCTTAGAATTCCAGAAATTAGATAGGTTTTTATTTGCCTTTTTTTGAGTTCTTTAAGATAATTTGGCCAATACTCGTATTTGATGAAAAACACCATTTCGGGATGAACTAAATCTAAAAATTGTTTGGCGTTTTGTTTCGTATCCAAGGGTAAATAAATCGTTACATCAGCAATCGAATTGTTTTTTCTCACTTCAAAACCGGAAGGAGAAAAAAAAGTCACTATGATTTTATGGTTTGGGAATTTGATTTTGATTTTTTCCATTACAGGTATTCCTTGTTCAAACTCACCCAGCGATGCGGCATGAAACCAAATTGTTTTGTCTGTAGAAGTAATTTTCTGTTTGATTTGATCAAAAACAGTTTTTCGTCCTTCTACAAAAAGTTTCATTTTTGGGTTGAAAACAGCAATGATTTTCAATACAAAACCAATAAAATAAACCAATAAATTATATAAAAAAAACATAGAATATAAATTGTGTCGCTAAAATACATCACTTTATAGAATTTTCATTGTTATAACTGCTTAAATAATTACTTTTGTTCTATGAATTAGGTTTTTGACCTTATTCTTTTAAAATTAAAAACTAATACAATGCGTAAACTCCAAATGGTTGACTTAAAAAGTCAATATGATAAAATTAAATCTACAGTTGATGCTTCTATTCAAGAAGTTTTAGATACGACAACCTACATTAATGGTCCAAAAGTTCACGAATTTCAAAAAAGTTTAGAAGAATATTTAGATGTGAAGCACGTAATTCCATGTGCAAATGGAACGGATGCTCTTCAAATTGCCATGATGGGACTTGGTTTACAACCCGGTGATGAAGTGATAACTGCCGATTTCACGTTTGCAGCTACCGTTGAAGTGATTGCTTTATTGCAATTAACTCCCGTTTTAGTGGATGTGGATATGGTAAACATGAATATTTCGATTGAAGCAATCAAGAAAGCGATTACACCAAAAACGAAAGCAATTGTTCCTGTTCATTTGTTCGGGAGAGCAGCTAACATGGAAGCCATTATGCAAATTGCCAACGAACATAATTTATATGTCATAGAAGATAATGCTCAAGCCATTGGAGCCAATTGTCGCTTCTCGGATGGAACAAAAAAGAAAGCCGGAACAATTGGTCATGTTGGAGCAACTTCGTTTTTCCCTTCTAAAAATTTAGGTTGTTACGGTGATGGTGGAGCAATTTTTACCAATGATGATGCGTTAGCTCACACCATTCGAGGAATCGTAAATCACGGAATGTATGTGCGTTATCACCATGATGTTGTTGGAGTTAATTCTCGTTTGGATAGTATTCAAGCAGCGGTTTTAAATGCAAAATTGCCCTTATTAGACAGTTATAATACGGCTCGTCAAAATGCGGCAAGAAGCTATTCAAAAGCGTTTGAAGGACATAAAAATATCATCGCACCAACCATTTGTGCTATTTGTGATTGCCATGTATTTCACCAATATACATTGCGAATAATCGATGCGGATAGAAATGCCTTGATGGATCATTTGCAAAGCAAAGGAATTCCTTGTGCGATTTATTACCCGATTCCGTTACATGCACAAAAAGCGTATGCGGATGTTCGATATAAGGAAGAAGATTTTCCGGTAACTAATCAATTGGTAAAAGAAGTGATTTCATTGCCCATGCATACCGAATTAGATACCGAACAAATTAAATATATAACCGATTCAGTTTTAGAATTTTTTAATTAATGCTATCAACCCATTACCTTTAACCTAGAACCTATTACCAAAAAAATGAAAGTACTTGTAACCGGAGGCCTTGGATTTATTGGCTCTCACACTGTTGTTGAATTGCATAATGCCGGATTTGAGCCATTGATTGTAGACAATTTATCCAATTCTTCTATTGAAGTTTTAGATAGAATTGCAGCAATTATTGGGTATAAACCTGCTTTTGAGCAAATGGATTTAAGAGAAAAAGTAGCAGTAAACCAATTGTTTCAAAAACATGCTGATATCAATGGGGTTATCCATTTTGCAGCTTCAAAAGCTGTGGGTGAAAGTGTTGAAAATCCTTTATTGTATTATGAAAATAACATTAATGCTTTAGTATATATTTTACAAGAATTACAAAAAAAGCAATCAGCTAATTTTATTTTCAGTTCGTCATGCACGGTTTACGGTCAAGCCGAAAAAATGCCGATTACAGAAAATGCTTCTGTTCAACCTGCCATGTCTCCGTATGGAAATACGAAGCAAATTGGTGAAGAAATCATTACTGATGTAGCTAAAGTATCCAATATCAAATCCATTTTATTGCGTTATTTTAATCCGATTGGAGCTCATCCTTCTGCTGAAATTGGTGAATTACCAATTGGCGTGCCTCAAAATTTAGTACCATTTATCACACAAACCGGAATTGGTTTACGTCAGGAATTATCCGTTTATGGGGACGATTATCCAACGCCAGATGGAACGGCTATTCGCGACTATATCCACGTTGTCGATTTGGCAAAAGCTCATGTAGTTGCGTTACAACGATTAGTTGAAAATAAAAATCTGGATAAAGTAGAAACATTTAACCTAGGAACCGGAACCGGAAGTTCTGTTTTAGAGGTCATTACAGCCTTCGAAAAAGTTTCGGGTAAAAAATTACCTTATAAAATTGTAGGTAGGAGAGAAGGTGATATCACTTCGGCTTATGCCAATACCGATAAAGCCAATAATATTTTAGGTTGGAAAGCACAATCCACCTTGGAGGAAAGTTTAGCAAGTGCTTGGAAATGGGAACAAAAAATTAGAAGTTAAACGTTTTCAAAATAAAGTAAAAATACCTCAGTTCTTAGTGTTCTGAGGCATTTTAATATAGATAGAGTTAGTTTACTACAATCAACATTTCTACATTGTTTTAATTTTGTTTTTCAGTTTTTTCTGCTTCATCAACTACTTCTTCCACTTTTTGAATAACAGAATCTGTTTGTTCTTCAATATCGTTTCCAACTGCTTCAATCGCATCTTCCACTTTTTCTTCGGTTGATTTCTCTCTACAAGAAACAAAAATGGCTCCAAGTAGAATAATTCCTAAAATTGCTTTTTTCATGATTTCTTTATTTAAAGATTATACCGTTTTAAAGCCAAAATTAGTGCCAAAAATTTATTAAGCCGAAACCGTTTCTACTTCTTTATTGATTTTATTTACCAATCCAACCAATACTTTTCCCGGGCCAACTTCGGTAAAACTTGTTGCTCCGTCTGTTATCATTTGTTGAACTGATTGCGTCCATTTTACCGGAGCCGTTAATTGAATAATCAAATTCTTTTTAATTTCATCAGCATCTGAAACGGCATTTGCTGTTACATTTTGATACACCGGACACATTGGTGTGGAAAAATGGGTCATTTCAATGGCTGCAGCCAATTCTTCTCGGGCCGGTTCCATCATAGGGGAGTGGAAAGCTCCGCCAACAGGTAAAATCAATGCTCGTTTGGCCCCTGCTTCCTTCATTTTTTCGCAAGCTAATTCAACCGCTTTGTATTCTCCGGAAATCACTAACTGTCCTGGACAATTGTAATTGGCAGCAACTACAACACCATCTATTGAAGCACAAATGTCTTCCACTATTTTGTCGTCTAAATTCAAAACCGCTGCCATCGTAGAAGGGGTAATTTCACAGGCTTTTTGCATGGCTAAGGCTCGTTTTGAAACCAATTGCAATCCGTCTTCAAAAGATAAGGCACCATTGGCTACTAATGCAGAAAATTCTCCTAACGAATGACCTGCCACCATATCCGGTTTAAAATCGGGTAGGGTTTTAGCTAAAATTACAGAGTGTAAAAAAACGGCCGGTTGAGTTACTTTGGTTTCTTTCAATTCCTCAGCAGTTCCTTCAAACATAATATCTGTAATTCTGAAACCTAGAATTTCATTGGCTTTTTCAAATAATTCTTTGGCTAAAGCCGAATTTTCATATAAATCTTTACCCATTCCGGTAAATTGTGCTCCTTGTCCTGGGAAAACGTATGCTTTCATAAGTATATTTTATAAAGTTGTCTTCGCAAAAATACTATTTATATGGACTCAATAATTTCTTTGATAGACGATTTTTTTGCAATACTTGTCTTTTGAATTATTTCGACATCCAATTACCGAAAAAATTTCGCAAAAGCGGCAGCAAAATAAACACCATCAAAGGGACTAATATTCCGGTAACGATTAAAGTGCGAAATGGAATTGGAAAATGGTTTAATTCTTCACCAATTAAATAATGCAATAATGTGATACTCGGGTAAATGGCAATCCAAACGATTAAGGCGAATTTCCATTTAGGAGGATTTTTCATCGTTGAGATAATATGTTAAAGCTCCGGAAGGACATTTGTGAATGGTTTCAATAATTTTATCCGTAGTTGAACCATCGGTTTTAATCCATGGTTTTTCTTTGGGTTGAAATACAGCCGGATTATTTTTTACGCAATTCGCAGAATGAATGCATTTGTGAGCTTGCCATACAATAGTTACTTCTCCGTTGGTGTATTCTTTAGTGGTTGGTTCCATGTTGGTTAGGTTTTTGGGTTATAATACGTCTTTGAAAGCTTCCGTTTTATCAAAAACACTTTTGGCAAACGGACACAAAGGAATGATTTTAAGGTTTTTTTCTCGTGCCATTTCAATGGCCGCCGTAACCATCTTTTTCCCAAAACCTTTACCATTGTTTCCCGGATTTACCTCCGTATGATCAATGATAATTTTATCGGAACCGGCAAAAACAAAAGTCATTTTAGCTTCGGTTTTACCCTCAACTTCTACTGAAAAATAGCCGTTTTTTTCGTTTTGATGGAGTTGTATTGTTTCGTTCATGTGGATTAGGTTTTAAACCTGTCAAGAAGGTTATTCAACTTGACAGGTAAAGTTACAAAATTATTCCATCGGAATATCCATTAAAAGTAATTCGGCATTTTCATCTACTTGGATATCAAGTTTTTCTGTATCCCAAACACCTAATGCGTCTTTGGTGTCTAAAGCATACCCATTAATGGTTACTTTTCCGGAAATTACAAAAGCATATACCCCATTTTCTTTGCGTTTAACGTTGTATTCGGTGGTAAAACCTTGGTCGAGTTTTCCCATAGAAAACCAAGCATCTTGATGAATCCATACGCCTTCATCCTCTGCGTTGGGAGACAAAATTTGTTGTAATTTATTGTGGCGGTCGCTTACATCTAAAGTGATTTGTTGGTAACGTGGCGTTACGTTTCTTTTGTTTGGAAATAACCAAATTTGCAACAATTTTGTTCTTCGATCCGCATTTGGATTGAACTCACTGTGGCGAATTCCGGTTCCGGCACTCATGACTTGCACATCGCCAAATTTAATGGTTTCGGCATTGCCCATACTGTCTTTGTGAGCCAAATCGCCTTCCAACGGAATGGTGATGATTTCCATATTATCATGTGGATGCATCCCAAATCCCATTCCGGGAGCAACGGTGTCATCATTCAAAACTCGCAATACTCCAAACTGAACTTTATCGGGATTATACCAATTGGCAAAACTAAAACTATGGTAAGCATTCAACCAACCGTGGTCGGCATGACCTCTTTCGTTGGCTTTGTGTAAAACTACATTTTTCATAACTAAAAAGATTTTGTGTTATTGATAATACAAATTTACAACCCAAAGAAAGGTTTGTCACTTAATGTAGGTTAAGAAAGTTGTCAGTTTATTGCTGAGTCTAAACTTCGACTGCGACTGAACACTGCGACTGCCTACTTCTTAAGCATCCGGCTTTTCATTTTACTAAAAAACTCCGGCGTAACACCAATGTAGGAAGCAATCTGTTTTTGAGGTACCCGTTGAATGAGCGTAGGATACCGTTTGCAAAATTTATCAAATCGCTCTTCGGCAGATAAACTTAAATTATCCATCAATCGTTCTTGATGAGCCACCAAGGATTTTTCGGTTAAAATTCTAAAGAAGCGTTCTAATTTTGGTATTTCAAAATACAGTTGTTCTTGATTTTCTTTGGATAACAGAACAACTTCGGCATCTTCCATTACTTCAATGAATAGGTTGCCGGGTTTTTGAGAAAGCAAACTGTACATATCGCCAATCCACCAGCCTTCGCAGGCAAAATGCAAAACATGTTCTACGATATTATCATTGATGTTGAAACTTCGCACTAATCCGAAATTAACAAAATAAGAATGTTTGCAAATTTCTCCGGCATTGTGCAAAATGGTTTTGGCTTTGTATTGTTTGGTTTCAATTTTAGACAAAAACAATTCTTTTTCCGCTTCAGTAAGGGAAACAATTTTGGCTATGTTGTCTAAAATCAAGGTCATTATGCATTTACTTTTACCAATTTTGCTGCTGCTTTTGCTCGTTCAATAATTTCTTCGATGGGTGTGTTTAACGAATCATTTACCAAGGCAACTCCCATTCTTCTGTAGGGTCGTGAAGTGGGTTTTCCAAAAATTCTGAAATCGGTTTTGGGTAAAGCTGCAATTTGTTCCATCCCTGAATAGGTGGGATGGTTTGAGTTTTCAGAAGCTAAAATTATTGCACTGGCTCCGGCTTTTTCTAATGTGATTTCGGCTATCGGCAAATTTAAAACAGCTCGTAAATGCAATTCAAATTCATTAAAATTTTGTGTTCCGGCTAAGGTTACCATTCCGGTGTCGTGAGGTCTTGGTGATAATTCGGAGAAATAAACGCCTTCATTCGTCAAGAAAAATTCTACTCCAAATAATCCGGCACCGCCTAAAGCTTCGGTTACTTTGCGAGCCATTTCTTGAGCTTCCAAAATGTCTTTTTCGGAAACTTTTGCGGGTTGCCAACTTTCCTGATAATCCCCACGTTCTTGTCGGTGACCAATGGGAGCACAAAATAAAGTGGGTAAATTGTTGTTTTGAGTGACGGTTAATAAGGTAATTTCTGAATGAAAAGTAACAAAAGCTTCTACTATAACTTCCACCACATCGCCACGAGAACCTTCTACGGCGTAATTCCAAGCTTTGACAATGTCTTCATTTGATTTGATGGTGGATTGTCCTTTACCGGAGGAACTCATCAAAGGTTTCACGACGCAAGGAATTCCAACCTCGGAAACTGCTTT